>JAICXF010000091.1 GCA_025981625.1 Sphingomonas sp. | reverse complement strand
GGGATTAGCCAATCGCGGGGATGGGCTTCGCCCGCCTGAAACTCGAATGAGCGAAGGATGCATCATGGCCAAGGATCGCCGTCGTCATTTGCCGAGCACAGCGTTTGTGCTGGTCGTCGTGCTGGTGCTCGCCGCCTTCGCTGCAATTTTCATCTATGGCGGCTTCTACAACATTGGCGCGGATGCGCCCCATTCGACGCTCGTCTACAATGCGCTGCAGGAGCTTCGGGAACGGTCGATCGAGCGCCGATCGCGCGCCATCAAACTACCGGCAGATCTCAACAGTCCCAGGCGCATCGCCGCCGGAGCGGGGCTTTACGCCGAGATGTGCACCGGCTGTCATCTCGGCCCTGGCGTCGAAAGGTCAGAGCTCAGCCAAGGCCTCTATCCGCAGGCGCCGGAGCTCGCTCGCGGAACCGACCTCACGGCCGCGCAGCAGTTCTGGGTCATCAAGCATGGCGTCAAGCTCACTGCGATGCCGGCGTGGGGCAAAACTCACGATGACGAATTGATCTGGGATATGGTGGCATTTCTCCAGCAGCTGCCGAAGATGTCACCGGAGCAATACAAGGCCGCCGTCGCGAGCGCGCCGGAAGATCACGAGGAAATGATGAAGGAGATGAGCGGCGAGCGCCCCTCCGCGAACAGTCCAAAGACGTGAACGCATCCGCACCCTGCTGACGAACGCCCCAACGCGGAGCTGTAACATTCTCGTGATCCAGCGGTCCGACCGCCATTAGATCCGCGAGGCTCCATGCAGTCGCCGGCGCGAACCAGCTAAGTCATTGCGGCCCTAGCGGGACTGCTCATCGTCACGGCAGTGCTATGCCAGCGATCACAATCAGGCCGACAACGAAGCCGCGAGGCTCGCGTCGCCGCGCGCCCGGAGAGCCGGTAGTCCGTGCACCACGTTCGCGGGCCCTGATCATGCCGACGGTCTCCAGGACGACGGCGCGGTGGCCGTAGCGCTCGGCGAAGAACGTGTCGGCGGTCCAGCGGAGAACCTTGGTGAATCCATAGGCTACGCGGTCCGACAGGCCCTTCGGGCGATGGTGAACCGAAAGATCGATGAAGGGGGCGTTCATTACTCAGCTCCTTGTCGCTCGAGCGATCACCGCTCGGCCGTTGCTCGCGTCATCTAGAATTGGCCGCGCACGGCCAGAATCAGGAAGATTGCTTAGGTATTATCCCGGAGTGGCTGCACGGGGTCGCCGGCGGCGTCTTCAATCGCCCGGTCGATAGCGTGCACCGATCGCTGCCGGCCCTCTGCTTCGACGCGGCGGCGGTATCGTGCGAGGCGGCGGGCCAGGTCAACGCCGCCAGGTTGAAGTTCGCCGCCGTCAGATTTGGGATCGAGTTTGTCCATTTCGACACTTAGGTAGCAGTCGCCGCCGGCCGTTTGGATAAGGAAGTTTCCTGATTACCCACATCCCCGGAACCTGCGCTTCGGTTCGCAAATTGCTATGCCGAACGCGATGAACACGCCCAATTCCGACATGCGGCTCAAGGCTGAGGCGCATCTAAGGTCTATTCTGGCCACCGTCCCGGATGCCATGGTTGTCATCGACGAGCAGGGAATCATCCTCTCCTTCAGCGCGGCCGCCGAGAAGATGTTTGACTACCAGGAAAACGAAGTTGTCGGCCGTAATGTCAAGCTGCTGATGCCGTCGCCCGACCGCGAGCGGCACGATCAGTATCTCACCAATTATCTCACCACGGGCAAGCGCAAGATCATCGGCATCGGCCGGGTCACGACCGGGCTGCACCGGGATGGCAGCACCTTCCCGATGGAGCTTTCGGTCGGCGAAGCCTGGCTTGGCGAGCGGCGAATCTTCACCGGTTTTATCCGCGACCTGACCGAACGGCAGGAAACGCTGCATCGGCTCCAGGATCTTCAGTCGGAGCTCGCCCACGTCGGCCGCGTTAGCGAGATGGGCACGCTTGCCTCCTCGCTCGCGCACGAGCTGAACCAGCCGCTGACCGCGGTCGCCACTTACTGCGAAAGTGCTCGCGACCTCCTCGACAGCGAGCCCGACGCCGAGGCACTGGCGATGGTCAGGGAAGCGCTGGACGAAGCCGCCGAGCAGGCCGTTCGCGCCGGGCAGATCGTCCGCCGGCTACGCGATTTCATGAGCAACGGCGAAATGGAGCGGAAAGTCGAAAGCCTGCAGCGCCTGATCAACGAAGCGAATGCGCTGGCGCTGGTCGGATCGCGCGAGCACGGGATCGACGTCCAGCAGTCGCTAGATCCCTTCGCCGATCTCGTATTCGTCGACCGCATCCAGGTCCAGCAGGTACTCGTCAACCTCATCCGCAATGCGATCGATGCAATGATGACCAGTGAGCTGCGTTGCCTGACCGTTAGCACGGCGCGCCAGAGTGACGCCCTGGTCGAGGTCACCATTGCGGACACCGGTTCAGGCATGAGCGAGGCCGTCGCACCGCAGCTTTTCCAGCCCTTCGTCACATCCAAGGAGAACGGCATGGGCATCGGCCTGTCGATCTGCCGGACCATCGTCGAGGCCCATGGTGGTCGCATCTGGTTCGAGCCAGGCGAGAACGGCGGCACTGCATTTCACTTCACCTTGCCCAGCGGAGACGCGAAGTCATGAGCAGCGATGAGCAGCGACTTGTCCATGTCGCCGATGATGATGACGCGATCCGCCGGTCCGTTTCCTTCGCTCTGAAAACCTCCGGATTTCAGGTGCGAACCTACGAGAGCGGCAGC
>JAICXF010000020.1 GCA_025981625.1 Sphingomonas sp. | reverse complement strand
GGATTTCGTCGGCGGCCCGGATTTCCCGACCGGCGGCGTTCTTGTCGACAGCCGCGACGGCATCGCCGCCGCTTACGCGAGCGGGCGCGGCGCGTTCCGGCTTCGGGCAAAAGTCGAGGTGGAGCGCGAGAAGGGCGGCGGCTGGCACCTGCTGGTCAGCGAAATTCCTTACGGGGTTCAAAAGTCGAAGCTGATCGAGGACATCGCCCAGCTGATCGCGGACAAGAAGCTGCCGATCCTCGCCGACGTCCGCGACGAAAGCGACGAGCAGGTCCGGGTGGTGATCGAGCCGCGGGCGCGGACCGTCGATCCCGAGCTGCTGCTCGAGAGCCTGTTCAAGCTGACCGACCTCGAGATCCGCTTCCCGCTCAACCTGAACGTGCTCGACGCCACGCGAACCCCCGGGGTGATGAGCCTCAAGGAAGCGCTGATGGCGTGGCTCGCGTTCCAGAAGGACGTGCTGGTCCGCCGGTCCGAGGTTCGGATCGGCAAGATCGACGACCGGCTGGAGCTGCTCGAAGGGTTCCTCGCCGCCTATCTCAACCTCGACCGGGTGATAGAGATCATCCGCACCGAAGACGAGCCGAAGACGGTCATGATGGCCGAGTTCTCGCTGAGCGACCGCCAGGCCGAGGCGATCCTCAACATGCGGCTGCGCAGCTTGCGCAAGCTCGAGGAGATGGAGATCGGCCGCGAGCGCAAGGCGCTGGTCGACGAACGCGACGACCTCACCAAACTGGTAGCCGAAGAAGCCCTCCAGTGGCGACGGCTGAGGAGTGACTTGAAGAAGGTCCGCGACAAGTTCGGCGATGAACGGCGGACGCAATTCGCCCAGGCCGCGCCGGCGCGCGAGATCGACTGGTCGGCGATGATCGACAAGGAGCCGATCACCGTCATCCTGTCGCAGCGCGGCTGGATCAGGGCGATGAAGGGGCATCTCGCGCTCGACCAGGTGGGCGAGCTCAAGTGGCGCGAGGGGGATGGGCCGTTCATCCATTTCCACGCCCAGACCACCGACCGGCTTGCGCTCTTCGCGTCCAATGGACGGGTCTATACGCTGGCCGGCGATAAGCTGCCGAGCGCGCGCGGCTTCGGCGAGCCGGTCCGGCTGTTCATCGATCTCGACGCCGAGGTCGACATCGTTCAGCTGCTGGTGATGCGCCCCGACATGAAGCTGCTGCTCGCCTCCTCGGACGGCAAGGGCTTCCTTGCCACCGGCGATGCGACTTTGGCCGAGACCCGCAAGGGCAAGCAGCTGGTCAATGTGCGCCCGGGCTCGAGGGTCGCCGTGGTGCGGGTGGTTCCGCCCGAAGCGAATGCCGTCGCCGTGGTCGGCGACAATCGCAAGATGCTCGTCTTCCCGCTCGGCGAGCTTCCCGAGCTTGCGCGAGGCCAGGGCGTAACGCTCCAGCGCTACCGCGACGGCGGCCTGTCGGACGCGATTGCGTTCACGGCCTCGGAAGGGCTGAGCTGGCCTCTGGGCGGCGAAAGCGGAAGAATTCGCACCGAAACAGACCTCGGCCCGTGGCGCGCCGCGCGGGGGGCGGCCGGGCGTCTCCCGCCGATCGGCTTCCCGAGAAGCAACCGTTTCGGATGAGTCGTTAACCGCGCGCTTAAGTCGCCGTCATAGAGGGAAAAAGATACTCGGAATTAACCCCTCTTGCGCATAGACGCTGACATGCAGGCTGCAGCGACCCGGTCGGGGGGAATCCCGAGGTTCCGCCGGACGGACAGATTGAACGCCACTCCGCACCTTGCGACGGCGGGCGATCTCAGCCTGCTCGACGCGCTCCCGATCGCCGCCGCCGTCATCGAACGGCTGGACGATGGCAGTCTCAAGGTCGCCACGCACAACAGCCGCTTCGCCGAGACCGTGAAAAAGTCGAATTGCACGTCGCTCGACTGGAACGAGGCGCAGTGCCTGAAAGAGGGCCGCATCGCCGACCTGATCCAGAACTACTTTGCTGGCGAGGAAACGGTCGGGGAACTCGATTTCAAGCAGGGCGAGGGGGTTTCCGCGCAATTCTTCCGGCTCAAGCTCGCGCCGCTGCCGAGGAACAAGCTGCCGTTCCCCCGCTGCCTGCTGAGCGTCGTCGATCGCACCGTCGAGGTCCAGGCGGAGCGCACGCTTCGCGCCGAGATGCTGCGCGACAGCCTGACCGGCCTGCCGAACCGGCTTGCTTTCACGGAAGCGATCGAGACCGCCGGCCTGAAGGTTGCCCGCGACCTCGAGCATGCGGTGCTGGTTGTCGACATGCTCCGGTTCAGCCGGATCAATGAATCGATGGGCAGCCTTGCCGGCGACGAGCTGCTGATCACCTTCGCGCGCCGCCTGATCCTCGCCTTGCGTGCCGGCGATGTGCTGGCCCGGACCGGGGGCAACGAATTCGGCGTGCTGGTGTCGCTTCGGCGCGGCGTGAAGGACGCGCTCAAGGCCGCCGAGCGAATCCAGCAGGTGATGACGACCCCGTTCAAGCTGTCGGAGCTCGAAATTCGGGTCGAATGCGCGATCGGCGTTGCGCTGATGCACGCCGGGCAAGACTCGGAGGAGCTGTTCAGGAACGCGCAGTTCGCGGTCAAGCAGGCAAAGGCGGCAGGCAAGCCGCAGGTCTATGAGGCCAAACAGGCGACCGAGGCCCGCCGCCGCTTCTCGATCGAGACCGAGCTTCGGCGCGGGCTCGACAAGGATGAACTGAAGCTTTTCTTTCAGCCGCTGATCAATTTGAAATCGGGAGAAGTCGCCGGCTTCGAGGCGCTCGCCCGCTGGTTCCACGAGGACCGGGGCGAGATCAGCCCGACCGAGTTCATTCCGGTTGCCGAGGAATCCGGCCTGATCCTGCAGCTTGGCCGCTGGGCGATGGACAAGGCGGCGCGGACGCTGGCGAGCTGGGACCAGAGCGAAGGCGAGACGCTTCCGCTCTACGTCGGCGTCAACTTGTCGGCGATCCAGGTTGCACGGGACGATATCCCCGGAATGGTCGAAAGCGCGCTCAAGTCGACCGGTCTCAGCGGCGACCGGCTGACGATGGAGCTGACCGAAAGCTCGATCGTCCAGGACCCGGCGCGGGCGACGCGTGTGTTCGAGGCGCTGAAGGCCCTCAATGCAACCGTGGCGATGGACGATTTCGGCACCGGCTATTCGAGCCTTGCCTATCTTCAGCGCCTGCCGATCGACGTGTTGAAGATCGACAAGAGCTTTGTGTCGGGCATGATGATCGACCCGGACGCCGTGGCGATCGTTCGCGCGGTGCTTAGCCTCGCCGAAGCGCTCGGCATGTCGACCACCGCCGAAGGGGTGGAAACGGTCGAGCTGGCGACCACGCTTGCGACGCTCGGCTGCTCTTCGGGCCAGGGCTTCTATTTCGCTAGGCCGCTCGAGCCCAGCGACGCGATCGCCTACTGGAAATCGCGCCGGCGGCCGGTCAGCAAGTCCGCGTAACGCCCCGGCGGCCGCTTCCTCGCGGCAATCCGGAACGTCTTGTCGATACTTCTTACCAGAACAGCATGCCGCGCGTCGGGCGGATGGACTCCGATGCGCAGGACATCGGGCGACACCCGCCGAAGCGCGGCGGCGGCGGCGAGCGACGAGGCCAGGCGCATCCTGGTCCGGCTCGCCCAGGTGATCACCGGCCCGCGCGCGAGCCGTTGGCCGCTCACTGGGGACCACACTCGAAAATGGTCTTCGGCGAGGGGAAACCCCGCATCGGCGACTGCCTCGATGGCTCCTTTGCCGTAGAGCCAGGCGGGGGCGATGAATCCCGCCACCGGCGTTCCGACGATGTCCTCCACGAGCTTGCGCCCGTCGGCGATGCGCGCCGCCGCTTCCGTCCGCGAGAGGGCCATAAACTCGCCTTCATTTGCGGTCATGAGGCGCGCCTTGAGGCGGTCGGCGCCGCCGGCGTGTCGCGTATCGTCCCGGTGGAAATAGCCGTGGAGGAACATCTCGATGCCCCCATCGGCCCAATTGCGGAGTTTGGTTGCGAATGACGAGCCGGCAACCAGCGGAGCGTCGCCCCAGTGATTGGGGACCACGAGCATCGCCAGGCGCTCGCCGACGTGGGGGTGGAGCAAGTCGCGCAGGGCGTCTATTTCGGCTTCGAACCGAGGCGAGACGTCGTGAATGGACGCGAGAAGCAGACGTCGGTCTGAAGGGGGCATGAGCGACATGTGCGTTACAGCCGGTCCGGACGCCAGCCCATTAACAAAGCTTCACTTGAATTTCACCGCGCCGGGCAGCCACTTACGGCCGATGCGGATCGCCGACGTTTGCGCTTTTTACACGCCCGCCGGCGGCGGAGTGCGCACCTATGTCGAGGCGAAACTCGGCGCGGCGGCGCGCTTCGGCCACGAGATGATCGTGATCGCTCCCGGCGAGCGCCACGAGGTCATCCGGCCCGCATCGGGCGGAGTGCTGGTGACCGTTCCAGGGCCGCGGCTGCCGGTCGACAAGAGATATCGCTATTTCGACGACGAAGCCGCGGTGCATGCCGCGCTCGATGCCTGGCAACCCGATCACGTCGAGGCCTCGTCGCCATGGTCAAGCGCGACGATGGTCGGCCGCTGGCAGGGCGCGGCGACGCGGTCGCTCGTGATGCATGCCGATCCGCTCGCGGCCTATGCCTATCGCTGGCTTGGCGGTGTCGCCTCGACCGACCGCATCGATCGCTGGTTCGGCTGGTTCTGGCGCCACTTGCGCGGGCTCGGGCACATGTTCGACACGGTCGTTTGCGCGAATTCGCAGCTGACCGAGCGGCTTCAGAGCGGCGGCATAGCCAACGCCGAAACGATCCGCATGGGCGTGGAGGCGGATCTATTCTCTCCGAGCCTCCGATCCGCCGCGGTGCGCGAGCAGGCGCTTGCCGCGCTGGGTCTCGATCGCGACGCCACGCTGTTGCTCGGCATCGGCCGCTTCTCGGCGGAAAAGCGCTGGGACCTGGTCATCCGCGCTGTCGCCAGGGCCGGACGGAAACGCGAGGTCGGAATGCTGCTCGTCGGCGATGGCCGCAAGCAGCCCCAGCTCCAGGCGCTCGCCGACCGCTCCGGCCACGTGGTGCTGCTTCCCCGCATCGATGACCGCGGCGAGCTTGCGCGGCTGATCGCCAGCGCCGATGCGCTGGTCCACGGTTGCGAGGCCGAGACCTTCTGCATGGTCGCCGCCGAAGCCCGCGCCAGCGGGCTCCCGCTGATCGTTCCGGACCGGGGTGCATCGCTCGACCAGCTCGCTGTCGGCGCCGGCACGATCTATCGCGCCGGATCGAAGATTTCGCTGGAGCGCGCGATTGGCCGCTTCATCGACCGCGGCCCCGAGCTTCAGCGAGCAACCGCGATCCGCTCGGTCCGAGTACGCACGATGGACGAACATTTCGCCGACCTTTTTGCGCGCTACCAAAGCCTCGGCCCGCAGCATTTGCAGCCGGCCGCGCAAGTGCATGCGGCACGCGAGCTCGCCGTTCCGCGATCGGCGGTTGCCGCCACCTGAGCCGACTGGACTAGGCGGCCTCTCCGAGCGCTTCGTCGACGATCCTGTCGAGATGTTCGCCTGAAGGGAACCCGGACGCGACCCAGCGGTCCTCGATTGCCCTCAGGGTGCGGGCAACGGCGGGACCTTCGGTCAGGCCGCGTTTGATCAGCGCGCCGCCGCCGATTGGAAGCCGGGGCGGGTGCCATCCCTGCAGCGCTGCCGCGTCTTCGGTTCGACCGGCGAGCAACAGCCGATCGGTGGCGCAGTCGACGCCGACGCGGTAGGCGAGCGCCCGCGGCGAGGCGCCGAGGTCCTCGATCGCATCGCAGGCGAGGTGTTTTTTCGCTTTGTTGGACAGTTTCAGGCGGGCGCCCACGGCTTCGGCGGTTGACCGATCTCGCGGCAGCAGCGCCGCCAGCCGGCGGAGCGCAGCCGGCGCGACATCAGCAGCCCGTTCGCACGCGATCAGCGATTGCAGGCGCTGCGGCGCTCCGGCGTCGATCTCCGGAATGACGGGACGCAGGATGGCTCGTTCGACCATGATCCTGACCGTCCGCGAGGGATCGGCCATCGCCAGCAGCTTCAACAGCTCGTCGGCAATCCGCTCGCGCGACAGGGCCATCAGGTCATTGGCCCGCACCGTGCACGCCTCCAGCGCCGCCTGGTCGGGGGGGCCAGCACCAAAGCGTGCATGGAAACGGAAGAAGCGGAGGATCCGCAGATGGTCCTCGGCGATCCGCTGCAAGGGATCGCCGATGAATCGCACGTGGCGCTGCTCGAGATCGTCGAGACCGCCGAAATAATCGAACAGCTCGCCGGTGCGCGGGTCGGCGGACAGCGCATTGATCGTGAAGTCGCGCCGCGCCGCATCCTCGCGCCAGTCGTCGGTGAACGCGACCGTGGCGCGGCGGCCGTCGGTCGAAACGTCGCGGCGGAGAGTGGTCACCTCGAACGGGTGGCCGTCGCTGACCGCGGTCACCGTTCCGTGCTCGATCCCGGTGGGGACCGCCTTGATCCGCGCGGCCTCAAGCCTCCGGACCACGTCATCCGGCGGGATTCGCGTGGCGAGGTCGATGTCGCTGACCGGCAGGTCGAGCAGGTCGTCGCGCACGGCCCCGCCGACGTAGCGGGTCAGTCCCTCGTCGGCGCCGAGCGCATCGAGGAGCCGCTTCATGCCGCGTTGCCTGCCCCATTTGGCAGCGTCGAGGGTCAGGACCACGCGAGCCTGCGCGACAGATTGACGATCATCGCCGCGGTCGCTCCCCAGATCCTCCGCTCGTTCCACATGATCTCGTAATAATGGCGGGTGCGGCCGTCGAACAGGGCGCTTCGCCGCAGCTGATGCGCGGGATCGAGCAGGAAGGCGAGCGGCGCTTCGAACCAGTCCGCCACCTCGAGCTCGTGGGGCTGGAGCGGAAGATCGGGCGGAACGACCGCCAGCACCGGAGTCACGACATAGCCGGTGACCGTCCGATAGGGTTCGAGCGCGGCGACGACCTCGACCTCGCCGGGATCGAGCATGATCTCTTCCTGCGCTTCGCGGAGTGCGGCGGCGACCGCAGTCTCTCCGGCATCGACGCGCCCGCCAGGGAAGGCGATCTGCCCGGCATGGGTGCGCAAATGCTCCTTGCGGACGGTCAGGATGACGCCCGGATCTTCACGGTCGGTGACCGCGATCAGCACGGCCGCCGGGATGTCCGCCAGCGCCCGCAGCTCCGGAAAGTCGCCGGCCAGCGGCGGCTCGGACGCGGGCGAGGACAGTCCCTCCCGAAGCCGACGCGTGAGAACGAAACGGTCTGTCACGCAATGTCCGCGAGCGCGAAGAACGCGCCGTCGCTCCACACGCCCGTCTCCCCTGACGCGAGCGCGAGTTCGGCCAGCTCGTAATAGACGGGCCGGGTCAATTCCGCTTCGAGGCCGTGGCGAACCATTATGCGAGGCGAGGGGCCGGCGGCGGTTTCGACCATCCGCAGCGGGTGATCCGGCCCAAGGATCACGGCATCGCCGCTCTCGAGCTGGAAAGCGAGCCGCTGCTCGCGACCTTCTCCCTCGCGCGACATGGCGATTGCCCGGAACGCCGTGCAATCAACGTCGATGTCGAGCTTTTCGGCTGGCGTCACCAGCACGTGACGGCCGTCGGGCTCGCGCCGCAACACGGTCGAAAAGAGTCTGACCATCGCCGGCCGGCGGATCGGGACTCCATCGTGACACCAGGTGCCGTCGCGGGCAATGCGCATGCCGCTGTGCCCGCATTGCTCGGGATTCCACCGCTCCACCGGCGGCAGCCGGCGCTCGTCGATCAGCTTCTGGAGCTCGGCAAGGCTGATCCCCTGAAGTTCGATAGGTCCTCGCGATTCCGGCATGGCCGCGTCATTGGATTGCTTCGGCGCCCCGCTCAAGGCAGGAGTCGCCGCCATGGCGGATCGTACAGCCATCGTGACAGGAGCCGGCAAGCGCGTCGGTGCGGCCATCGCCCGGGCGCTCCTCGACGACGGCTGGACGGTGCTCGGGCATGTCCATCATGAGGCAGACCGCGTTCCCGACGGAGCGGTGAAGGTCGTCGCCGATCTCGCCGACGGCAATTGCGCGGATGCGATCTTCGCGGCTGCGTCGGGCCTTCCGCCGGTGCGGCTGCTGATCAACAATGCGGCGCGCTTCGCGTGGGACGGCTTCGGCGAATTCGGCGCCGCCGAGTTCGACCGGCACATGGCGGTCAACCTGCGCGCCCCGGCGCTTCTCATCGATCGTCTCGCCGCCGTTCATGGCGAAGGAGACGCTTTGGTGGTCAACCTGCTGGACTCGAAACTGTCCGCGCCGAACCCCGATTATCTAAGCTACACGCTGTCGAAGCAGGCGCTTGCCGGCCTGACCGAGCTTGCCGCCCGCGCGCTCGCAACGCGGTCGATCCGGGTCAACGGCATTGCGCCGGGACTGATGCTTCGCTCGACCGGCCAGAGTGAGGAGAATTACCAAGCGATGCATGCCGACAACCCGCTGCGCCGCGGAGTGGAGCCCGACGACGTGATCGGGGCCATTCGTTACCTCGTCGGAGCGACTGCGGTCACGGGTCAGGTGATCACCATCGATTCCGGCCAGCGCTTCATGGCGCTCGACCGCGACGTCCAGTTTCTGGATCGCCAATGAGCGACTTCGAGCCGAAACTTTCGGGCCTGATCCCCGCGGACCTCAAGGTCAGATCCGCGCGCATCATCCTCGAATCGCTCGCCATTCAGGTGGACATCGGGTTCCATGAGTTCGAGATTGGAGCGCCGCAGCGATTGCTGGTGACCGTCGAAACGTGGCTCGAGGACATGTCGGTACCGCCCGATGACGACCCCGAACGTGCGTGGAATTATGATTTCCTGCGCCAGGAGGTCGAGGAGATTGCGTCCGCGCGGCGCTACAACCTGCAGGAGACTCTGGCGCACGCGATCTTCGAGCGAGTGGCGGCTTTCCGCGGGATATCGGCGCTTCGCGTGCGTCTGTCGAAACCCGATGTCTATCCCGATGCTCATGGCGTCGGGGTCGAGATTGCGTCGTTTGCCGGACACTGGCCGGACGCCTGAGCGGCGCGCGCTGGCAGAGAGAGTTTCCGGCCTTCCGCCAGTGGAACAAAATCCGTTGCGCCGCCATTGACGCAGAGATAAGGAGGCGCGCCCGCCGCTGATGTCATTTTGCAACATCCGCGGAAAAACTGGTGGCGGGTGAGCGTCAAAATACCCGGTCTGGCCGTGGTGTTTCCCACGGTGTGTCGAGGAGAATTGCGGGTTAATGTCCTACGCCCAACGTACAGATCTCAGTGGCAACCGAACCCTGGCGTGGATCTTCACGATCGCCGTCGTCGGAACGCTTCTATACGCCATCGTTACGGGCCTTGCTTTCAACGTCATCAAGAAGGCTGCCACGAACCTCAAGGTTATCGACATCGAGCAGCAGCCGCCGCCGCCCGAGCCGCCGCCGCCGCCGCCCAAGGATATGCCGAAGGTGCCGCCGCCCCCGATGACTCCGCCGCCGCTGGTGCGCACTCAAGCGCCGCCGCCGCCGATCCAGACGGTGACCACGCCGGTGATTCCGCCGGTCGCCCCGCCGGTCATCTCACCGCCGGCGCCGCCCGCGCCAGTACCACCGCCGCGCAAGGTCCAGTCGGCACAGAGCGCCAAGGGCGACCTTCGCACGCTGTTCACCCCCGATGACTATCCGGCTTCGGCGCAGGCCGCGGGCGCCGAGGGCACCGCGCAGGCCGAAATCACGATTGGTACCGACGGGAGGGTAATCGGCTGCAACATCACCCGGTCGAGCGGCAATAGCGCGCTCGATTCGGCGACCTGCAACATCATCCGTCGCCGCGCGAAATATGTCCCCGCGCGTGACAGCAACGGCCAGGCGACGACGGATACCATCACGACCCCGCCAATCACGTGGCGGCTGGAAGGCTGATTTTTTCTAAAGCTCTAGACCCAGGTTTTCGAAAAGGAACGTAAAGCAATGCAAGCAGCCCCTCCCCCCAACACCAACTTCGGCATCGGGAACGCCCTTCACGAGGGCGGAATTATCAGCTGGAGCGTGTTCATCATCCTCGTCGGCATGTCCGTCTTCTCCTTCTACATTCTGTTCACCAAGCTGATGCAGCAGCAGAAGATCATCAGCCAGGGCCGCAAGGTCCGGGGGAGCTTCTGGAACTCGGCCAACATGCGCGAAGGCGCCACCAAGCTCGAGGCGAAGAGCGCCTATCGCGCGATCGTCGACGACGCGCTCACCGCGCAGGACCAGCACGGCAAGCTGACTGACCCGGTCGACCAGCATGACTGGATGGCCAACAGCCTGGCGCGCAGCCAGGGCTCGATCGGCGCCCGCCTCGGCGAAGGTCTCGCCTTCCTCGCGACGGTTGGCTCGACCGCTCCGTTCATCGGTCTGTTCGGCACCGTCGTCGGCATCTATCGCGCGCTGATCAAGATCGGTGCGTCGGGCGATGCGTCGATCACCACGGTCGCCGGCCCGGTCGGTGAAGCGCTGATCATGACCGCGCTCGGTCTGGTCACCGCGGTTCCGGCGGTGCTCGCGTACAACTGGCTGATCCGCCGCAACAAGTCGATCATGGAGGACCTCGCGGCCTTCACGAACGACCTTCACGGCTACATGATGTCGGGTGGCGCGGTGAAGCCGCGCATGGGCGGCACCACGGGTCCGAACGTCAGGACGACCGCGCAGACCAAGTCAACTGGCGCTCCGACCCAGCCGGGCAGCGAGCCGCTGCGCACCGGCCGCACGGCGACGGGCACCGAGGCAAGTCCGACCACCGCCAAGTAATCGGCAAGAGGGTCCGGCCCGCTTTCGGGCCGGACCCTCGCCACGTTGAAGGAAAGAGACACCCCGTATGGCGGGTCAAGTAATCCAAGAAGGCGATGAAGACGCCGCGATGTCGGACATCAACGTCGTTCCGCTGACGGACGTGATGCTGGTGCTTCTGATCATCTTCCTGATCACCGTTCCGGTCGTCATCCAGACCATCCCGGTCAAGCTCCCGAGCGTCCGCTACGAAGTGACGCAGACCAAGCCCGAAAACGTGTCGCTGACCGTTCGCAACGGTCCAGGCGGCACCTGCGAGGTCTATTGGAACCTGACCAAGGTCACCCAAAAGGACCTGCTGAAGCGGGCTGTCGACAAGCTCGAAGCGCAGATCAAGGCGGTCGGCGGGGTGCAGAACATCAACGAAGACAATATGCCCGAAGCGCACATCCGTGGGGACATCAACACCCAGTACAAGTGCATCGGCGCTGCCATCATCACCATGCAGGAAGCGGGTTTTCAGCGCGTCGGGTTTATCTCGCAGCCCAACCCCGCGCCCAACTCGTAATGCGTTTCGCTAGTCAGGAATTCTAACCATGTCGATGCAAACCACCAGCGACAATGATTCCGGCGAACCGATGATGGAAATCAACACGACGCCGTTGATCGACGTCATGCTGGTGCTCCTGATCATGCTGATCATCACGATCCCGCCGCAAACGCACGCAGTGAAGCTGGACCTTCCGGTCAACAGCCAGAACAACCCGCCGCCGATCAATACGGTCAAGAACGTCCTGTCGATCAATGCACAGGATCAGGTGCTGTGGAACGGCACGCCGGTGACCCTGCAGCAGCTGCGGACCTATCTCGACGCGACCCAGCAGATGAACCCGGTTCCCGAGCTCCACCTGCAGCCGGACGCGACCGCGCGTTACGAGGTGGTCGACGAAGTGCTCGCGGTGACCAAGAAGGCGCACATCCAGAAGATGGGCTTCGTCGGCAACGAATATTACATGAACATCTTCTAGGATCGGCGATCCTTCCGAAGAGTTATGGGGCGGCCCTTCGGGGTCGCCCTTTTTTCGTTCCGCGAATGAACTGGCGCGGGGCATTGTGTCATGCCATTGCACCGCGCCATGAATGACCGCCCGAGTGACCGCCAAAGTGACGGCGCGCGTGATCAGCGCCGTTTCGCCGCCATCATCCTCGCGGCCGGGCAGGGCACGCGGATGCGCTCCGACACGCACAAGGTGCTGCACCCGATCGCCGGACGGCCGCTGCTGCTCCATCTGCTCGACACGGTCGACGCGCTCGGCGCCGATCGCACAATCGTAGTGCTCGGCAAGGGCCGCGAGCAGGTCGAGGCGGCGATCGCCGGCAGGGGAACCGAGGTCGCCGTCCAGTCCGAGCAGAAGGGAACCGGCCACGCCGTCCAGCAGGCGGCGGACGCGCTGTCCGCCTACGACGGCCCGGTCATCATCCTCTATGGCGACACGCCGTTCGTCCGCCCTCAGACCCTTGGCCGAATGCTCGACCGGCTGAGCGCCGACGACGCTCCCGGCGTCGTCGTGCTCGCATCTTCGCCCGACGATCCGCTGAAATACGGCCGGATCATCCTCGGCGAGGGCGACCGTATCGCCAAGATGGTCGAATATAAGGATGCCACCGAGGCGGAGCGCGCGGTGCGGCTGTGCAACTCCGGGATGATGGCGGTGCGCGCGCCCGACCTGTTCCGCTGGCTCACCAAGGTCGGCAACGACAATGCGGCGGGGGAATATTATCTGCCCGACATCGTCGCCGTGGCCGCAGCCGAAGGCCGCCCGGCAGTGGTGATCGAGGGCGATCCCTACGAAGCCGCGGGAGTCAACAGCCGCGCCGAGCTTGCCCACCTCGAGCTCGAATGGCAGCGCCGCCGGCGCGAGCAGGCGCTCGACGAAGGGGCAACCCTGATCGACCCCGAAAGCGTCTGGTTCGCGTTCGACACCAAGCTCGGCCGCGACGTGACGGTCGAGCCGCATGTGGTGTTCGGGCCGGCCGTGAAGATCGCCGACGGCGCGGTGATCCACGCCTTCAGCCACATCGAGGGCGCGACGATCGGCAGCGGGGCAAGCATCGGCCCGTTCGCCCGCATCCGCCCGGGAACGACGCTGTCGGCCAACACCAGGGTCGGCAATTTCGTCGAGCTCAAGAAGGCCGAGATCGCCGAGGGCGCCAAGGTCAATCATCTGTCGTACGTCGGCGACGCATCGGTCGGGGCCAAAGCCAACATCGGCGCGGGGACGATCACCTGCAACTACGACGGCTTCCGCAAATATGGCACGGTGATCGGCGCCGGCGCGTTCATCGGATCGAACACCGCGCTGGTCGCCCCCGTAACCGTGGGCGAGGGCGCCATTGTCGGGGCCGGATCGGTCATCACGCGGGATGTCGAAGCCGATAGCCTCGCGCTCGAGCGCAACGAGCAGAAGGGCATCGCCGGCTGGGCCAAGCGATTCCGCGAACGGATGTCGCGCAAAGCGGCGGAGTAAGCGAGCGGATCAGTTCGACTTGGGCGAACGACCGTTCACATAATCCAACTCGTGCTGGCATTTGTCATCGCTCGCGTCCAATTTGAGGCACTTCTGAAGCAACTGACGCGCCTCATCGAGCTTCCCCTGCTCCGTGCGCGCATAGGCCATGCCCCGCCACGCACGGCGCTGCTCGAATGATTTTGCATTCTCCGGTGCGAAATTCGCTGCATCTGAAGCGGTTTCGAAATCCTTGTAGGCGTTCGCCCAATCCTTGTGACTCTTGTACCATTCGCCCCGTTCGGCGAGAAATTGCGCATTCATCGGCGCGAGGGCGATTGCCTTGTCGAAATAGGCTTTCGCCTCGTCCGGACGATTGAGGTCGACGAGCGCAAACCCCTTGCCGAAATATGCGGCCGACCAGGTGCCATCGAGCACTACCGCCGACTTCTTCTGAGTGGCTCCGATCATGGCATAGAGAAGCGCCTCCTCCGTCGATCGTGCCGAGAAGATCAGGCGGTTCTCGTTGCGGTTCCGGCTTTCTTCGGCAGCGATAATCTTGTCGAAGATGATAGCTGCGTCGGCAGGTTTACTGGCGCGGATCAGGCCCATGCCCTCTTGCAGCTGAGATAACTGCGGATCCGGTGCCTGGCGGATTTCGCTCGGCGGGCCGCCTTTCGGCTGCACCTGGACAATTGTGGCGGGTGCGGGGGCCGTTTGGGCCAGCGCTACGGCCAAACCCATGAATAAGCTCATCGCCACCCCCTATCAAATCCCGAGCGGGGAAAGTTTACAACTTCGGTCGCATTGAGACCAGCACGGGCAGCAATAAGTCTGCTGGTCATCGTACCTGTCCATGTGTCCTCCGAGCTACGCGCTTGCGGCGAGGATTAATGTGCGCGACATGGCCTCCCCTTAGATTGTTACGCGCTGGATGGCGTTGCAGCGTTTGCGGATCACAGGAGCTGGCCGACCGCATGTGTGGAATCGTCGGAATCGTCGGGCAGTCGGACGTCGCGCAGCGGCTGTTCGATGGCCTCAAGCGCCTCGAGTATCGCGGCTATGATTCCGCCGGCATTTGCACCATCCACGATGGCCAGCTCGAGCGGCGGCGGGCGGAAGGCAAGCTCGACAATCTCGCTCGTGAGCTCGGGGAGCATCCGCTGCACGGCGCGACCGGCATCGCCCATACCCGCTGGGCAACGCACGGCGCGCCGACCGTCTCCAACGCGCATCCGCACATCATCGGCCCGATCGCGCTGGTCCACAACGGGATCATCGAGAATTTCAAGCCGCTGCGCGATGAGCTGATCGCCGAAGGGCGCAAGTTCGAAAGCGAAACCGACACCGAGGTCGTCGGACACCTCGTCGCGCGCGAGGTGGAGCGCGGCGCTTCTCCCGAGGACGCCGTCGCCGCCGTCCTCCCGCGACTGGTCGGCGCTTTCGCCATCGCCATCCTGTTCCGCGACCATCCCGACCTGATCATCGGCGCGCGCATGGGGGCGCCGCTGACGGTGGGCTACGGCGAAGGCGAGAATTACCTCGGCTCGGACGCGCTCGCGGTCGCCCCCTGGACCCAGCGCATCGCCTATCTCGACGAAGGCGACTGGGCGGTGGTGCGCCGCGAAGGCATCCAGATTTTCGACCGCAACAATGATCCGGTCCGTCGGGATATCGTCGAATCCGGCGCCTCGTCGGCTCCGGTCGAGAAGGGCAATTACCGCCACTACATGCAGAAGGAGATTTTCGAGCAGCCGATCGTGGTTGCCCAGACTCTTCAGACGTATGTTCGTCCGTTCGAGGGCGAAGTGGCGCTGCCCGCCTCCGAATCCGATCTGGCGGCGGTCGAGCGCGTGGCGATCGTCGCCTGCGGCACGTCCTTCTATGTCGCTATGATCGGCAAATACTGGATCGAGCGGTTCGCCGGCATCCGCGTCGAGGTCGATGTGGCGAGCGAGTTCCGCTACCGCGATCCGGTCCTGCTGCCGAACACGCTGGGGATCGTCATTTCGCAGTCGGGCGAGACCGCCGACACGCTTGCGGCGCTTCGCCACATGAAATCGATGGGCGTCCGGACCGCCGGCATCATCAACGTGCCCACCAGCTCGATGGCGCGCGAGGTCGACCTCCTTCTGCCGACCCATGCGGGGCCGGAGATCGGGGTGGCGTCGACCAAGGCGTTCACGTGCCAGCTCGCCGTCATGGCGGCGCTCTCGGCTTATGTGGCGCGCTGCAAGGGCCGGCTCAGCCGCGAGGAGGAGCGGGACATCGTCGGTCACCTGCAGGAAGCGCCCGCGGCGATCAACGCGGCGCTCGGCCACGACGAGGAAATTGCCGGAATGGCGCATTTGATCGCCCCCGCGCGAGACGTGCTCTACCTCGGCCGCGGGCCCGACTATCCGATGGCGATGGAAGGCGCGCTGAAGCTCAAGGAAATCAGCTACATTCACGCCGAAGGCTATGCCGCGGGCGAAATGAAGCATGGGCCGATCGCGCTGATCGACGACAAGGTGCCGGTGATCGTGCTCGCGCCGTCAGGCCCGCTGTTCGAAAAGACCGTCAGCAACATGCAGGAGGTCCGTGCCCGCGGCGGCAGGATCGTGCTGATCAGCGATGCCGAGGGAATCGCCGAAGCGGGCGAAGGATCGATGGCGACCATCGAAATGCCCAAGGTCCACCCGCTGATCGCACCGCTGGTGTACGCGGTGCCGGTGCAGCTGCTCGCCTATCACACCGCCGTGCTCAAGGGCACCGACGTCGACCAGCCGCGCAACCTCGCCAAGAGCGTGACTGTCGAATAATCACCGCGCGCGGCAAATTTATGGATTTGTCAAAGACTTGATGTATCTTCCCCTCGGGGTAGGGGAGACATGTCATGGCTTCGCAGCCGCTGCGAAGGGATGAACCGGGCCGCGCGACAGCGGATCTCACGCATTACTGGCGCGACGGATATGCCATTGTGCGTGGCTTCTTCGGCCGGGCCGAAATCGAGGAAATTGCCGAGGCGATGGACGCGATTTACGCCGAGGGCGTCGCTCATGGGCGATGCTTCCGTCATGGCAACCTGTTCTACAACGTCGCGCGGGAGGGGGAAGGCGAGCCGTTGGTGCGGATGGTCCAGTGGCCGTCATACCACCAGCCGGTGCTCAATTCGGTCCGGCTCGACATGCGCTTTGCCGAGCTGCTCGAGCCGCTGATCGGCTACGATCTCAAGCAGATCATCAACCAGGTCCACTGGAAGGCGCCCGGTTCGCTGGGCGACTTCGCGTGGCACCAGGACAGCCGCTTCCGGCGTCCGGCGTCTGCTTATCGCAACCTTGCCACGGCTTATGTTCAGACCGGGCTGGCAATCGACCCGCACAGGCCGCAGTCGGGTTGCATGCGGATCATTCCGGGCAGCCACTTGCGCGGCGATCTCGACATGGATTCCTCGCAAAAGGCGCTCGGGACGGCCATGACCGATTCCGCGCTCGAGGAGGTCGGACTGTCAGCGGCCGACGCGATCGACCTGCTGCTCGAGCCGGGCGACCTGGCGTTATGGAGCCCCTATCTGGTGCACGGCTCGGGCAAGAACGTGTCGGGACACAAGCGGCGCCTCTACATCAACGGCTATGTTCGCAATGGGGATTGTGATCGCGGCGAATGGGCATTTCGGGGTGGGCAGCCCGTCCCATTCGGGCCAACGCCGGCGCTGGTCCATTATGAGGCGCTGCACGAGCGGCCGGAGCCCCATTACACCGACGAATAAACTCCCGAACCTGACCGCTTGCGCCGCGGGTTCCCCGCATTTAGGCGCGTCGGCCTGTCGACCGGGAAGGGATGAGATGCAGGTTCGTGGCGGGTGCCATTGCGGCGCGGTGCGGTTTGAAGCCGCGCTGCCCGATCCGCCGGTCCCTGCGCTCGATTGCAATTGCTCCATCTGCCGGATGACCGGCTTTCTTCACGTGGTGGTGCCTCATGAGCAGTTCGAGCTGCTAACCGGCCGCGACGCTCTCACCAGCTATCGGTTCGGGACGGGCACGGCCGAGCATTTGTTCTGCCGCCATTGCGGGGTGAAGAGCTTCTATCAGCCGCGTTCGCACCCCGGTGCGTGGAGCGTGAATGCCAACTGCCTCGACGAGCAGGTCGAGCTGGCCATTGAGCAGTTCGACGGTCGAAATTGGGAGCAAGCCGCCGAAGATCTCAACCGTTCGTCCTGAGCCCGTCGAAGGACTGCAGTTTGTTCGCGTCGAAGGGGGAGGACAGTCCCTCGACAAGCTCGAGACGAACGGTGAAAGGGATGGCCATGCACCGTGCCCTGCGCCTGACCGTCGACCGCGCCGCGCTCCAGGCCAACTGGCGGTGGCTCGCCCGACACGCCGGTGTGGCGGCCGGCGCCGCTGTTAAAGCGAACGGCTACGGTCTTGGCGGCCGGGAAACGACCGAGACGCTGATTGACGCGGGGTGTCGGGACTTCTTCGTGTCCACGTGGGCCGAGGCGGAAGCGCTGGGTAATCTGCCGGAAAGCGTCAGCCTGGTGGTTCTGCATGGCGTTGGCCCGGTTGATGGGGAGGCGGCTCTTCGCCTAGCGGCGCGGCCTTGCCTGAATACCGCAGAGCAAGTCGCTCGCTGGAAGGAGATTGCGCCAAACCGCCCGTGCGACGTCATGATTGATACCGGCATGAACCGGCTCGGGCTGAGGCCCACTGAGATCGGTCTGTTCGACGGCCTGACGATCGACACCCTGCACAGCCATCTCGCCTGCGCCGACGAGGACAGCGCGATGAATGCGATGCAGCTCGAACGCTTTCATGCGGTGGTCTCGGCGGTTCCGGCGCGGCGCTACAGCCTCGCCAACAGCGCGGGGATCTGCCTCGGCCGCGACTACAGCTTCGATCTCGTTCGGCCCGGTCTGTCGCTCTACGGGGGCATTCCCCGCACGGAAGCGGAGGGCAATATCCGCCAGGTCGCGCGCGTGGAGGCGGAGATCGTTCAGCGGCGAACGATCCCGAAGGGCGAGAGCTGCGGCTATGGCGCGACCTTCATCGCTCACGAGGACACCGAAGCGGCGATCCTCAATATCGGCTATGCCGACGGTTACCTGCGCGGCTTCTCGTCGCACGGGTCGGCATTTGCGGGTGAGTACGCGCTGCCGGTGCTCGGGAGGGTGTCGATGGACCTGATCGCTGTCGGCGTGGATGCGGCGCCGGGGCTCAAGGAAGGCGACTGGGTCGAGATCGACTATGATTTGCCGTTGGCCTCGAAGCAGTCCGGACTTTCGCAATACGAGCTTTTGACGACCCTCGGCTCGCGGTTCGAGCGGCGCTGGATTTAGCGCGTTCTTCGGGCGGAGGAGTCTTCGGCTGATAGCGACAGAGATCGATGACGGGGCAGCGCCAGCACTCGGGCAGCCGCGCCTTGCAGGTGTAGCGACCGTGCAGGATCAGCCAGTGATGCGCGTCGCGGCGGAATGGCTGAGGGACGATCTTGTCGAGCTTCGCCTCGACCTCCTCGACCGTTTTGCCGCCGGCGAGGCCGGTTCGGTTGCACACGCGGAACACGTGCGTGTCGACGGCGAAGGTTTCCTCGCCAAAGGCGGTGTTGAGTACCACGTTGGCGGTCTTGCGGCCGACGCCCGGAAGGGACTGCAGCTCCTCGCGCGTTAGAGGGACCTCGCCGCCGTAGCGCTCGATCAGCGCCTCGCTCAGCGCGATGACGTTCTTGGCCTTGGTGTTGAACAGGCCGATGGTCTTTATCGCCTCGCGCAGCCGGTCCTCGCCCAGATCGATCATCTGCCGGGGAGTCTCGATGTATTCAAACAGCGGCCTGGTCGCGATGTTGACGCTGGCGTCGGTGGCCTGGGCGGACAGCACGACGGCGACCAGCAGCGTGTACGGGTTCGTATAATTGAGCTCGGTCGTCGGCGACGGGTTCGCCTCCGCGAGACGGCGGAAGAATTCGAACACCTGCGCGCGGGTCATCGCAAGTCGTCCAGACCGCGCCCAAGGCGGCTCAGCGCTTGTTCGAAGTCGATACTGGGCAGGCCGAAGCCGATGCGGAAGTGCTCGGGCCGTTCGAACCAATGGCCCGGAACTATCGCCGTATCGTATTTGCGGTGCAGGTGATCGTCGAGCCGCTGCGTATCCCCGCCGGCCCAGCGCGGAAAGGCGGTGATACCATGCTCGGCCGGAGCGCAGTCGAGGTCACCGCGGCTCGCGGCAAAGGCATTGAACAGCTCGCGATTGCGCTCGAGCATGGCCGGTGTGTCCCCGACCACTTCGTCGAGCCGGTCGAACGCAATGCAGGCGAGCCGCTCCGCGGGATGGGCCTGATTCACTCCGAACAGGTCGTTGAGCCGCCACATCCGCTCGGCAAGCCCCGGTTCGGCGAGGATCCAGCCGCAGCGCAGCCCGCTCAACCCGTAAACCTTGGTCAGGCTGCTCGTGCTGATGAACTGCGGCCCGACGTGGACCGCGCTTCGGCGGGGCGGGACGGCGGAGTCGAGATAGACCTCGTCGACCAGAACATGCGCTCCAACCCGTGCCGCCATGTCGCCGATCTCCGCTAGTTCGGCCTCGCTGGCGAGGTTCGAGCTTGGGTTGTGCAGGTTGGTGATGACGATCAGGCGGGTCGCGGGGGTAATCATCCCTTCCACTGCAGCAGGATCGAGGCGGAAGGCTTCCGCTGCCTTGCGCTCGAACCGTTTGATGACCGCGCCAAGGAAGCTCGCGACACCAAGCAGCAATTCGTAGGCCGGCTCTTCGACCAGCACCTCGTCGCCGGGCGAAAGGAGGGTCGCCATCGCCACGAAGTTGGCCATCGCCGTCCCGTCGGCGGTGACGACCTGCTCCATGGCAACACCGTAGCGGGCAGCGATCCGCTCGCGCAGCGGCACGTAGCGCGGGTGGCTCGCGCCATCGAGGTCCAGGTCGGCGATGCCGATCGGCAACCGGTCCATCCGGAAATGCGGCACTTCGCTTCCGGTCAGGGAATAGCGAACCGGCGGATGGAACTTCGCCCAATGCATGTAGCCCGACTGCATTGCTCGTGGCCGAATCATCGGGTGGAGCGCTCCCTCTTCCCGCGCCAGTAGAGAAAGGCGGGGACGCCCGCGAGCAGGATGGCGTAGCCGATCATCGCGTTCCACGGCGCATTCCAGATTGTGGCGACGATCACGAGAATGCAGGATCCGACGAACAGGATGGTCGTGAACGGATGCCCCGGCACGACAGAGGAGGCAGCGGCATTCGATCGCTTGCGGAAAATGAACAGTGCGGCGCCTGTCAGCGCGAAGAAGATCAGGTCGACTGAAATGACGTAGCTCAGGATCTGACCGAAGGTGCCCGACAGCGCGATGACCATGGTGACGGCGCCCTGCAGCAGAATGGCGATCACCGGAACCCGGGTTCGCTTCGATACGGTCGCCACGGAGCGGAAGAACAGCCCGTCTTCGGCCATCGCGAAATAGACCCGCGGCGCGGTCAGCATGCCCTGGCTGAGAAATCCCAGCGCCGAGATTGCGATGCCGACGCCGATGAAGGTCGCGCCCGTCGGTCCAACGGCAGCCCGCATCACGTCGCTCGCGGGCGTGGTCGATGCGGCAAGCCCTGCCGGTCCCAGCGCGTGAAGGCAAACGAACACGACGAGCGTGTAGAGGAGGATCACGCCGCCGACCCCGAGCAGCATGCCGCGGCCAAGGTCGCGCTCGGGCTTTCGCAGCTCCGCGGCGACGAAGCTCGCCGTCTGCCAGCCGCCGTAGGAGAAGATCACCGGAACGAGCGCGGCGCCGATGCCGCTGAGCCCGCCGGCGGATTCCGCGGGCCCTGAGGCGTGCTCTGGAGTAAGCCACAACCCCACGCCAACGAGTGCGGCAATGGCGAGGATCTTCAGCACCATCAGCAGGCTCTGCACGTTGCTTCCGGAGCGGACGCCGGAGCAGTTGACCAGCGTCAGGAAGGCGATTGCGGCGGCCGCAAGTGCGGTGTCGCTCAACGGGAGGTGCGCGAAGCCGTTGACGTATCGCGCGAAGGTGATCGCCACCGCCGCCATTCCGCCCGACTGGATCACCAGCAGCAGCGCCCAGCCGTAGAGAAACGCGGGCAGGGGCCCGTATGCATCGCGAAGATAGGCATATTGCCCGCCAAGCGCCGGTCGGCGGACCGCCAGCTCGGCGTAAACGAAGGCGCCCGCGAGCGCGAAGACCGCGCCGCCCAGGAGCCAAACGCCGACGATCAGGAAGGGCGTACCGACGTGCCGGGCGACTTCGGACGGAGTGACGAAGATGCCCGAGCCGATGATTCCGCCCATCACCAGCATCGTGGCATCGAACAGAGTGAGACGGCGGGCGAGGCCGTGGGGTTCGGTTGCCGCCGCTCCGCTCAAGCGGCGCGGGTCCCGATGACGTCGCGCATCGAATAAAGACCGGCCGGCTTGCCGACGAGGAACCGGGCCGCCGCAAGCGCCCCCCGGGCGAAGATCATCCGGTTCTCCGCCCGATGTCCAAGAACGAGCCGTTCATCCGGGCCGAGAAACAGCACGTCATGATCGCCGGCGACCGTGCCTCCGCGAACGCTCGCGAACCCGATCGCTCCCGGCGCGCGCTTCAGTCCGGTTCCGTCCCGGCCGCGCTCCGCCTGCAGCGACGTTCCACGACCGCGCGCGGCCGCTTCGCCGAGCATCAAGGCCGTCCCGGACGGCGCGTCGGCCTTCATCCGGTGGTGCGCTTCGGTGATCTCAATGTCCCAATCGGGCCCGAGGGTTTGGGCGGCTCGTTCGACCAATTCGGCAAGCAGCGCGATGCCGAGGGAGGTGTTGGGCGCCCTCAGCACCGCAATCTTCTCCGCTGCGCGCGCGATCCGTTCGTCGGCGGTTTGGTCGAGGCCTGTAGTGCCGACCAGGACGGGTATGCCGGCGGAGACCGCCCGATCGAGGCTCGCTTGGAGGCCCACGGGTGAAGAAAAATCGACGAGCACCTGCCCATCGGCGTTGTCGACCACGAACTCGCTCCCGTCCGACACGGCCGCCGCAATCGCCTTGGCCATGCGTCCATTGGGCGCGAACAAGGCAATGCGGATCGGCTGGACGGGACCGCTCATTGCCGTTGCTTAGCGAAGCCGCTCCTGCAGGGCCAGCGCGGCGGCCGGTGCGCGAAGCTTTGCTCCGTTGATCATGAAGACATAGGCGTCGCGGCCGTCCTCGCTCCACTTGCGGGCGCGCTTCGCGAAGCCGTCGAGCGACGCCGCGTCATAGCCGGTCGGCACCTCTTCGCGCATGCGCTGCAGGCGCGCGTAGGCGAAGCTTGCCGTATCGGCGTCGATGCACGGGAATTCATCATCGTCGCCGAAGACCACGGCGACATCGCGTTCGCGGCAGAGGTCGAAGAACGCGTCATCGCGGAAGCTTTCGTGGCGCGGCTCGATCACGTGGCGCAAAGGGATGCCGTCGAGGGTTTGCGGCAGGAGCTTCAAGAAGGCGGCAATGTCCTCGCGGTCGAACTTTCGCCTCGCGGCCAGCATCCACAGCACTGGGCCGAGCTTGTCGCGGAGCGCGGCCATGCCTTGCGCGAAATACACCCCGAGCCCTTCGCCGGCGTCCGCCAGCTTGGGCCGAGTTACGACATAGCGTGATCCCTTGACCGCGAACTGGAAGTCGTCCGGCACGCTGTTCGCCCAGGCGGCCCAGCTTTTCGGACTTTGCCGCCCGTAAAAGGTCGCGTTGATTTCGATCGCGCCCAGCTGGCGCGAGGCATATTCCAGCTCTTTGGACTGCGGGAGCTTGTCGGGATAGAAGCCGCCGCGCCACGGCGGGTAGGTCCAGCCGCCGATGCCGATGCGGATGCGCCCTTCAGTCACATCCGCACCAACGCACCTGTTCAGGATTTTGTCGCGGGTCCAGGCGTGCTGAAATCCTCGACGGCCTTCCAGCTGTCGTCCGCCTGCTTGCGGTACACGGTCAGATAGGAGCCGGTGCTGTCGACCGGCTTGCCGGTTTTGGTGTCCGTCGTAGTCATGGAATAATGGCCGCGGCTGTAGGCAAGATCGCCGCTCTTGGCGACCTCGACCGTATCCGACGCGAAGGTCACCTTGAGGTTGGCGTCGGTGAGGAACGCCTGGAGCGCCTTGCGGCGGTCGACATCGCTTCCCGCCACCGGCTCGCCCGGACTGACCAGCGCCGCATTGTCGGCATAATGGCTGGCGAGCGCGTTCACATCCTTGGCCGCATAGTCCTTCTGCCATTGGGCTTCCTGTGCCCTGATCGACAGTTCAATCTGGGCGGGATCGGCAGTTGCTTCCGCTGCTTTCGTGCAACCGCTCATGCTGATCGCGGCGGCGACCGCGACAGTCAGTGGGATTACTTTGTACATGGATACCCCTCCTCATTGGGCCGCTGGGGTCGGTCCGGGCAAGAAACAATCACGCATGACCGAGTCGCACAAGCATTCTTCCGCTCAGGCCAGCGAGGCTCCAGCGGGACAGCATGGATTTCTCGGGTGTGGAAACGATCGTCATACTCACCGGGGCCGGCGTTTCACGCAAGAGCGAGCTCGCAACGTTCCGCCGGCCGGATGGGCTGTGGCAAGCCCATCGGGTGGAGAATGGCTGACGTGCGCTTTCGACTGATTGCGGACATTAGTTCTTCTGTTACGCTCCCGTACCAGCGAGGGCAGCCCGAATGCATTTTCATCTTCCCAAACCGCTGCACGGCTGGCGCGAGTTTTTGGGCGAAGTGGGAATCATCGTCCTCGCCGTACTGATCGCGTTGGGCGCCGAGCAGTTGGTCGAAGCAGCGCAGTGGCGCCAAAAGGTGGAGATCGCCACCACTGAGATTCACTCGGAGATCGACGATCAGCTCGACCAGTCAGATGAGGTCGTTCGGTTCGGAAAATGCGCGGGGCCATTCGTGGATGCGTTGGAAGCGGCTATCGTCAGCCATGACAAAAGGGCGATTGGCAAGCTTCACGACACCCAGCCACCATTCGAGGCGCGCCCTTGGCGAGCGAACGCGTGGCAATCGGCCATGTCGACCCAGGTGGCCGACCACATCCCTCCCGCCGAACTCAGTCAATATGCTTTCATGTTCAGCTCGTTTGCTGACATTCTCACACTCCAGAACTCGATCATTGGGAATTTCGCTGAAGCCACGACCGGGCGGCTCGGTGGACCAGCGGACCCTGTTTCGACTTCGCTCCAGCTGAGCGCTGCGGAGAAAATGCGAACGGAGCTCGCTCTCCAGTCGGAAATCGCTGCGGTGATGGTCGGAGTTGCCGCCGGCACCGTGGAACCCCCACGGGGTAAATGGAAGCCGTTTCAACGGCATCCTTCAGCTGATTACGAGAGAACAATAAGACGCGAAGGTGCGCTTTGCGAGGACACAGTCGCATCGGTCGCGAGGGGATCAAGCTAACGTCCGTGTTCCACCCATAGCGGACATTAGCTTTGGTCCTTAGATTCGCCGCATGGCGGGCATTCGCAACATCGTCATCCTCACCGGCGCCGGCATCTCCGCCGAGAGCGGACTGGCAACCTTCCGCGGGCCGGACGGACTGTGGGAAGGTCATCGGGTGGAGGATGTGTGCACCCCCGAAGCGTTCCGGCGCGATCCCGCGCTCGTGCACGCGTTCTACGATGCGCGGCGGGCGAAGCTCGGGACGGTCGAGCCGAACGCTGCGCATCGAGCGCTGGCGAGCCTCGACGAGCAATGGTCCGGCGAGCTGCTGCTCGTCACGCAGAATGTCGACGACCTGCATGAGCGCGCCGGTTCGAAGCGGCTGATCCACATGCATGGCGAGCTGACCAGGGGGTGGTGCCTGGAATGCGACGAGCGGTTCGGCTGGGAAGGACCGATGGGCGAGGTCCTTCGAGACGCGGCTTCGACAGGCTCAGCCGCTCCTCAGGATGAGCGGAGCCAAACAACCGCTCATGCGGAGGAGGCGCTGAGCGAAGCCGAAGTGCCGTCTCGAAGCATCGGTTTAAACATCTGTCCGGTGTGCCGAACGGTCGGCCGCGTCCGGCCCGACATCGTGTGGTTCGGCGAGATGCCGTACGAAATGGACCGCATCGAACAGGCGCTGCAGCGCTGTGACCTGTTCGTTTCGATCGGCACTTCGGGCGCGGTTTATCCGGCCGCTGGCTTCGTTCAGACTGCCCGCTACCGCGGCGCACAGACGCTCGAGATCAACCTCGAGCCGAGCCTCGGCAGCTATATGTTCGACGAGAGCCGGACGGGAAAGGCGGGAGATCTGGTGCCGCGGTTCGTCGAAGAGCTGCTGGAGCGCTAGTCCGCCCACTCGAGGCCGATTTCGCGATAAAGGCCGCGATCGTCTTCCCAGCGCGGATTGACCTTCACGTGCAGGAACAGGTGGACCGGGCGGCCGAGATGCCGCGCGATTTCCTCCCGCGCCGCCGCGCCGATGGCTTTCAGCCGACGCCCGCCCTTGCCGATGACGATCGCTCTCTGGCTGTCGCGACCCACGAATATCTGCTGGCGGATTGCGGTCGAGCCGTCGGGCCGCTCCTCCCAGGTCTCGGTCTCGACGGCGGTCGCATATGGCAGCTCCTGATGAAGCTGGTTGACGATCTGTTCGCGGGTCAGCTCGGCCGCGATCATTCGGTCGGTGGCGTCGGAGACCTCGTCCTCCGGATAGAGCCACGGGCCCGCCGGCAGCGCGTTCGCCAGTGCTTGCTTGAGGTCGGGCACGCCGTCGCCCGTCGAGGCGCTGATCATGAAGATCTGGTCCGGCTCCAGTCGCTCGGTGACGTGAGCCGCGAGCGCGAGCAGCTTGCTCTTGTCCACGAGGTCGACCTTGTTGAGCGCAATCATCAGCGGGTGCCCGCGCTCGCCGAGGGAGCCGATGATGGGCTCCACCTGCGGCGTGATTCCCGCTGAGGAGTCGATGACCAGCAACGTCAGGTCGGCATCCTGTGCTCCGGTCCACGCCGCCGCGACCATCGCCCGGTCCAGGCGTCGCCGTGGTTCGAAGATGCCCGGCGTGTCGACGAGGAGAATCTGGGCGTCGCCCTCGAGAGCAATACCCATCAGGCGGGCGCGGGTGGTCTGCGCTTTCGGGCTGACAATGGCGACCTTCTGGCCGACGAGCGCATTGACCAGCGTCGACTTGCCCGCGTTGGGCGCGCCGATCACGGCGACGAAGCCTGCTTTCTGGGTCATTTCAAGCGGGACAACAAAGCCGCGGCCGCCGCGGTTTCCGCCTCCTGCTTGCTGGTGCCCTCGGCAGTCGCTTCGCCGATCGTTGGGACCGCGACTTTGACGGTGAATGTCGGCGAATGGTGCGCTCCGGTCCGGGCCACGACTTCATAGACCGGAGGCTTGACGGCTTTCGCTGCGGCCAGCTCCTGCAGAACTGACTTGGGATGTTGCGGCGCGCGGCGCTGGCTGGTGACGTCCGGTGCCCAGAGACCGAGGATGAAGCGTTGCGCCGCCTCGAACCCGCCATCGAGCAACAAGGCACCGATCAGCGCTTCGATCACATCGCCAATGACGTTGTCGCTCTGGCTCGCACCGTCCTCGCGCGCTTGCTTGCCGAGACGGACCAGAGCGGGCACGCCGATCTCGCGTGCGTTCTCGGCGCAGGTATCCCGATCGACCAGGCCGTTGTACCGCTTGGAGAGATTGCCTTCCGGCTCGTTCGGATAACGGTCGTACAATGCCCGGGCGATGACCATGCCGAGCACGCGATCGCCGAGGAACTCGAGCCGCTCGTAGCTGTCCTTGCCGACGCTCGAGTGGGTGAGCGCCAGTTCAAACAGCGACAGATCGCGCGGTTCATGGCCGAGCTTGTCGCGGACGAATGCAGCGACGGCCGCGCTCATGTCGCGATCCCGGTATAGCCATCGCCGACGCGGTCGGAGCGAAGAGCGCTGAACCACGTCCATGGCTTCAGCCAGGCCGCGCCGCCGTCGGTCGACCAGAAGGTCACGATCGGGCGGCCAATCATGTTTTCAGTCGGGACCATGCCGATCCCTCCTTCGTAGACCGGGAAGCGGCTGTCGAGACTGTCGTCACGGTTGTCCCCCATCAGGAAGATGTGCCCGGGAGTGACTCGGGTCCTGGGGAAATCATCCGCGGGCCCGTGGTCCACCTGGTCGAGCACGGTGTAGCTGGGACCTCCGGGGAGTTTCTCCAGGAATGCGCGGTAGAGGCAGAATTGGCGGCCATCGACCGCGGCTACCAACGGGCTCGCGGGCGGGATGACTCGGCACGGGCTGTTGGCACTGAGTTCAACCTTGGCGGCCCCCAGCGGCTGGCGAGGGACGATTCGTCCGTTGAGGATCACGCTGCCGTTGCGGACTTCCACCGTGTCGCCGGGCAGGCCGATGACGCGTTTGATGAGATCGGCATTCTCGTCCGGATGGCGAAAAACGACGACGTCACCGCGCCTGGGCAGGGCGCCAAGGATTCGCCCGCTGAACGAGGGAGTGCCGAAAGGAAAGCTGTAGCGGGAATAGCCATAGGGCCACTTCGCGACCGCCAGATAGTCGCCGATGTACAGTGTCGGGAGCATCGACCCGGACGGGATGTAGAACGGCTGGAGGATGAAGCTGCGAACCAGCCAGGCGAGGATCGCGACTCCAACGACGAAGCGCAGCAGCGAGCCGGCGCTCTCCTTTTTTTCAGCTGTCGTTGAGCGCGCGGTCGAGCGACTGCGCCGAGGGGTCGCCCGGGCCATCGGCCGCTTGTTTCCGGCGATGCGTTGAAGGTCAAGCGGGCTGGCAAACGGCGGAACGGTCATTATGTGCGGCGGCCATGGACAAAAGCTCGATCAAGCGGCTCGATGAGCTGTTCGCCGCCGAGCCGGACCGGCTGAGCAAGCTGAGCTTCGACGCGGCCGGCATCTATTTCGACTGGACCAAGACCCACCTCGACCGGCAGCTGATCGAGCAATTCGAAAAAAGAGCCGAAACGAGCGGCTTCGGACCGGCGCGTGACGCTTTGTTCGCCGGAGAAATCGTCAACGCGAGCGAGGGGCGCCCGGCCGCCCATGTCGCGGAGCGCGGAAGCGGGGCGCCCGGGGATGTCGACCTTGCGACCGCACGGCGGCAACGGATGCGCGCGCTGGTCGACGCGATCGAGGCGGGCGCGTTCGGCGACGTCACCGGCGTACTCCACATCGGCATTGGCGGGTCGGTGCTCGGACCCGCCCTGCTCGTCGATGCGCTCGGCCGCCACTTGTCGAGCCTGACGGTCCGTTTCCTGTCGAACATCGACGGCGCGGCGTTCGACGACGCGGTGGAACCGCTCGATCCGGCGACGACGCTCATCGTGGCGGCTTCCAAGACATTTACGACCCTGGAAACCTTGACGAACCTTCAGGCGGCACGCGATTGGCTGCGGGACGGCGGCGTGGACGACCCGGACGGGCGATTGATCGCCGTGACCGCGAGGCCCGAAGCTGCGCTCAACGAGGGAATCGACGAAACCCGCATCCTTCAATTCGGCGAAGGGGTCGGCGGCCGCTACTCGCTGTGGAGCTCGGTCGGACTGACGGCGGCGCTGGCACTTGGCTGGGATGCCTTTGAAGCGCTGCTGGAGGGCGCGGCCGAGATGGACCGGCATTTCCGGTTCGCCGCACCAGCGGAAAACGTGCCGCTCATTGCCGCCTTCGCCGACCGGCTTTATGTCGAGCAGCTTGGCTGCCAGACCCGCTCGGTATTCGCCTATGACGAACGGCTGCGGTTATTGCCCTTCTATCTCCAGCAGCTCGAGATGGAGTCGAATGGCAAGTCGGTGACCAGGGACGGGCAGCCGGTCGAACATCCGACCGCGCCGGTCACCTGGGGCGGCACCGGTACGGACGCGCAGCACGCCGTGTTCCAGCTATTGCACCAGGGCACGG
>JAICXF010000024.1 GCA_025981625.1 Sphingomonas sp. | reverse complement strand
TCGAGAAGTTCAAGGGCGCCGAGGCGCTGCTGTCGACCTCGATGAAGTCGGTGGGCGAGGTAATGGCGATCGGCCGCAACTTCGCCGAGAGCCTGCAGAAGGCGCTCAGGGGCCTTGAGACCGGGCTGTGCGGCCTGGACCGCGTGCGCCGCTTCGAGAATGCCGATCCGGCCGAGATCGAGAGCGCGCTCGCTCGGGCGACCCCGGATCGGCTGCTGGTCGCCGGCGAGGCGTTGCGGCAGGGCTTCACGGTCGAGCGGATCAACGAGATCGCGGGCTTCGATCCCTGGTTTCTCAGGCGCCTGGCGGAGATTGTCGAGGCGGAAGAGAATGTGCGGATCAACGGCCTGCCGAGTGATGCCCGAGGCATGCGGCGGCTGAAGGCGATGGGCTTTTCGGACGCGCGCCTCGCCCAACTGTCGCTACGTTCAACCGAAGTCGACCGGGGCATGAGCGAAGCCGTGGCCGCGGGCGGCTCGGGCATCGTTCACACGGCCATGAAGGCGATGACCGGCGGGATCACCGAGGACGAGGTGCGGGCGCACCGGCTCCGGCTCGGCGTCCGCCCGGTGTTCAAGCGCATCGACAGCTGCGCGGCCGAGTTCGACGCGAGCACGCCCTATCTGTACTCGACCTACGAGGCACCGCTGTTCGGCGAACCGGAAGACGAGGCGGCAGTCTCCGATCGGCGCAAGGTGATGATCCTGGGCGGCGGTCCCAACCGCATCGGGCAGGGTATCGAGTTCGACTATTGCTGCTGCCACGCTGCCTTCGCGCTGGGCCGCGACCGGGGTGATCAGAAGGGCGCCGGTTTCGAAGTCATCATGGTCAACTGCAATCCGGAGACGGTGTCGACCGATCCGGACACCTCGGACCGCCTGTATTTCGAGCCGCTGACCGCCGAGGACGTGCTCGAGATCGTCCGGCGCGAGCAGGCCAACGGCGAGCTGCTGGGCGTGATCGTGCAGCTCGGCGGACAGACGCCGCTGAAGCTCGCCGAGGAGCTGCAGGCGGCCGGGGTGCCGATCCTCGGGACTTCGCCCGACAGCATCGACCTTGCCGAGGACCGCGAGCGCTTCGCCGCGCTGGTCCAGCGTCTGGGGCTCAAGCAGCCGGCCAACGGCATCGCGCGCAGCCGCGACGAGGCGATCCGAGTCGCCGAGCGGATCGGCTATCCGGTGCTCCTGCGCCCTTCCTACGTCCTTGGCGGGCGCGGCATGGAGGTCGTCGAGGGACCGCAACAGCTCGACCATTACATCGCCACGGCCGTCGAGGTCTCGGGCAAGAGCCCGGTGCTGATCGACCGCTATCTTCGGGACGCGATCGAGGTCGACGTCGACGCGATCTGCGACGGGACCGACGTCACCGTCTGCGGCGTGCTCCAGCATATCGAGGAGGCGGGGGTCCACTCGGGCGACAGCGCCTGCTCGATTCCCCCGTACAGCCTGCCCGAGGCGATCGTCGCCGAGATCGAGCGGCAGACCCGCGAGCTGGCGCTGGCGCTGAAGGTCAAGGGCCTGATGAACGTCCAGTTCGCGGTGAAGGACCCCCGATCGGAGTCGGGGGCAGGCGCCGAGGTGTACCTGATCGAGGTCAATCCGCGCGCCAGCCGCACCGTGCCGTTCGTCGCCAAGTCGGTCGGCAAGCCGGTGGCCAAGATGGCCGCGCTGGTGATGGCCGGCGAACCGCTGGCAAGCCTCGGCGAGATCGGCCGGGTCCGCGATTATATCGCGGTCAAGGAGTCGGTCTTCCCCTTCGCGCGCTTCCCGGGCACTGACCCGGTGCTTGGACCGGAAATGAAGAGCACCGGCGAAGTCATGGGAATCGCGCAGGATTTCGATACCGCTTTCGCCAAGGCCCTGCTTGGGGCGGGCATGGTCCTGCCGCAGGAGGGCACCGCCTTCGTGTCGGTCAAGGATGGCGACAAGGACAATATCGTGCCGGCGGTGGAGAAGCTGATCGAGCTCGGGTTCAAGGTCATCGCGACCAGCGGGACCGCGGCGCACCTGCTATCGAGGGGCTTGCCCGTCGAACTGGTCAACAAGGTCGCGCAGGGCCGGCCGCACATCGTCGACCGGCTGCTCGACGGCGAGGTGGCGATCGTGTTCAACACGACCGAAGGCTGGCAGTCGCTGAAGGACAGCCATTCGATCCGCACCACCGCGCTGATCAGGAAGGTGCCCTACTTCACGACGGCGCCGGCAAGCCTCGCCGCCGCATGGTCGATCGAGGCGGTCCGCGGCCATGCGCTTGAAGTCGGCTCGCTCCAATCCTATTATTCCGCCTCCCAGAGCTAGGCTTCCACCGACAATTTGCCTCTCGTCGCGGGCTCCGAAGCACCGCCGGGGCATAGTTTTGGGGCAAGGATTTTGAAAAAAGGGTTTTGACAATGGCCACCGTCGAAAAGGTTCCGATGCTCGAGGAGGGCCACCGCCAGCTGAGTGACGAGCTGAAGCGCCTCAAGGGCGAGCGCCCGGCGATCGTTGAAGCGATCGAGGAAGCGCGGGCCCACGGCGATCTTAGCGAAAACGCCGAATATCACGCCGCCAAGGAGCGGCAGGGGCAGGTCGAGGCGACGATCGCCGATCTCGAGGACCGTTTGAGCCGGGCGATGGTGATCGATCCGACCACATTGTCCGGCGACAAGGTCGTGTTCGGAGCGACCGTCACCCTGATCGACGAAGACGAGAAGAAGGTCAGGTACCAGCTCGTCGGCCAGACGGAGGCGGACGCTCGCGTCGGGCGGATCAGCTATAATTCACCCCTTGGACGGGCGTTGATCGGCCGCCAGAAGGGCGAGGAGGTCGAGGTATCGACGCCGTCCGGCGACCGTTATTACGAGATTGCCAAGGTCGAGTTCGTCTAGGCGGCATGCAGCGCTTCCCGCGCACCGCGACCAACATCATCGTCGCGCTGACGGCGCTGGCGTGGGTCATCGCCGTCCTCCTCGGCAAGTCCGAGCAGGCCGCCTATGCGCTTGGGTTCATTCCGCTTCGGATGACTGGGGCCGCGATGCCGTTCGCGGCGGTTCCGGCAATCCTGACGCCGCTGACCGCCACGCTCGCCCACTCGGGCCTGGTCCACCTCGGCTTCAACCTGCTCATCCTGCTATGGTGCGGGAGCCAGGTGGAACGGGTGATCGGGCCGGTCGGGCTCGTCATCATGTACGTGATCGGCGCTTATGCCGCCGCCGCGGCGCAATGGTGGGTCAATCCGCACGGGGCGATGCCGATGATCGGCGCGAGCGGGGCGATCAGCGCGGTGATGGGCGCGTTCGCGCTCAGTTACGGCCGCGCAAAGGCCTTCACGCACAACCTGCGGGTCAACCGCTGGATCAACGTCGCCTGGCTGATGGTCGCGTGGATCGTGCTTCAAATGATGATGGGCTGGCTCGGCAACAAGCAGGGTTATCTGCTCGCCACGCCGGCGCATGTCGGTGGATTCGCCGCCGGGCTGCTGCTTCAGCGCCCGCTGCTGCTGTGGCGGTACAGGAGAGCTTGAACCTCCCTGCCGCCGTAGGCGGTGGGGAGGGGGACCGTTCAGCAAAGCTGAATGGTGGAGGGGCCGCTCTATCGCCGTAGGCCCCTCCGTCAGCGCTTCGCGCTGCCACCTCCCCATCGCTTCGGGACAGGGAGGATGTTCAGCCCGCTGGCACCTTCGGTCGAGCAATTCCTTCCGCCTCGGGCTCCAGCAATCGGTGGAGGTGGACGACGACGTAGCGCATTTCGGCATCGTCGACCGTGCCCTGCGCCTTCCCGCGCCACGCCTCTTCCGCCGCGGCATAGCTGTCATAGATCCCGACCAGGTCGATCGTGCCCAAGTCGAAGTCGAGTCCGCGCGGGTCCTTGACCCGTCCGCCGAACACCAGGTGAAGCTTGCTCATGCCCCCTCCGCTAACCGATCCGCCGGCGTTCGTCAGTCTTTGTTGCGGACTGCATCCAAGGCGGCATCCGCCGAAGCGCGCGCGGTTTCCTTCAGCCCGTCGACAAACCCGTTGAGCGTTTGCTCGCCCTTTTCACGCGTAAATCCCATGTCGGCGAGATGGTCCTTACCCGTCGAGCGGGCCGCATCCAGGGCGGCCCGCGCGCTGTCCTTCACGCGGCGTGCCGTCGGACGCACCAGCCGCGCTTCAGTCTCGGTGCGCGGCAACAGCGCCGCGATCAGCGCCCCGGCTGCAAGGCCGCCGGCCAGCGCAAGCAGCGGCGCTTCGCCGAGCGTGTCGGTGGCGCGGTCGCGCGCGCCCTCGTAAGTGTCGATCGCGCGCTGGCGTGTCGAACTCGTGCCTTCGTTGGCCGTGGTGTCGTGGTCGGGCATCAGGCTTTCTCCGTATTCTCGATGGTCGTGGCGGCCTTGCGGCTCTTGCGAGGTTTGCGCTTCGTAATCCTGCCGGCGAGGTCGATCAGCGGCTCGCGCGCCAGGAACATCGTCAGCGCGGCCACGATGCCGCTGGTGGCGAGAGGCCGCGCGCGCACCGCGTCGACTGCATCCTCGGCGAGGTCGGCGCCCTTGCCCTTGGCCCCTTGCCAGGCGTCGCGGGCAAGCACCTTGGGGCTGAGGCGTTCCTGAAGCTCCTGAGCGGTCGCCATGACCCGCGCCCGGCTCCGGTCGACCTCGGCCCGAGCGGCGGTAATTTCGGGCGTGTCGCGCATCAGAAGTCCCGCCTCAGGCACTTGTAGCCGTACCAGCCGAGCAGCCCGGCAATCGCGGCGAAGATCAGCATGCCGACGAATCCGGCAGCCAAGGGGCCGATGAATGTCTCGAGCGCAATCACCACGCCGACCGCGAGCGCGGTGACCGCCGCCAGCGCGCAGATGAACGCAGCGCCGAACATCGCCACGGGAAGCGCGAGCGCCTTCCCCTTGGCCGCGGCTATGGCCTTGACCAGGCCGAGCTCGGCGCGGGCATAGGCCTTCCCGTCCTCGATGAGCTCATGGACGAGCTCGCCGACGGGACGTTCGGGCCCCTGCGGGCCGGGATCGACCGGCTTCAGCATCAGTCCTCGTCGTCAGGCTGCTCGTTGGCGGCCAGACCGGTCTTCAACAGCCGGGCGACGACGAAGCCGATCACGGCAGCGCCGGCAAGAGCGACGCCGGGACTGTTGCGCACGAAGTTGCGCGTATCCTCGATCAGCTCGTCGGGGTCCTTGGAGGCGATGGTATTGGCCACATTCTCGATCGAGCCGGCGGCGCGGCGGGCGTAATCGCCATAATCTGGCCCAAGGCGCTCCTCGATTCCGGGCGCGGTGTCGCCGACCATTTTCGAGACGTTGGCCAAGGCTTCGGCGGTGCGCTCGAGTCCCTGGGTGACCAGTCCGCGGGCGCGCTCGCCGGCCTGGCTCGCAAGCTGCTCGCGTCCGCCGCGCAAGCGGTCGATGATGCTCGCCTGGCTGGCGGTATTCGAGCCGCCGGATCCATCGCCTGATCCTGCGCTCGAGAGCCCGCGCTCCGGGCTTCCGCTACCCGTCACCGGACGCTCGGCGTCACCGCTCGGTGCCGGAATTTTTTTCTCAACGACCAACGCCGTGTCCTCCACCGTTGCGGTGCCGCCGTCGTTCGTCGCGGCGGCGCCTTCGATCACCGTGTCCGTTCCGTCCGGCAAAGCAGCCGTGCGATCGTCACCCATTGGCCAATCCTCCTCTTCCGCTTGAACCCGGAGCAACGGCCCTTCGTTCCGATGACGGCGCCTAAAGTTGCACGGCCCGACGCCCGGCCTATTAGGCACCGCATAGCGCAATATTGTTACGCCTCCGCAAGAAGGAAAGCCATGACCGCCATCGTCGACGTCCACGCCCGCCAGATCCTCGACAGCCGGGGCAATCCCACGGTCGAAGTGGACGTCACGCTGGACGACGGAAGCATGGGCCGCGCGGCGGTGCCGTCGGGGGCTTCGACCGGTGCTCATGAAGCTGTCGAGTTGCGTGACGGCGACAAGAGCCGGTGGGGCGGAAAGGGCGTGTCCAAGGCAGTCGACGCCGTAAACGGCGAGATCGCGGACGAGGTGGTTGGGCTCCAGGCCGAGGACCAGATCCTTCTCGACCGCACGATGATCGCGCTCGACGGGACCGACAACAAGGGACGGCTCGGTGCCAATGCCATCCTTGGAGTGAGCCTCGCGGCTGCCAAGGCTGCCGCCGACGCCGTCGGTCTGCCGCTCTACCGATATGTCGGCGGCGTCGACGCCAACCTGCTGCCGGTGCCGATGATGAATATCGTCAACGGCGGCGTTCACGCGGACAATGGCATCGACTTTCAGGAATTCATGATCATGCCGGTCGGCGCCGAGAACTTCGCCGAGGCGCTGCGCTGCGGGACCGAGATCTTCCACGCGCTGAAGAGCGGTCTTCATGAGGCGGGTTTGTCGACGGCGGTTGGCGATGAGGGTGGATTTGCGCCGGCGATTAATTCGGCGCGCGAGGCGCTCGATTTTATCGACAAGGCCGTGGGCGTAGCGGGCTACAAGCTGGGAGAGAACGTCCTTCTGGCGCTCGATTGTGCGGCGAGCGAGTTCTTCAAGGATGGCGCTTACCGGATGCAAGGCGAGGGCAAGACCCTGTCGCCCGAGCAAATGGCCGATTACCTGGTGGATCTTGCGTCAAGCTACCCGATCGCGTCGATCGAGGACGGCCTGGCCGAGGATGATGCCGAAGGGTGGAAAGCGCTGACCGACAAGCTCGGGTCGCGGGTGCAGCTGGTCGGCGACGATGCTTTCGTCACCAATGTCGAGCGTCTTCAATGGGGCATCGACCACGGGATCGCCAACTCGATCCTGATCAAGGTCAACCAGATCGGCAGCCTGACCGAGACGATCGAAACCGTAAAGCTCGCCCAGTCCTCCGCCTACACGACCGTGATGTCGCACCGCTCCGGCGAAACCGAGGATTCGACCATCGCCGACCTCGCCGTCGCGCTCGGCTGCGGGCAGATCAAGACCGGCAGCCTGTCGCGCTCCGACCGCATAGCCAAGTACAACCAGCTGCTCCGGATCGAGGAGGAGCTCGGCGAGACGGCGCGGTACGGCGGCCGCTCGGTGCTGAAGGCTTATCGCCCTCGCTGAGATGCCTCACTGCTGGATCGCCAGATGTGCGATCGGCAGCCACCTTGGCGAGTGATAGATGAAGGTCGTCGCGATCTCACCGAGCAGGATCGCCGGCACGCCGATTTCATAAACCCGGTGCAGTCGGCCGCGCGTGAACCAGTCGTAGCCGACGGCAAAGATCAGCAACAGGTTGGTTCCCGCATAGCTGTTGATCAGCATGCCGCCGAGCCCATCGCCGACCATCGCGCTCAGTGCTTCGCCCCACCAGCGCGTATAGGCCGCACCGACAATGATCGTCGTCGCGAGCAGGATCAGGCGCTTGTGGGCGGGGGGATTGCTGCGCAGCGAAAGCGCCGAAGTGGCGAAGCTCGTGAAGGCGATCACATAGAAGATCGGCAGGATGAAAAACGCCTGGCTGTTCGGCGGATGGGCGAAGTAGAAACGCTGGCTGTACACTTCGGAAAAGAAGGCGCTGACGGCCATCACCGGGACCAGGCCAAAGCCGATGAGGCCCAGTGTCATGTGCACGCGGGGCCGACCGCTGCGGATCAGTGCAATCTGCGTCGTGAGCAGGGCCAGCCAGGCGCTGAACGCGACGGCGTGGATCTGCAGGATCAACGGGGCGGGATAGTCGGCTTGCCCGGTGTAGCGTTTCATTACCGCCGGCTTGAACCCCATCAAGACCCCGAGCCAGCAAAGCGCGAGGAAGGTCAGGAAGAAGTTGCGGTCCCACCGGTGATAGGCGAGGAAGCGCTGGCGCCGTGGTTGCTGGAGCGCGACGGCAGCGGCCGGCTCGACTGCTGTTTCCATTTTCGATCCCCCCTTATGTCGGCTCGATAACATAGCGCGCGGTGCGTGTCGCTCGCGCCGAAGGCGTCTGATCCACGACTTATCCCCGAAATATCCCCCAAAGCATCCTTTTCACTTGCGTTTGCAGGGGCTTCGTGATTCTTCTGACGTCATGGTGGGGGAACCGAACCGCATTTTCGCGCTGATCCGCAGGGTGGCGATGCCGGCCCTGGCGGTGATCGTCGTCGGGACGTTCGCCGGACACGCGATTGCGGGCCCGAACGGCATCCTCGCCTGGGGCAGCTATCACCGCGCGCTCCATCAGCGGCAGGCCGAGCTTGCGCAGATCGAGCAGCAGCGCGCCGAGCTGCGCCACCAATCGCAGCTGCTGGACCCCAACAAGGCCGATCCCGACATGGCCGACGAGCTCGTGCGCAAGAAGCTGGGCCTGGTCCGGCCCGACGAGGTGATCGTCCCGCTGAACTAACACTGCCGACCGTCCCAGTTGCCGGTCGCCGCAGCGCCTCCTATAGACCCGCCGCTTACCCGAGGAGAGAGGTCGTACGTGGCGCGTTCCGCGAAGAAAGCCGCTGTTTCAGCAGTCCCCGAAACCCGCGGCGCCGACATCGCCCGGCCGCCGCAGCCGCAGCGGTTCAAGGCCGACAAGGACCAGCTGCTCCAGCTCTATCGCGAGATGCTGCTCATCCGCCGCTTTGAGGAGCGGGCGGGGCAACTCTACGGTCTCGGACTGATCGGGGGCTTCTGCCACCTGTATATCGGCCAGGAGGCCGTGGCCGTCGGACTTCAGTCGGCCATGACGGTCGGCAAGGACAGCGTGATCACCGGCTATCGCGATCACGGGCACATGCTCGCCTTCGGGATCGATCCGAAGGTGATCATGGCCGAGCTGACCGGCCGCGCCGCCGGCATCTCGAAGGGCAAGGGCGGGTCGATGCACATGTTCAGCGTCGACCACGGCTTTTACGGCGGCCACGGCATCGTCGGTGCGCAGGTGCCGCTCGGCACCGGCCTCGCGTTCAAGCACAAATATGCCGACGACGGCGGCGTCTGCCTGACCTACATGGGCGACGGCGCGGTCAACCAGGGCCAGGTCTATGAAGCCTTCAACATGGCCAAGCTTTGGGACCTGCCGGTCATCTACGCGATCGAGAACAATCAATACGCGATGGGGACCTCGATCAAACGGTCGTCGGCCGAGCCGGAGCTGTTCCGGCGAGGGCAGGCGCATCGCATTCCCGGCCTTCAGGTCGACGGGATGGACGTGCTCGCCGTGCGCGGCGCGGCGCAGGTGGCGCTCGACTGGACCCGGAGCGGCAAGGGGCCAATCATCATCGAATTCATGACCTATCGCTATCGCGGCCACTCGATGTCGGACCCCGCCAAATACCGGACGCGCGAGGAGGTGCAGGACGTGCGCGAGCATCGCGATCCGATCGTCCACGCCGAGCGCGACCTCGAGGCGATGGGTGTCAAGGAAGAGGAGCTCAAGGCGATCGACAAGAAAATCAAGGACATCGTGGTCAACGCTGCCAAGTTCGCTGAAGACGCGCCTGAGCCCGCGCCGGCCGAGCTCTACACCGACGTGCTGGTGGGGAGCTACTGATGCCGACCGAGCTCAAGATGCCCGCGCTCTCCCCGACGATGGAGGAGGGCACGCTCGCCAAATGGCTGGTCAAGGAAGGCGATGAGGTCAAATCGGGCGATATCCTCGCCGAGATCGAGACCGACAAGGCGACGATGGAGTTCGAGGCTGTCGACGAAGGCAAGATCGCGAAGATCCTGGTGCCCGAGGGCACCGACGGCGTGAAGGTCGGGCAGCCGATCGCGCTGCTTGCGGCCGATGGAGAGCAAATCCAAGCCTCGCCCCCTTCAGGGGGAGAGGAAAAGCCGCGAAGCGGCGAAGGAGAGGGGGCGGTTGACCAGGCCCGTCCCCCTGTCCCCGCTCAGCCTACGGCTGAGTCGCCCTCTCCCCCTGAAGGGGGCGAGGGGGTCCCCGAACCCGCGTCACAGCAGTCCGAAGCCACCCCGACTCCGCACCTGATGGAGACCGCGGCGCGCGACCTCGTCGCCGACGTGGCCAAGACCCACGACGACCCGGAGGTGCCCGAAGGCACGCCGCTGGTCACCATGACCGTTCGCGAGGCACTGCGCGACGCCATGGCGGAGGAGATGCGCAAGGACGAGCGCGTGTTCGTGATGGGCGAGGAGGTCGCCGAATATCAGGGCGCCTACAAGGTGACCCAGAACCTGCTTCAGGAGTTCGGACCCAGGCGCGTCGTCGATACGCCGATCACCGAATATGGCTTCGCCGGCGTCGGCACCGGTGCGGCGATGGGCGGGCTCCGGCCGATCGTCGAGTTCATGACCTTCAACTTCGCGATGCAGGCGATCGATCACATCATCAATTCGGCGGCCAAGACGAACTACATGTCGGGCGGTCAGATGCGCTGCCCGATCGTGTTTCGCGGGCCGAATGGCGCGGCCGCCCGCGTCGCTGCCCAGCACAGCCAGAATTACGGCAGCTGGTACGCCCATGTGCCCGGGCTGGTGGTGATCGCGCCTTACAGCGCGGCCGATGCCAAGGGGTTGCTCAAGGCCGCGATCCGGACCGACGATCCGGTCGTGTTCCTGGAGAACGAGCTGCTTTACGGCCAGCACTTCGACGTGCCCCAGCTCGACGATTACGTTCTCCCGATCGGCAAGGCGCGGGTGGTTCGTCCCGGCAAGGACGTGACCCTCGTCAGTTATTCGATCGGCGTCGGAGTCGCGCTGGAGGCGGCGCAGGAGCTGATGGCGCAGGGCATTAGTGCCGAGGTCATCGATCTGCGCACGCTGCGGCCGCTCGACAAGGCGACGGTGCTCGCCAGCCTCAAGAAAACCAACCGCATGGTGGTGGTCGAGGAAGGCTGGCCGGTCTGCTCGATCGCGTCGGAGATCATCGCCATCGCGATGACCGAAGGCTTCGACGACCTCGACGCGCCGGTGCTTCGGGTGACCGACGTCGACGTTCCGCTGCCTTACGCCGCGAACCTCGAGAAAATGGCGCTGATCAAGGCGTCCGAGGTGGTGGAGGCGGTGAAAGCGGTCACCTATCGCTGACGTCCGGGATCGCGACCTCGTTCGGCTTTACTGGCCGGTGGAGTTGCGGCCTGCTTTCGATGCGCTCTTCGCCCTCGAGGATGCAATGGCTGATGTGGTTGCTCGATCCACGCAGCCGACGCTCGGCGCGATCAAGCTCGCATGGTGGCGCGAACGCCTCGAAGAGCTCGATGAGGGCAAAGTTCCGGCCGAGCCGCGACTTCAGGCGGCCGCCGCCGACCTGCTGCCGCGGGGCATCAGTGGAGGCGACCTCGCGCAGCTGGAGGAAGGGTGGTCGGCAGCATTTTACGAGCCACACGACATGGCGCTCGTGACGGAACACGGAACGCGATTGTTCACGATTGCCGCGCGATTGCTGAACGTGGAGTTCGACGATGGCACTGTCGGCGTGGCCGGTCGCCTGTTCGCGGAGGTGGATTTCGCTCGTCGTGGGTTCATCGATCTCGCTGCCGGGAGTTCGGGCGGAGGTGGTCCGACAATTCCTCGGGGGGCCAGACCGCTGACCGGCCTCGCCGCGCTTGCCGCGCGGGATCTAAGCCGTGGAGGGCCGCCGTTTGAGCCCGAAGGAACGCCCGGCCGGGCCTGGACGCTACTGAGGCATCGGCTCACCGGCTGAATTCGTCGATAGTTGACAGAAACCCCTCCGGTCCGGAGGGTGCCGCGTGCCGAATCTCCTCGCGTTGGGAGATATCAGTGCTGCGTTTCTTTGCCGGGGTCGCCGTGTGCTTCCTGTTGATGACCGGCGCTTTCCTTCTCTGGCAGTCGCACGCCGAGCACACGACCAGCTTGCCGCCCGCCCCGGAAGGACGCTCGTATGTCTCCTCGTTGTTCGGTTCGGACGCGCCGCTCCAGGCGCCGGAGGCGAGCGAGAAAACGCGGGAGGAAAAGCGCTTCTCCCGCTATGACAAGAACAAGGACGGCAAGGTCCAGCCGGAAGAATATCTAGCCGCGCGCCGCAAGAACTTCGACAAGCTCGACCTCGACCACAACGGCGCGCTGTCGTTCCAGGAATATGCGGCGAAGGCGATCGAGAAGTTCAACGGTGCCGGTGGTCGCAAAGGCTGGCTGACCGAAGCGGAGTTCGCCACGACGGCGCCGCCCAGAGCCAAGCATCGCAGCAACGCTTGCAGCTGCCGTGCCCGTGCGCCTCAGGCCGAGCCGGAGACCGAAAGTCAGTCGAGCGACACAAGTAACGACAACTAGGCCGGTTCGCCGACCTTCTGCTGTTCAAGCCACTCGGCAAGCGCCGCTCGTGCCCGGTCCGTGTATGCTTTCTTCCTGTCCGCGCGCCTGGAGCGGCCGGCGAGCGGAGGCATCAGGCCGAAATTGACGTTCATCGGCTGAAAGGTCTCGGCATTGGCGCCTCCTGTAATATGTCCAAGGAGGGCCCCAAGCGCCGTCTCGGGCGGAGGAGTTCGCAAGCGATCGTTCCGGCGTTCGGCAATGGCGAAGCGCGCGGCCAGCAGCCCGACGGCGGCACTCTCGACATAGCCTTCGCAGCCGGTGATTTGGCCGGCGAAGCGGATGTTCGGCTTCGATTTCAGGCGAAGTTCGCCGTCGAGCAGCCGCGGCGAATTGATGAAGCTGTTGCGGTGGATTCCGCCGAGGCGCGCGAACTCCGCATTCTCGAGGCCGGGAATGGTGCGGAAGATCCGCACCTGCTCGCCATGCTTGAGCTTGGTCTGGAAGCCGACCATGTTCCACAGCGTCCCGAGCTGGTTGTCCTGACGCAGCTGGACCACCGCATAAGGCCAGCGTCCCGTGCGCGGATTATCGAGGCCCATCGGCTTCATGGGGCCGTGCCGCAGCGTCTCGGGCCCCCGCTCGGCCATCACCTCGATCGGCATGCAGCCCTCGAAATAGGGCGTGTCCTTCTCCCAGTCGTGGAATGGCATCTTCTCGCCCTCGACCAGCGCCGCGACGAAATCCTCGTACTGCGGCTTGTCCAGCGGGCAGTTGATGTAATCCTTGCCGCCCCCCTCACTCGAACCACGATCCCAGCGTGCAGCCATCCACGCGACGTCCATGTCGACGCTGTCGCGGTGAACGATGGGGGCAATCGCATCGAAGAAGGCGAGGGCGCCCTGGCCCGTCTCCGCCGCAATGGCTTCAGCGAGCTTCGAGCCGGTGAGGGGTCCGGTGGCGATGATTGCCGGGTGGTCCGGAAGAGTGTCGATGCGCTCGCGCACCACGATGACGTTCGGATGTTGGTCGACCGCGCGCGTCACCTCGGCGGCGAAAGCTTCGCGGTCGACGGCCAGTGCGGAGCCCGCGGGAACCCGGTGCTTGTCTGCGGCGCGCATGACGAGCGAGCCGAGCGCGCGCATCTCCTGGTGGAGCAGACCGACGGCGTTGTGCTCGGAATCATCCGACCGGAAACTGTTTGAGCAGACCATTTCCGCCAGCCGGTCGGTCTCGTGCGCCGGAGTCGAATCCCCGCCGCCACGCATTTCGCTCAGCCGCACGCGCAGGCCCGCTTCGGCGAGTTGCCACGCGGCCTCGCTCCCGGCGAGCCCGCCGCCGACGATGTGAATGTCGAAGGACATGGGGGGCTGTTAGTCTCGCGAGACGGCGCTATCCAGATGGGATGTTGTCCGCGTTTCTCCTCGCCGCCGCTCAGGCGACATCGCTCTCCGCCAACAATTACTCGGTCGACGAGCCGATGCCCGCGCATTCGGCCCAGCTCGTTTGGTCGGACGAGTTCAACGGCAAGTCGCTCGATCGTTCGAAATGGAGCTACGACACGTCGCGGAACAAGCAGGGCTGGTTCAATGGCGAGCTGCAATATTATGCCGCGGATCGGCCCGACAATTTGCGGATCGAGAACGGCGTGCTGGTCATCGAAGGCCGCAAGGACCCGCAGCGGCTTCGGGGCAAGGCCGACTGGGGTGGGCAGCAGTACAGCTCGGCCAAGATTACGACCAAAGGGAAGGCGGACTTTCGCTACGGCTTCGTCGAGGTGCGGGCCAAGCTGCCTTGCGCCGTCGGAACCTGGCCGGCGATCTGGATGATGCCCGAGGGCAACTTCCCATGGCCGGAAGGCGGCGAGATCGACATCATGGAGCATGTCGGATCGCAGCCCCACGTGGTCCACGGCACGCTGCACACCAAGCTGTTCAACCATGTAATTCACACCGGGCGCGGGGCCGAATATCCGGTGCCGACCAGCTGCGAGGCGTTCCACCGTTACCAGCTGAGCTGGACCCCGCGGGCGATCACCATCGGCGTCGACGACCACGCCTATATGCGCGTGCGCAACGACCAGCCCGGGGGCAAGGGCGCGTGGCCGTTCGATACGCCCTTCTACCTGATCCTGAACCTTGCGCTGGGCGGCAATTGGGCGGCGCCCAAGGGCATGGATGACAAGGCGCTGCCGCAGCGGTTCGAGGTGGATTATGTTCGTGTCTGGCCGGACGCCACGACGCAGCAATAATCATGCGCATCTTCACCATCGGCTATGAGGGCGCCACGGTTGCCGAGTTCGTCGCCGCTCTTCAGCAAGCCGGCGTTAAGCGAATCATCGACGTTCGCGCGCTGCCGTTGTCGCGCCGGCCGGGCTTTTCCAAAACGCCGCTGCGCGGCGCGCTTGCCGAAGCGGGGATCGACTATGTGCATCTGAAAGCGCTGGGGACCCCGGCGGACGGTCGCGCCGCAGCGAGGGCGGGGCGCCACGCTGAGATGGCGCGGATCTACGCAGGCCAGCTCGAGCTTCCCGAAGCCATGGTGCAATCCGCGCAGATGCTCGCGCTCGCCGAGGAAGTGCCGAGCGCACTGTTGTGCTTTGAGCGTCAGCCGGAGCACTGCCATCGCAGTTTGTTGCTCGATGCTGCCGCGAACGACGCTGAAATCATCCACCTGTTTGCCTGAGACACCCACATCAAGATTAGGAACCGCCCGCATTTCCGCCGGTTTTCCGTCGCGCAACAATCCTGAACAGGGAGAATTCCGATGAGGAAACTGGTGATTCTGCTCGGCGGAGGGCTTGCGCTCGCCGCTTGCTCGAGGACGCCGCCACCGGCACCCGTGGACCTGAACAACCCGTTGTTCGCCCCGGCCTACATGGCCCAGGCGGCGAGCTCGGATCAGTTCGAGATCCAGTCCGGGCAACTTGCGCTCCAGGCTTCGCAGAATGCGGCCGTGCGGAACTTCGCGAACATGATCATCGCCGATCACACCCGGTCGACGCAAATGATCGCCGCCGCGGCGACATCCGCGCATCTGACGCCGCCACCGCCGACCATCCTCCCGCCACAGCAGGCGATGCTCGATCAGCTGCGGGCGTCGGGTACCGGCTATAGCTTCGACCAGGCATTCCAGCAGGCGCAGATCCAGGCCCACCAGTCCGCACTTGCGCTGCATCAGAATTATGCGTCCGGCGGCGATGTGCCGGCCTTGCGAGCGACCGCCGCGCAGATCGTGCCGGTGGTGCAGATGCACCTGCAGGCCGCTCAGTCGCTGCAGATTGCGGCACCCGCGCCGCCGCCACCGCCGCCACCGCCACCTCCGCCAGTGAGGCGATCGGGCGAGCGCGGCTGACTTGATCGCATTAAGAAACGGAAGGGCCCGGCACGATCGCCGGGCTCTTCTGCTTTTAGACGGTGGGAAGCTCGTTGGGCTGGGTATGCCCGTTGAGCAGCGCCTCAATATCCGGGACTGGGCGGCCGCTCATTTCCTTGTTGACGGTGCACACGACCCGCCTCTCGACTTCCTTGTGCAGGGACTTCTTGAGCACGCCGAGTGCCTTGGGCGGCGCGACGATTGCCAGCGCTTCGAAATCGCCCCTGAGAACGCGCGCCTTCAGCTCGTCGGCGGCGTCTTCGATCCAGCGATCTTCCTCCTGCTGATGGAAGTCGGTTTCGCCGTACGTCGAGCGTCCGAAGCCGGCGCTCTGCTTGACCATCCCCGGCGCATCGGTCCTGAGGTCGCGGTCTTTCTGATCCTTTCGCGCCTCGTGCGCTTCGGTCCGGAGATCGATCTGGTTCTCATCGCCGTGATTGCGGAAGAACAGCATTTTGCGGCCGTCGGCGACCAGCACCAGCGCATTGTGGGGAAGCGGCATGGATGTTTCCTCCTCAAACTTGTTCAGGAGAACGCCGACTTGCCGCCTGCGGTTGCTGCGGCTCGTCGCATGAAATCCTCCCCGGAACGGAGAGGGGGACCATGCGCAGGATGGTGGAGGGGGCGTGTTGCTGGGGCAACCCCCTCCGTCATCGCTGCGCGATGCCACCTCCCCGTTTCGGGGAGGAGTTGCTCATTCCGCTTCTGGGTCCGCTGGCTTGTCGAGCTCGCTTTCGCCGATGACCGCATCGTCGACCGGTGCAAGTTCGTCGCCGCCCTCGATTTCGATCTCTTCCTCATCGCTCTCGTCGATCTTGGCGACGCTAACGACGTGCTCGCCCTCGGCCACCTTGAAGATGGTGACGCCCTGGGTGTTGCGGCCCATGACGCGGATGTCGCCGACCGTGGTGCGGATCATCTTGCCCTGGTCGGTGACCAGCATCAGCGCCTCGCCCTGGTGAGCCGGGAAGCTGGCGACCACGCAGCCATTGCGGGCGGAGGTGTCGATGTTGGTGATGCCCTGGCCGCCGCGGTTGGTACGGCGATATTCGTACGCCGAGGAGCGCTTTCCATAGCCGTTTTCGGTGACGGTGAGGATGAACTGCTCTTTCTCGTCGAGTTCTGCCATGCGCTCGGCCGAGAGCGGATTGTCGCCATCCTTCTCGCCCTTCCATGCGGCAAAACGCAGATACGCCTCCCGTTCCTCCTGCGTGGTGCCGACGCGGTGGAGGATCGACATGGAGATGACTTCGTCGCCGACTTGCAGGCGAACGCCGCGAACGCCCATCGAGGTGCGCGACTGGAACTCGCGGACGTCGGTGGCCTTGAAGCGGATGGCCTTGCCCTGGCGGGTCGCCAGCAGCACGTCGTCGCCTTCGGTCAGAAGCTCGACGCCGATCAGGCGATCGCTGGGATCGCCCTGCTCATCGCTGTCATCGCTGCTTTCGGTTTCTTCCGCCGCGCCGGCGCCGAAGCGCATCGCGATCTTGCCCGCGGTCGGGATGTTGGTGAAGGCGGCCATGCTGTTGCGCCGCACCGTCCCATGCGCGGTGGCGAACATGATGTGGAGCTTGCCCCATTCGGTCTCCTCCTCCGGCAGCGGTAGCACGGTGGAAATGGATTCGCCTTCGGCCAACGGAAGCAGGTTCACCATCGGGCGGCCCTTGGTGTTCGGCCCGCCCTCGGGCAGCTTCCATACTTTCATCCGATAGACCCGGCCGAGGTTGGAGAAGAACAGCACCGGATTGTGGGTCGAGGTGACGAACAGGGTGGTGACCGCGTCCTCGTCCTTGGTCGCCATGCCCGCGCGGCCCTTGCCGCCGCGCTTCTGCTCGCGGAAGACGGAGAGCGGGCTGCGCTTGATGTAGCCGCCCATGGTCACCGTCACGACCATGTCCTCGCGTTCGATCAGGTCTTCGTCCTCGATCCCGTCGGCCGCGGCGGCGAGCTCGGCTACGCGCGGCGTCGCGAACTCGGCTTCGACCTCGTCGAATTCCTGGCGCATCACCTCGTAAAGGCGGACACGGTTCGCCAGGATTTCAAGCAGTTCACCGATGCTCTTCGCAAGGCCTTCGAGCTCATTGCCGATCTCGTCACGGCCAAGCGCGGTGAGGCGGTGGAGCCGCAGCTCCAGGATCGCGCGCACCTGCGCCTCGCTCAGCCGGTAGGTTTCGCCGGCGGCTTGCGGTTCCACCGCCTCGACCAGCTTGATGTATGTCCGGATCTGGTCGCCGGGCCACTCGCGGGCAAGCAGCTTCTCGCGCGCCTGGGCGGGACTTGCCGAGCCTCGAATGAGCCGCACCACCTCGTCGAGGTTGGTCACCGCGACGACGAGCCCGAGCAGGATGTGGGCGCGCTCGCGCGCCTTGAACAGCTCGAACTTGGAGCGGCGGGTGATCACTTCCTCGCGGAAGCGGACGAAGCTCTCGATGATGTCGCGCAGCGTCAGCGTCTCGGGGCGACCGCCGCGGATCGCCAGCATGTTGGCCGGGAAGCTCGACTGGGCGGGAGTATGCCGCCACAGCTGGTTGAGCACGACTTCGGGGGTGGCATCGCGCTTCAGGTCGATGACGATCCGGACGCCTTCGCGGTTGGACTCGTCGCGGATGTCGGAGACGCCCTCGATGCGCTTGTCCTTGGCCGCTTCGGCGATCTTTTCGACCAGCCCGTTCTTGCCGACCTGATAGGGAATTTCGGTGAGCACGATCGAGCGCCGATCTCCCCGGCCTTCCTCGACATGGTGGCGCGAACGCTGAAGGATCGAGCCGCGGCCGGTCGTGTAGGCGCTGCGAATTCCCGACAGGCCGAGGATGAAACCGCCGGTCGGGAAATCGGGCCCCTTCACGTGCTCCATCAGACCTTCGGTGCCGATCGCCGGATCGTCGATGTAGGCGCGGCAGGCGGCGAGGACCTCGCCGAGGTTGTGAGGCGGGATGTTGGTCGCCATGCCGACCGCAATCCCGCCGGCGCCGTTGACCAGCAAATTGGGGAAGCGAGCGGGAAGGACCTGCGGCTCGCGCTCGCTGGCGTCGTAGTTCGGCGTGAAGTCGACCGTGTCGCGGTCGATGTCGCCGAGCATGAAGTTCGCGACTTTCGCCAGCCGCGCTTCGGTGTAGCGCATGGCCGCCGGAGGATCGGGGTCCATCGATCCGAAATTGCCCTGGCCGTCGATCAGCGGCACGCGCATCGACCAGTCCTGGGTCATTCGGGCGAGCGCGTCGTAGATCGCCTGGTCGCCGTGCGGGTGATATTTACCCATGACGTCACCGACGATGCGGCTCGACTTGCGGTACGGCCGTCCGGCGACATAGCCGGCTTCCTGACAGGCGTAGAGAATGCGGCGGTGGACCGGCTTCAGCCCGTCGCGCACATCCGGCAGCGCGCGGCTGACGATCACGCTCATCGCGTAGTCGAGGTAGCTGGTCTTCATCTCCTCGACGATGGAGATGGGGGCGATGTCGCTGTCGAAGGGTGGGGGAGGAGTGCTGTCGTCGACGGGGGGCTGAGTGGCCAAGAAACGGTCCTGCTAAAAACGAATGTGCGCGGGGGTTGCGGCGAGAACGCCACTTGCCCCCTGTCGCTTCCTAGTTAGTGAGTGATTGCGCCAAGCGCCACCCCGCGCGCTCGCGCGCGCGAGGAGAAAGGGGCTTGGGCGGGACCTGACGACTGCTTTTCCTTTCGATTTCATCGGGTTCAAAGGCGGTTCAGGCCGGCTTGGGCAAGCCGCTTGGCCTCGTCCCATTCAAGGTCTAATGCGCGCCGTCATTCGCGGCCCCGCGTGCGGCCGCAAGAGGAGAAGCTAGCCCCATGAAGCTCATTACCACCGCGTTTGCGCTGGTCGCCGCCGGCGTTGCCGTTCCGGCCATCGGCCAAACCGCGCCGCAGCCGGCCACCGGCCAGTCGCCCGCCAACCAGCAGGCGGGCGTCCAGATCAAGCCGTCGCCCAAGGCGGCCAAGGCAATCGTCGATCTGCAGACCGCGGTGAACAACAAGGATTATGCCAGCATTCCGGCGAAAGTCGCTGCGGCACAGGCGGTGGCGAGCACCAAAGAGGACCGATACTTGATCGGCACCTTACAGCTTAAGGCCGCGGTTTCCGCGAATGATGTCGCTGCGACACAATCGGCGATCGATGCGGTAGCTCTGTCGGGCTATCTCGATCCGGCAAAAACGGCGTCGCTCTACATCAGTCTCGGCGGCACGTATTACAAAAACAAGCAATTTCCGCAGGCCGCCGCCGCCTTCCAGAAGGCCGTGGCGCTGGATCCTGGAAATGCCGAGGCAGCGGACTTGCTGGGGCGAGCTCTTTACCTTTCGGGGCAGAAGGCCGAGGCCGCCGCAGCCCTCCAAAAGTTGATCCAGGCAAGCACGGCTGCAGGTCACAAGCCGACTGAGGACATGTACCGCCTGGCCGTCCAGGCGGCGTACGATTCGAAGTCGCCCGACGCTCCCACTATCGCCCAGGAATGGCTTGCCGCTTATCCTAGCGCCGACAGCCTGCGGACGGCGATAACCATCTATCGAGCAATGAAACACCCGGACGCCGAAGGGGAACTCGAGCTTTATCGCCTGCTGCAAATGGCCGGCGCGCTGACGGGCCCGGATTATGGCGCATTCATCATGCGACTGGCGGACCAGAACAATTATAACGAGGCGAAATCGGTGCTCGACGCCGGCATTGCCGCGAAGGCCATCAATACCTCCGATGCCGATTATCGCGATCTCGCAGCCGCCATCCGGTCCAAGCCGATCGCGAGCGCTGCAGACCTCGCCGTCGCGACCAAGACGGCGGTCAATGGAACGGCGCTGCTGCACATTGGCGATCGCTATTATGCCATGGGGGACTATGCGAAGGCGCTCGAAGCGTACCGCCTTGCCAAGACCAAGCCGGCGGTCGATCCGGAGGTCGTCGATCTGCACATCGGCACGGCGCTGGCGCGGTCCGGCGACAAGGCCGGAGCGGTCGCTGCGTTCAGTTCGGTCAAGGGCGCGCACTCGGACATCGCCAAGTTCTGGCTGTCCTACCTCAACCAGAAGGCCTGACCGGCGACACTGCAGAGAAGGCCAGGCGCCCGTCGGGGCCGTGTTTCTCCTGTCTCGTTACGGGATAGTTAAGAGTAAGCTCCTTAGCGGATTGTAAACGCGCGCGTAGGGCAGCAGGGAGGCTTCGCCCGAGGGAAACCAGCTGCCAGTGCGCTTCGACGATCGTCTTTTGACCGTCCTGAACCAGCCGGCCGAGGACCGTCACGACGCGGCGGTGCGATGGCGTCAGCTGGTCGACCTGGTCGCGCGTGCCGGGGCCAGCGGCACCAGCGCTACGGTCGTCCAGGCGCTCGAGGCGATCCGGGGCGACGCGCCGAAAATCGACGAGCCGCTTCGCGCCGCAGCGGCGAGAGCGGTCGCGGCGCTTCCGCTACCGCTCGGGCTGCTCGAATATTTCGCTTCCGACCGGCTTTCCGTGTCCGCTCCGGTGCTTGCCGCGGCAACTCTGGAGCCCGGCCAGTGGAGCGCGCTTCACTCGGCCGCCGATCCCGAGACCCAGCGCTTCATTCAAACGCTTCACCCGGAACTCCGCATCGAGCCTTACGTGGAGGCGCGGGCAACCGCAGCGGAGCCCGAAGCTGCGGAGCCGCCGCGCCCAGCACCTTCGGAGCCGTCGATCCCCGAGCCCGCTTCGTCTCCGTCGCTCCACGACGTGGTGGAGCGCATCGAACGACGGCGGCGCCTGCGCTCCGGTCAGGTGTCGGCAGCCGGCGAAGCGAGCGCTCCGCCGATCGCGGCGGCGGCGCTGTTCCGCTGGGAATGTGGGCCCGGGGGCGACATCGCCTGGGTCGAGGGTGCGCCTCGGGGTCCCCTCGTGGGCCGCTCGCTGGCGCGGGTGCAGGACGGCGAGGGCGATCGCGTCGACGCCGAAGTGGTTCGTGCCTTCGCCATGCGTGCGCCATTTCGCGATGCGTCCCTCACCCTTGCTGGCGAGGGGCCGGTCTCGGGGGAGTGGAAGATCAGCGGAGTGCCGGCGTTCGAGCCCGCCGACGGACGCTTCGCCGGCTATCGGGGCGTTGCCCTGCGCGACACCCCCGCGGCGCCGCTGTTGGTCGAAGCCGTTCCGGAGGTGCTTTCGGACCCGGATTCGCTCCGCGAACTGGTCCACGAGATCAAGACGCCGCTCAATGCGATCATCGGGTTCGCCGAAATCATCGAGGGTCAATATCTCGGCCCGGCGGACAGGGGCTATCGCGAGCGCGCATCCGAAATCGTGCGCCAGGCCCGGCTGCTTCTGACCGGCATCGACGATCTCGATTTTGCCGCCAAGCTGCATTCGGCCACTGGCCTTAGCCGCGAGCGCGTCGATTTGGGTGCGCTGATCGAACGGGAAACGCCGGAACTCGCGGACATCGCCAGCAGCAATGGCGCTGCGCTCGACGTGCTTAAGCCACGGTTCGAGGTCGCGGCCGCGGTCCAGCCCGAACTTGCCGACCGCCTGCTGTTCCGCCTGTTCACTGCCCTGTGCGATCTGGCCGAGCGCGGAGAACGGTTCCAGCTGTCGGCCGATACCGCCCTCGATGGCGCACGGATCACCGTCAGCGGGCCGACCGCCTCGCGTGCCGCGGGCGAGGGTGCCCGATTCGATTCGAGACTCAGATCGGAGGAGCCCGGCGCCTTCTCTCTAAGGCTGGTGCGCGGACTGGCCCGAATTGCCGGTGGCGATCTGGTCTCGAACCGCGACACGTTCGCGCTGGTCTTTCCTCGCGCCTGAGCCTTGGCGGAGGCGGATGCGCCGTCTATCGCGGAACCGCCGGGGAGGGCCTGTAGCTCAACGGTAGAGCCGGCCGCTCATAACGGCTAGGTTGCAGGTTCGAGTCCTGCCGGGCCCACCGACCCTCACTCCGCCCTTGCGGAGTTTGGACTGGCAAGCCATTTGGAACCGTGCTTGGCGGGCTTGCCCGCAAGGCGGCGACGGGTTCCGATCAAACTATTGGTTTGATGGGCCAGAGATGTCGGGGAGTGGCGCAGCCTGGTAGCGCATCTGCTTTGGGAGCAGAGGGTCGCAGGTTCGAATCCTGTCTCCCCGACCATCGTTCGAACTGACGAAAACGAACGCCATTATGCACCTCGTCGGCGTCCGATTCTGTCGCTCAAACGTTGAGCAATCGGACGTGAATCAAATGGTTTTTCCGATGACTGGCAAAGGCAAACGGCTCAACGCCGACGAGCAAAAGTCCGACGAGAAAAAGGCGCAGAGCTCGAAGCGAAAGCGGGTGGGCGACGAAACGCCCAATCCGCTTCCTGACGCCGACTATACCGCCGACCAGCCGGCTGGCGACGATAATCCCGCCGAGGCGACGGATTCGGCGGTGGGTTGATCGCCGGGCGGCGCCAGTCGGAACGCGCGGCCCATCGGATCGTTCGTTGAGGCAAGCCGCGGAGCAGGACCATGTCAGGACGAAGTCCAGACTTTCCGGACGACAAAACGGCGCCAGAACGCCGGAAGAACCTCAGCGAGCAGGAAATCAAGGAGCTGGAGCTCGCGGGTGGCGTGGAAGGCGGGATGCCGGCCGCAAGCGCCGGCGGGCCTGGTGAAGCCGACGATGCAAAAGACCGCAAGCCGGACGATCACTCGCGCCGCGCCGCGCCTCCCAAGCGTTGATTCGCGTCAAGTCTGCGCAGCCTAATGTCGGAACTGAGCGCTCGGCGCTGTTCCGCGGTTGTTGCTGACATGACCGCTGCCCCGCCACCCATTGATCCTGACGGTTTCGCCGAATGATCCGGGTCGTCTCGCTCAAGAAGGCGGTGATCGCCGGCGTCACGGGCGCGGCGATCATGGAAATCGTTTCCTACGCAGCTTCCCGGCTCGGCGTGCCCAACGTGGACTTCGTGGGGCAGATCAGCTCTTCGGTGTTTCGCAGCGCACCGGTCGCTGCCAGGGGCGTGGCGCTCGTCGTTCACTTGAGCATCGGCGTTTGCTGGGCAGTCTTTTATGCCTTTTTCGTCTGGGGACGGATCCGCGCTCGCCCGCCGGTGCAGGGCCTGATCTTTGCGATCGTTCCGGCTTCGCTCGCGATCCTGGTGGTGTATCCGGAACTCGCCTTGATGAGGCTCCCGGTCGACATGGTGAAGCTCGACCTTGCGGCATTCTTCGCGCCCCTTTCAGCGCCGGCGGCGGGCACCCTGCTGGCCGCGCACGCGCTGTTCGGACTGACCGTCGGTGCGATCTATCGCAAGCCGGTCGGCTATTCCGCCTCCGATCGTCCGTCGCTACCGGCGCCTCGGCGTCCGTCCGGCGAGCACAAGCGCACCGATCGCGCTGCCGGTTTCATGTTCACCACGGGAATCGAGTGCAGCTATCCGACCATCGACCAGGGCCGCTGGCGCCGCGACGAGCTGGATTCGACCCGGCACTACGCCTTTTGGCAGCACGATTTGGAACTCGCCCGCGAGCTCGGGATCACGCACATCCGCTACGGGCCCCCGCTTCACCTCGTCTTTCGCGGGCCCGGTCAATACGACTGGGATTATTGCGATCCGCAATTCGAGGAGCTGCGCGACTGTGGCCCGGAACCGATCGTCGATCTCTGCCACTTCGGCGTGCCCTCATGGCTGGGAAACCTGCAGAACGACGAGATCGCCAATGCGCTTGCGGAATATGCGGGGGCATTCGCCCAGCGATACCCGTGGGTGCGCTTCTACACCCCGGTGAACGAGATGTACGTCTGCGCTCGGATGAGCGCGCTCGACGGTATCTGGAACGAGCAGCTTCACGACGAGGGCGCCTATGCGCGCGCCGCCTGGAATCTCGCTAACGCGAGCATCGCCATGAGCGACGCAATCCTGAAGCACCGGCCGGATTCGATTTTCATCAACAGCGAGAGCAGCGAATTCTATCAGCCCTGCTGCCCGGATCCGCACGTCCAGGAAGCCGCCGCCGCCGCGAACGAACGCAGGTTCCTGCCTCTCGATCTTATCTACGCTCATCCGTTGAGCGATCGGATGCATCGGTTGCTTTGTCAGCAGGGCATCTCGTCTGACGACATCAAGCGGCTCGGCCAACGCAAGGTGCCGCGCAGATCCATCCTCGGAGTCGATTATTACGAGTGGAACGAGCGGCTGATCGATCGGAACGGCAAACCGCTCGCGCTCGGTGAGCTGTTCGGCTGGTACGTCATCGCGAACCAATATTGGGAGCGGTACCGGCGGCCGATGATGCACACCGAGACCAACAAGCCGGATGCCGACGGCGCGCCCCGATGGCTGTGGCGACAATGGCATAATGTCCAGCTGCTGCGCCGCGCCGGCGTGCCGCTGGTCGGCTTCACCTGGTACAGCCTCACCGACCAGATCGACTGGAGCATCGCGATGAGCGACGCGCTCGGCATCGTCTATCCCGTCGGGCTTTTCGACCTCAACCGGGAAGCACGAACGGTCGGGCTTGCCTACAAGCAGCTGATCGAGCTGTACCGTGACGAGCCGGATTATCGGGAATGCCGGGCGCTGAAGGAGATGCTCGGCTGATGGCCAACTTCCTTTCGGTTCATGGCTACGATCCTGGCCCGAGCCAGCGGCCGCTGCTGTCGGGCGCGCTGTCCGGCCTGCTTGCGACCGTGCCGGCCATTCCGATCCTCATCGGCTTCGGTTCGTTGCGAGTCGAAGCGCAGATCCTCGGTCTTTCGACGGTTGCGACGCTTGCTGCCGGCTGCGTCGTGATGGCGATTGCCGGCGCGGTTTACGCGCGGACGTTCGGGCGCGCCGCCAATAATGTGCACGGCGGCTGGCTGTTCGGCATGGCGTTCGGCTTTGCGCTCTGGGCAGCGGGCGCGGTACTGGTGCTCCCGATCATCAGCGGCGGACGCGCGCCCGCGGGACCGGCTGCGCTCGGGGTCGCCGCTTCCCTGCTAACGTGGGGGCTCGCCACCGGGATTCTCGTCCCGTTCGTCCATCGGCTGTTCCACGAGAGCCTCGAGAAAGCCGCGCGGCATGCGCATCTCGGGCCGAACGCCGCGGCCAACAAGAAGCAGCCGATCCGCGAACAGCGGCACGAGAACAAGGGCTAGTTGCGGCTCAGCGAACCTCGTCGACCGGGACTCGCTGGTCGGTGCGGTGGGTGTAGTCGGCACTCGTCAGTGCAATCATGATCAGCAGCCAGAAAAAGCCGGCGCAGGCGAACACCCGGACGAGGCCGCTGCTTGCCTTCAGTTCCATGAACAGCAGAAGGACGAGCAGAGCCTTGGTGCAGGCGATGGCCAGCGAAACGCCAAGCTGCGCCAGTCCCAAAGGCACGAAGGCCAGGCCGGTGGTGAGCCCCAGCAAGAGCATCAGCGCCGCCCAGCAGCGCCAGATCGCGCGGGCGCTCATCCGCTCCTCCCGGCCAGGTAGATGAGCGGGAAGAGGAAGATCCAGACGATATCCACGAAGTGCCAGTAGAGGCCGATCAGGCGCGTCGTTGAGGACGCGCGATTGATCCGGCCGGTGCCGATCCAGATCGCGAGCCAGGTCACCAGGCCGATGCCGATCAGCAGGTGAACGGCGTGGAGCCCGGTCGCGCAGAAATAGAACATGAAGAAGATTTCGGCGACGCCCCCATGCCGCTGCAGGTCGAAGTTGAGCGCGGGGACGAGATGCTCCTGATATTCGAGCCAGTATTCGACGCTTTTGATGCCGATGAAGGCGAGGCCGAGAAGCGCCGTTGCACTTAGCCACAGGACCGGAGCGCGCTTCGAACCCGCCTCATAGCTGTTCACCGCCATCGCCATGCACGCACTGCTGGTCAGGAGCACGCCGGTGTTGACGGTGCCGAACACAACCTTGGTCATTCGCGCTGCAGCGATGAACTCCGCGCCGAACCAGATCCGATAGTTGAAGTATGCGGCGATGAGAGCGCCGAAGAACAGCACCTCGGTCGCGAGGAACGCCCACATGCCGAGGGTCACCGCCTCACGCTGCTGGACTGCGTTCGCATATTGGAAGGTGAGGACTTCGTCAGTCATCGGCCGCCTGCATGCACGGCTTGCCCTCGACATATTTGTATGGCGGCCGGATCACCGTCGGCGTCCGATCGAAGTTCTCGGGCGGGGGCGGAGAGCGCGTGGTCCATTCGAGCCCGGTTGCTTCCCACGGGTTTGCCGGCGCTCGATCGCCCTTCAATATCGACCATGTCAGGTAAAGCAGCGGAAGCGCGTAGCCGATGGCGAGGATGCTTGCGCCGGCCGACGACAACACGTGCCAGATCTGGAACTCGGGCGGATAGGATTGGTATCGCCGCGGCATCCCGAGATAGCCGAGGATGAACTGCGGAAAGAAGGTCACGTTGAAGCCGAAAAAGGCGAGGATCGCGGCGAACCGCGCCCAATATTCGGGATAATAGCGGCCGGTGATCTTGGGCCACCAATAGTGAAGGCCCGCGAAATATCCCATCACGGCGCCGCCGACCATGATGTAGTGGAAGTGAGCGATGATGAAGTAGGTGTCGGTGACGTGGACGTCAACGGCGACGCAGGCGAGGAACAGGCCCGTCAAT
>JAICXF010000014.1 GCA_025981625.1 Sphingomonas sp. | reverse complement strand
GCTGGGACGGCCCGACCGGTTGGGGCACGCCGAACGCGGGCATGCTCGCGGCGGCGGCGACCAGCGGTGGTGGCTCGGGCTCGGGCACCGGCTCGGGTACGGGCGGTGGTGGCGGTGGCGGTGGCGGCGGCGGCGGTGGTGGCGGCGGCGGCGGGGGTGGCGGCGGCGGGACGGCCGGCGCGGGTGGAGGTGGGGGTGGCGGCGGCGGCGGCGGCGGCGGTGGTGGTGGCGGAGGGGGCGGAGGGGGCGGCGGCGGGTTCGCGTTGCCCTGGCTGCCGCCGTTGCCGTTGTTGCCATTGCACGGATTGCCGTTCCCCTTCGCGCACGGGTCGCCAGGTGGCGGGGGCGGCGGTGGGGTTGTGGGTGGGGGCGGTGGGGGCGGTGGGGGCGGAGGGTTCGCGTTGCCCTGGCTGCCGCCATTGCCATTGTTGCCGTTGCATGGATTGCCGTTGCCCTTGGCGCAGGGATCGCCGGGTGGCGCGGGCGGCGGTGGTGGGGGCGGCGGTGATGATGCCGGCGGCGGCGACGGGGGCGGCGGAGGCGGAGGCGAAGGTGGCGGCGGCGGGTTCGCGTTGCCCTGGCTTCCGCCGTTCCCGTTGTTCCCGTTGCAAGGGTTGCCGGTCGCCATCGCGCACGGGTCACCTGGCATAGAATTGCCGTTGCCGCCCGAATTGCCGTTGCCGTTTCCGGCGCCGCTGTTCCCATCGCCGCCAGAGTTGCCGTTGCCGTTGCCGTTGCCGCCAGCGTTGCCGCTGTTGGTGCCGCTGCCTACGCCATTGCCACCCGAGTTGCCGTTGTTGCCGCCGTTTCCGTTGGCGGTGCCCGAATTGCCATTGCCCGAATTGCTGTTGCCCGAATTGCCGTTCGTGCCGGCGTTGCCATTGCCCGCCGCTTCGGTCGTCGCGCCCGTTTGAACCGGGGTCTTGCTGCCGGAGCTCGTCGCCGCGGCAGTCGCGGCGCTGCTGAGGACGATGGCGCCATTGTCGATACGCGCCTGGTCCGCGGCCGGCGGCGCTCCGCTGGAAACCAACATCTGCTCAACGCGCGCCGGAGGCAGCGGAACGGTCGGCGATAGCGGACCGCTCGGCGGCAGCGTTCGAACACGAGCGTTGGGTGCGGCGTCGCCATCCTTGCCGTTGCCGGATTTCGGATCCGGCGCGTTTACCGCCACGTCGAACGCGCCGCTGTTCGCAGTTACCGCCGGTGACGTGATGGTCGGAGGCGTGGCTCCGCCGGGACTGGGCGGCGCCGTGGCGGGCAAGCCGTTCGTCGCCGGACCAGCGCCGGACTCGCCAGCCTTGATGGTCGGCCTGACCGGAGTCGCGCCGAGCGTCTGTGACAGATTTCTAGGGAAAGAATCCAGCGGGGCGGCCAGCGCAGGCTGGCTCGCCAGGGCCGCCGCGGCGCAGGCGCACAGAAGCGCCGCGCGACGGCTCGCGCGGGTCAGTCGCCCGTCTTGAGAAACCAAACGAACCATGCGCTCCCTTCGCCCCAGGAGGAGTCGCGACTCGAAATTTGCGTCGGCTGGACGACAGACGAGGCCCCATCTTGGTTAATAATGCAAGCAGATTCGTTAACCATTGTGAGGTCAACGTCTTGTAAACGAGGGGCCTAGGCCGCCGCCACGGACCCTTTTTGCGAGTCCGGCACCCGGCCCTGGCTGGCCCAGCCGCCGTCCAGCTCCTCGCGCGCAATCCGCATTTCGGCGATCAGCCATTCGCGGAATCGCTTGACCTTCGGCACCATCCGGCGCTCGCGGGGAAGCACCAGCCAATAAGCCCATCCGCGCGTGGAAACGCGCTTCGCGAACGGCACGCACAGCCGCCCCGCGGCAACATCGCCTTTCCACAGCAACGGCGTCAGGACCGCAAAGCCGAGCCCGGCCATCGCCGCGTGCCCCTCGTTCGCCTGATTTTCGAGCCGGATACCGGCTCTGCTCAGGACGGCTTTGTCGGCGGGCACCCCATTGTCGGCGAACCATTGCTGCCACCAATCGTCGCCGGGATTGATCAGGTTCTGATGCGGAATGTCGCGCGGCTCCAGGCGGCGGCCGAGCTTGCGCTCGACCGTCGCGATGCACTCGGGACTGGCCATCGGGGTGAATTCGGATTCGAACAGCCGGTGCTCGTCCATTCCTTCCCAGCCGCCGTGGCCGGCTCGGATCGCGACATCGGCATCGCCGCCGCGCAGGTCGCACAACTCATTGCTGGTGGTCATTCGGACGGCGAGGTCGGCATGCTCCATCTGGAATCCGCCAAGCCGCCACGCCAGCCACGTGTTGGCGAAGGTGTGCGTGGTCGTGATCGTCAGCAGCGACTCGTCGTCCTCGCGATGGCTGGCGAAGGCGGCTTCGATCGTGTCGAACGCATTCGAAAGTGCCGGAAGAAGCCTTTGCCCGAGCGGAGTCAGCCGCGCCCGTCCCTTCTCGCGGAAGAACAGCGGCGCTCCCAACCGCTCCTCCAGGCTCTTCACCTGATAGGAAACAGCGGCTTGGGTCATCCCCAGTTCGGCCGCCGCGGCGGTGAAGTTCTCGGTCCGCGCGGCGGCCTCGAACGCCCGGATCGACGCCAGTGGAGGAAGCCGCCGCATAAGCTCACCTCATAAGTGGAATTTATCGATTCTGTCGAGCGTTTGATTGGCGGAACGAAGCGGGAAAACGTATTTCCAATCGCAGTCGCCGGCGAGGACAGACCCTCGACGCTCCCCGGCTCCCGCCGGCGACCACCGACACGAAAGGACACGCGCCATGATTTATGGCCTCAATACCCGTGCGTTCATCGAAAACGGACCTGTCGAGCAGGTCGCCAGGGCCAAGGCCAACCGCTCGACCGCGCGCTCGTGGCGTGTGCTTGGCGAAGCGTCGCGCCTGGCCGTGATCGAGCATGCGCTCAGTCCGGCGAACGACCGCACCGACGAATTCCCGCTCGCGCTCTGATTTCGAGGAGGAAAGGAGGATGGTGACCATGATCGATGAACTGTTCGATCGCCAGTACCGTGCCGGCCGAAGCGAATTGAATTCGGCGATCTCCGCTGTCGCTGGGCGGGTGAAGCGGGCGTTCGGCCATGCATTCGCCGTGCTCAACCGCATCGAATATTCGGCCCCCTGGTCCGATCGGTCCGGCCCCGCGCGACGGCCATGACTTCCCCGAGGGAGGGCGGACTAGCACGCGCCGCCCTCCTCGCTTATAGCGCGCGCTCCTTCCGGACTTTGACTTGGAGTGACGCGAACCGTGGCTCGCCGCCGCCAGATTTATGAGGGCAAGGCCAAGATCCTCTACGAGGGTCCGGAGCCGGGCACGCTCATCCAGTATTTCAAAGACGACGCGACCGCGTTCAACGCCCAGAAACGGGGCACGATCAGCGGCAAGGGCGTGATCAACAACCGCATCAGCGAGCATGTCTTCACCGCGCTCGGCGCGATCGGCGTCCCGACGCATTTCATCCGCCGCCTCAACATGCGCGAACAGCTGATCCGGCAGGTCGAGATCATCCCGATCGAAGTCGTGATCCGCAACGTCGCCGCGGGTTCGCTGTCGAAGCGGCTGGGGATCGAGGAAGGCACGCAGCTGCCCCGCACGATCATCGAATATTATTACAAGGACGACGCGCTCGGCGATCCGATGATCGCCGACGAGCATATCGCCTGCTTCGGCTGGGCGACGCAGGACGAGATGAACGACATCGCCGACATGGCGATCCGGGTGAACGATTTCCTGTCCGGCATGTTCGCGGCGATCGGCATCCGGCTGATCGACTTCAAGCTCGAGTTCGGGCGAGTCTATGAAGGCGATTATGCGCGGGTGATCCTCGCCGATGAGATCAGCCCCGACGGCTGCCGGCTGTGGGACATCAAGACCAACCACAAGCTCGACAAGGACCGCTTCCGCCAGGACCTCGGCGGAGTCGAGGAGGCGTATCAGGAGGTCGCGCGGCGCCTAGGGTTGCTGCAGCCCGAGGAAGAATCGGCGGTCCTCGACCTCGACAGCCACCGCAAGAAGCGGGGCAAGTAGACTCTACTCCCCTCCCTGGAAGGGAGGGGTCGGGGGTGGGTGCGCGAAGCGCGCGCTTGCCTTACGCTCGAGCCATGAGCCGCCGTGTCCCGTTCGATACCACAGAGCGTGCACGAGCATTGCGCACCAGCGCGACGCGGCACGAACGCAAGCTGTGGGGCATGATTTCCCGCCTTCGGCCAAAGTTTACGCGTCAGCTTCCGATCGGACCGTACTTCGCCGATTTCGCGTGCCGGCAGGCGAAACTCGTCGTTGAACTTGACGGCAGCCAGCATGCCGAATCCGAGCGGGACCAGCAGCGCGACGCGTTTCTCGCCCGGGAAGGTTGGACGGTTTTGCGGGTCTGGAACAGCGAACTGGATGACAACCCGGATGGCGTGTTCGATGCCATCGTGAACCGAGCCGCCGAGTGCCTCGGCGGCACCCACCCCCAGCCCCTCCCTTCCAGGGAGGGGAGAAAGAGACGACCGCGATTGAGCCGATGAGCGTCAAGGTCGTGTAGGCGCACTGTCCTTCAGCAGCCCGGTTGTGCTTAAGCGCGACCGGTGACCAGCAGCTGCCCATCCGAGACTCTGCACTTGCGCAGACGCCGTCGGGCGGAAACCCGCGTGCGCACGCGTATGCTTGCTGCGTTTGCTGCGTTTCGCAGCGCATGAGCATTTCCCGCGCCCGTGTCGTGACGCTGAATACCGCGCTGGGCCCGCTCGACTATCGCGTGCCCGACGGCATGCATGTCGAGCCCGGCTCGATCGTCGTCGCGCCGCTTGGGCCGCGGCAGTTGCTCGGCGTGGTGTGGGAGCCGGAGCGCCTCCCGACAGAGGAGGTCGGGGACAACCGGCTTCGCCCGCTGGCGTCGGTTCTTCCCGTCCCGCCGATCGCCGCGCCGCTGCGGCGGCTGTGCGAGTGGACCGCCGATTATTACCTTAGCCCCCTCGCGTCCGTCCTCCGCATGGTCCTGCCCTCGTCGGCCGCGTTGGACGGGCCGCGGCAGCTGACCGAATATCGCCCGACCGGCATCGCGCCCGATCGCCTGACGCCGCAGCGCGCGAAAGCGCTCGCCGCCCTCGAAGGACGGCAGGGCACGGTCCGCGAGCTTGCCGACCATGCCGGCGTGAGCGACAGCGTGTTGCGCGGCCTGGTCAATGCCGGAGCATTCGAGGCCGTCGCCGTGGATGCCGACCGTCCCCTCGCCCGCCCCCATGCGGATTTTGCGCCGCCGGCACTCAACGCCGATCAAGTCGACGCCGCCGCGAGCCTCGCTTCGGCGATAGGCCAGGGCTTTGATCCCATGGTTCTTGACGGCGTGACGGGCTCCGGCAAGACCGAAGTTTATTTCGAAGCCATCGCCGAGTGCCTCCGCCAGGGAAAGCAGGCGCTCGTGCTGCTCCCCGAAATCGCGCTCACCGAGCCATTCCTGAAGCGCTTTGAAGCGCGCTTCGGCTGCGCTCCGGTCGCCTGGCACTCGGACCTGCGCTCGTCGCAGCGGCGGCGCGCCTGGCGCGGCATCGCCAGCGGCGAAGCAGCCGTCACCGTCGGCGCGCGCTCGGCGCTGTTCCTGCCGTATGCGAAACTGGGCCTCATCGTGGTCGATGAGGCGCACGAACCCACATTCAAGCAGGAGGAGGGAGTCCAGTACCACGCGCGCGACACCGCGGTCATGCGCGCCAAGTTCGAGGATATCCCGGTCATCCTCTCCTCGGCGACCCCGGCGATCGAGAGCAGGCACATGGTCGAGATCGGCCGCTATCGCGAAGTCGCTCTCCCGGAACGCTTCGCGGGTGCGTCGATGCCGGATATCGCCGCCATCGACCTGACGCAGGACCCGCCCCCACGGGCCCACTGGCTCGCGCCTGCGCTGGTTGCGGAGATCGAGGCCAATCTCGAGCGCGGCGAGCAGTCACTGCTGTTCCTCAACCGCCGCGGCTTCGCCCCCCTCACCCTGTGCCGCCATTGCGGCCACCGGTTCCAGTGCCCCAATTGCACCGCGTGGATGGTCGAGCACCGGCTGATGCACCGTCTCGCCTGCCACCATTGCGGCCATGTCATGCCGCCGCCCAAGGCTTGCCCGGAATGCGGCGAGGAAGACAGCCTGGTCGCGTGCGGGCCGGGCGTCGAACGGATCGCCGATGAGGTCGCCGAGCTGTTTCCCGATGCGCGGACGGCGGTGGTCACGTCGGACACCATCTGGTCCCCGCTCCGCGCGGCCGAGTTCGTCGGCGCGATGGAAGCGGGCGCGATCGACATCGTCATCGGCACCCAGCTGGTGACCAAGGGCTATCACTTTCCAAACCTGACGCTGGTCGGCGTGGTCGATGCCGACCTCGGCCTCTCTGGCGGCGACCTGCGTGCCGCGGAGCGCAGCTTCCAGCAGATCCAGCAGGTCGCCGGTCGCGCAGGGCGCGGCGACAAGCCGGGCCGGGTGTTCGTCCAGACCCATGATCCGAACGCACCGGTCATCGCGGCGCTGGTCAAAGGCGATACCGCCGGCTTCTACGCCGCCGAGACGGAGGCCCGCCGCGAAGCCGCCATGCCGCCGTTCGGCCGGCTCGCGGCCATCGTGATTTCAGCCGAAGACGCTTCGCAGGCGGAGGGTGTCGCCCGGCGGATCGGACAGGCCGCGCCGGAGGTCGACGGAATGGCCGTGTTCGGCCCCGCCCCCGCCCCGCTGGCGATGCTTCGCGGCCGCCACCGCCAGCGTCTGCTGGTTCACGCCCGGCGAAGCCTCGACGTGCAGGACGTGATCCGCGACTGGCTCGCGGCGATCGACTGGAGCCCGAAGGTTCGGGTGAGCGTCGACGTCGATCCCTACAGCTTTCTCTAGGCGATTGCCGGGTGGCCGCACGCCGCCCAAGCTGATAGGCGCTCGAGCATCCCCGTTCGTCAGTGTTGAGGCCAAATCGCACCGATGCCCTCGGTTGCCGCTCATTATTACAGCCGATCCGTGACCTCGGTTCGTTCGATCTTCCGGTCGAGCGAAGCGGCGGTGATCGGCCTCGCGGTCGGCGTCGGGCTCGCAGCCGGTCTCGTCACCGTCCTGATCCATCGGCTGGCGCACGGATTGCAGTCGCTGGTTTACGGCATCGGCACCAGCAGCCTCAGCGCAACCAGCGTCATTTCGCCCGGACGCCTTCTCGCGCTCCCGATCGGCGGCCTGCTGCTTGGGCTCGGCAGTCGAGCCGCCATCCGGCGGTGGCGCAAGCCGGTCGACATCGTCGAGGCGAATGCACTTCACGGAGGCATGATCCCGTGGCGCGACACCGCGCTGGTGTGCGTCCAGACGATCCTGTCCAACGGTGTCGGCGCGTCCGTCGGGCTAGAGGCCGCCTACGGTCAGGCAGGGGGCGGAATTGCCTCGATCGTCGGCGACTGGCTGAAGCTCAGGCGCGCGGATCTCCGGACACTGGTCGGTGCCGGCGCGGGCGCCGCGATCGGTGCTGCGTTCAGCGCTCCGCTGGCCGGCGCCTTCTACGCGTTCGAAATTGTGCTGGGGGCCTATACGCCGGCGGCGATCGCGCCCGTCGGCGCCGCCTGCATCTCCGCGGTCCTGCTGGTGCGGCTGCTCGGCTTCGAGGCATACCTGACCGCTCTGCCTGGCGCACGGGCGATCACGACGATCGACTATCTGCTCTATGCTGGCCTCGGCATTCTGTGCGCCGGGGTCGCGATCGGCATCATGCGGGCGGTGACCTGGATCGAGGCGCGGGTCCGCTCCCTGCCCGTCGCCGATGCGTACCGGCCGGCGATCGGCGGCATTTTCGTCATTCCGCTGGCGATGGTGACCCCGCAGGCGCTGTCCGCCGGCCACGGCGCGTTGCACCTCGATCTCGGCGCCGAAGTCGCCGTGCGCTTCCTGCTGGTCGTCCTGTGCATCAAGATCGCCGCTTCTTCGATCTCGCTCGGCTTCGGCTTCCGCGGCGGCCTGTTCTTCGCGTCGCTGTTCATCGGATCGCTCGTCGGCCAGCTGTTCTGCGGCGCGGCGGCGCACGTCTCCGGGCTGCCGCCGATCGATCCCAGCGACGCCGCGCTGATCGGCATGGCGGCGATGGGCGTTGCCATCATCGGCGCGCCGATGACCATGTCGATGCTGGTGCTCGAAACCACCCACGATTTCGCTCTCACCAGCGTCGCGCTGGTCGCCGGTCTGTGCGCCAGCACCGTGGTTCGCGAGACGTTCGGCTTTTCCTTCTCCACGTGGCGGCTGCACACGCGCGGCGAGAACATTCGCAGCGCCCGCGACGTCGGCTGGGTCCGCAATCTCACGGCCGGCAGGATGATGCAACGCAGCCCGGATACGATCGCGCCCACGGCCACTGTCGCCGAGTTCAGACGGCGCTTTCCGCTCGGTTCGACGGGCCGTGTCGTGGTGGCCGACGTTGCCGGCCGCTACCTCGGCATCGTCGAGACGACGAGAGCCTTCGACCCGCAACTGGATGTCGACGCCGAGATCGGGATGCTGACGAGTACCGAGGATCCGACCCTCTCGCCGGAGGACGATGTGCGGTCCGTGATGCTGGCGTTCGACCAGAGCGATGCGCCGTACCTCGCCGTGATCGACATCAACGGAACGGTCCTGGGCACGCTATCGGAACGCTTCGTTCGCCGCCGCTACGCCGAGGAAGTCGAAAAAGCGCAGCGGGACCTGTTCGGTGAGTGATCGCGATCCCAACATCGCCCCCCGGCAGGCCGGACGCGGCACGCTCCTGTGGCTCGCGATTGTCGCCGTGGCCGCGGTTGGCGCGGGCTATGTCGGCCGCGGCCTCGCGCCCCCCAGCCGAACGCCGGGTGCTCCGGGCCGAGCGATCGTCCAGATCATCCGCCAACCGACCTTCCCGAGCCTTGCGCCGGCGATCGACCGGCTGTGCCCGGCAATCGCGCGGATCGACTCAGGTAACGGCTCACCGGGAGCGATCCAGGGCGCCGCTTTCGCGGTTTCGGCGGACGGATGGCTGGTCGCCGCCGCCCCACTGCCGAACTCCTCGGGCCTCCAGGCGACCTTTGGCGACGGCCGCAAGGCGGCGATCGACGAGGTCCGCACCGATCCCGTCTCCGGACTCGCCCTCGCCCACGCCGATGTCCCCGGGCTGACCCCCGCGACCATCTCGGACCAGGCCTTCGCGCGCGTCGGCGACTTCGGATTCTCGCTTCAGACCAGCGGCACGGGCTGTGCAGCGCAGGAGTCGATGATCGGCAGCGATTTCCTCGTCGATGCGCTCGCCCAGGGCACCTATATCCGAATGCAGCCGGGAACGCCGCCCCTCTCCCCTGGAAGTCCGTTCTTCGGCGCCGACGGCACGGTGCTCGGCGTGGCGACCAGCGGCGGGGGCGGCAGCCTGCTCCCGGGCCCGATCGCCGCGGTGATCGTCGACGAGCTGATCCGCGACAACCTCAGCCCGATCGCCAGCTTCGGCTTTCGAGCGATCGATTTCACCCCCGACCTCGCCGCCCGCACCGGCGATCCACGCGCCCGCGGCGCCGGCGTGGCGCTGATCCAGCCGGGCTCGGCCGCCGCGAGAGGAGGACTTCGCGCCGGCGACGTAGTCATCGCGGTCGACGACCAGCCGGTTTCCAGCGCCTCGGAGCTCAGCCGCGCGCTCGACGCAGTGGTCGCATCGGCGACCCTTAGGATCGTCCGCAACGACCAGCAGCTGACGATCGAGGTCAGCCGCTCGATCCGCAAGGTGCCCGCCGCAACCTAGCTTGCGGCTTCGGCCTTTCGCGCCCGCGGGAACATGCGCCCGAGCACCCGGTCGTGAAGCGCATAATGGTGATACAGCGCGGCCAGCGCATGGCCGCAGGCGATGATGACGATGCTGTATCCGACCCACTGATGCACTTCGCGGATGTCGTGCCGGACCGGGCGGGGAAGCGCGCCGATCGGCCCGGGGATCGCCAGTCCGAACAAGTGGATCGGATGTCCCGCCGACCAGCCGACGATGAAGCCGAGGATCGCCTGGGTCAGCAGCAGGGCGTACAGCAGATAATGGACGCTCTTCGACGCGAGCTTCACCCAGCCGATCCCCAGCGACGACACCTGGTGCCCGGGGATGAGCCGCCAGGTCACCCGGGCGACGATGACCAGCGTCAGCAGGATCCCGGACGAGACGTGCAGGCCCTGCATCGACTCGCGGGTGTCGCGGGAGAACCAGTCCCAGGTGAAGGCGGTGGCGAACTGGAACAGCACCAGCAGCGCGGTCGCCCAGTGAAGCGCAATCGCGACCCCGTCGTAAGTCGTTCCGTCATCGCCCGCGGCGATTCGGGTGGCGGTATCGAAGGCGGTACGGTCGGTCATTTCGGCTCCGCTAGGATCGGCTTCCTGCAAATCCCCTGAACGGGCGCGGGTTCCGTTAGGCGACGGCGACGAGCGGAGTGGCAGGGGCAGAGGGACTCGAACCCACGACCCTCGGTTTTGGAGACCGATGCTCTACCAACTGAGCTATACCCCTAGGCCGCCGCGCGGGTTAGCCATGCCGATGCTGCTTCGCAACCTTGAAGACTGGCCCGACCGGCGCTAAGTGACCGTCAGCCCCGCCGGCCGCTCAGGCCTCGCGGGGCACTTTTCTATCCGCCGAGGCGCCGAGCATCAGCAAAGCGAGCGAAGCGGAGTGAGCTGTGCGAGAGACGCCGAAGGCCGGCCGACCTTGCGCAGCAAGGATCGACGTCACGCGATTCACGCGCGTGACGGCTCATTCGTGAAGGTATAGCAACAAGTGGCCAAAACCTCCCCCGGTCAATTCATCCGTCAGGTCCGCGTCGAGACCGGCAAGGTCCACTGGCCGACCCGCAAGGAAACCGTCGCCACCGCGATCATGGTGATGATCATGACCCTGCTGCTCGCCTTCTTCTTCTTCGGCGTCGACGCGGTGTTCGCGAGCGCCGTCAAATATCTGCTGAGCTTCCTCGGTTAGCCCGGGACTCCGCACCCCACCCAACCCTCTCCCAATGGCGAGAGGGAGAATGAACTGAACAGGTAGATCACATGTCCCGCTGGTACATCATCCACGCTTATTCCGGCTTCGAGAACAAGGTCCGCGATTCGATCCAGAGCGAGGCGAAGCGGCTCCAGCTCGAGCCGTTCGTCGAGCAGATCGAGGTCCCGACCGAGACCATCACCGAGGTCAAGCGCGGCAAGAAGGTTCAGTCCGACCGCAAGTTCATGCCCGGCTACGTGCTCGCCAAGCTGGAGATGAACGACCAGGTCTATCACCTGGTCAAGAACACGCCCAAGGTCACCGGCTTCCTCGGCCCCGGCGGCAAGCCCCAGCCGATCCCCGACGCCCAGGCGGCGCGGATGCTCGACACCAAGGAAGAAGCCGCCGCCCACGGCGCCAAGCAGAAGATCAGCGTCGATTACGAGATCGGCGATGCGGTCAAGGTCCTCGACGGCCCCTTCGCGACCTTCAACGGCACGGTCGAGGAACTCGATTTCGACCGCGGCCGGGTCAAGGTGTCGGTATCGATCTTCGGGCGTGCTACCCCGGTGGAATTGGAGTTCGAGCAGGTCGAGCGCGTGAAGTGATGCCGAGCGCAGCGAAGCGATTGCGCAGCAATCGTTAGCAGCGTCGAAGAGACATCACTCACCCGGCCGGCGGGGCGGCGAGCCTGAAGCGAACCGAACCCGTCCGACGCGGTCACGCGATTCACTCGCGTGACCCCGCCTTGCCGTTTCGTCATCCCGGACCCGATCCGGGATCCATCTGGGCAGGGGCCAGCTTGATGTTGCACCTTATAAAGTGCATGCTGCGCATCTGAAAACCGAATGAGCTCACGTCCGCAAAAGATTGAGCTGAAGCAGAGGTGGAACGTGGCTGACAACAAGCATCGCGGATCGACGCTCGACCAATTCCTGGCGCAGGAAGGCATATTCGAGGAGTTTCAGGCGAAGGCGGTCAAGGAAGTCGTTGCGTGGCAGCTCGCCGAGGCGATGCGCGAGCGCAAGCTCAGCAAGAACCAGTTCGCCAAGCAGATGCGCACCAGCCGGACGCAGGTTGATCGGGTGCTCGATCCGGAGGCGGGCAACGTCACGATCGAGACCCTGCAGCGCGCGGCGGAGCTGGTCGGAAGGCGAGTGAAGATCGAACTGGTGGCGGCGGAGTAGAGCTGTTCACCGACTGAGGCTCACGCCTCGTTGTAAGCGCGTTCGAGCAGCGGCTTTGCCCTCTCAAAGTCGCCGTCGGAAGCCAGCGTTATCTCCAAGTCGCCAGTGCCGAAATGTCCGATCCCGCGCACGTCGCGCGTGAACCCATTCTCGATCTGGACGCTGTCGGGGTTCACCTTCGCGTAAATCAGCAGCTTGTTGAGATTCACCCTGAATTCAAGCGTGGCAAAATTCTTGATACGGCGGAATGCGATATAATAATCCGTTACCTTTACCGTCACGTCGTCGCCCAGCGCCGTGAGGAAGGCGGCCAATGCTTCATACCTGTCTTTCAGCTCCGGCGGCGCCTTGGCCATGTGCTCGGTTACGGTAGTATATTTGTTCTTGCCAACCGAGGGCACCCGCTCGGCGGAAGCTGCGTAAGGGTTTTGCGAGCCGGTGCTGGTGAGCTGCTCAAGGAGCAACAGGTCGCCTTCGAACTTGCGATAGCGGATCAGATCGATGTTGCGGTTCATCTGCTTGACCGCATGCTCGTCGTACTTCGTGAAATCAGCCGCGATGCAGATCAGTCTGGGGCCGGACCAGTCCACCTTCTTTGCTTCGTCCTTGCCGAAGCGCTCAAGCACCAGCCACTCGAAGTCCTTTCGATGCCCCATCAACCAGTTGAGATAAAACAAGCCCTGGTTGATCACGTTCTCGTTCGATGATCGTTTGTATTCGACGATCACCGGCGTCCCATTCTCATCGATGCCGAGCGTGTCCATGCGACCACCCTCGGTAATGTGTTCCGATGCAAGGAAACGGACACCGAGCAAGGCCTCCAAATTCTTCTCGAAGGTATTCTGAAGCGATCGCTCCAAACTCACCGCGCCGCCGGAAAGCTGGGCAACGTTATCTCCCGCAAGGTGAAAGAGCTTCAGGTCGCTCAAAGCAGTGACCCCTGTTTGTCAGCATCATCGAGGGCTTCCGCGGATTTGACTGCGTCCGCACGGGCCATAGGCAGATCGAGCCTGCGGTTGTGAGGCGGGAACAGCTCCGCCACGGTGATGACTTGCAGGCGGTCGTCCTCGCGGTTGAGCAGCGGATGCTTGTATTTGCCGGCCGCCGCTATCTCGTCGCGCATCGGCTTGGTCGGAAGCGCGGTGCAGATCAGGAACCCAAAGTCCGCTTTCTCGCGCATCCGGTCGCTGTTGAGCGTCGCAAGGTCGGCGCGATTGCCGGGGCGAGATTTCACCTGGAAAATCGCCTTGCCGTTCTCGCCCTTGTCCTTGAGGAAGTAAGCGATCCCGTCGATGCCGCCGTCGGCACCCTTCTTCTCGTTGATCCGCGCCTGGTTCTTTGAGAAGGTGAGCACCGCCCATTTCTCGAATTCCTTACGGGTCTTGTCGTCCCTGCGGTTGGCCAGCGCCATCGCGCTTTCGAGATCGCGCGGCACCCCGTCGAGCAGGATATTGGCTTCAACCTGGGGCCAGGTCCCATTCTCCTCGTAGGTGTCCTGAAAGCGTTTGAGGATCAGCGCGATCGACTGGTACGTGATGTCGATCCCGATCCACTGCCGATTGAGCCGCTGCGCCACCGCCACGGTTGTCCCGCTCCGCAATAGGCATCGAGGATCGTGTCGCCCTCGTTCGACGAGGCTTTGATGATGCGTTCGAGTAGCGCTTCGGGTTTCTGGGTTGGGTAGCCGAGGCGTTCAGCAGCTTGTGAATGAAGGGCAGGCACGTCGTCCCACAGGGATTGAACGGGAACGCCCTTTCCTTCGTCAAGGTATTGCTTCCGTTGCGGTACGTTACCTGGTTTGGTTTGAACCACCATGCCCGCCTCAATGAACGCCTGCATTCGTTCACGTGAATAACGCCAGTATCGCTTAACTCCCATTACGTCGTAAAAGGGATTGCCTTTTGCAGCATCTCCAGGTGCAGTCATGCTGATCAGTCGGTAAACTCGGCCGGTGCTCGGCTCCTTATACTTATAAAAATCTTTGATATACTTATCGCTGTACTGCATGAATTGCGGGAAAAACGTCTTTTCAACGGATTTCGTGTAAAATAGAATTGTGTCTGTGTTGCGGTCAAAAAACTGGATTCCCTGTCCAGTATTTCCTTTCACAGTATCGGCGCGCTTCCAAATCAGTTCGTTCACGAAATCCCCGCCCTGCCCGCAGAACACGGCGTCGAGCACCAGTTTCAGATAGTGCGACGCGGTCGGATCGCAGTGGAGGTAAAAGCTGCCAGTGGGCTTTAGCACTCTGTGGATTTCGACGATCCGCAGTCTCATGTGGACCAGGTAGGCGAGTAGCGATCCGCGCCCGAGTACCTTCTCCAGGCCGCGGATCAGCTCCACCGTCTGCTCAGTCCACACGGTCTCACCGGCGCGCGGCTGCAGCCGCTCGATGTCGAGGATGTAGTTCAGGCCCTTGATCGCATCGTCTTCCCAGGTCCAGGTGTCGACGAACGCCTGTGCCTGGGCGCGGTCTTCGCTGCCCTGGTTGTTGTAAATCTGGAAGTAGTTGCGCTTCGAATTGAACGGTGGATCGATGTAGCAGAGATCGACGCTTCCGCTCTCGATCTTGCGCCGCAGCACGTCGAGATTGTCGCCGTAGAACAGTTTGTTGGTCACGCACCCTCCGCCCGAGCCGCGCGAGCGTAGCGCTTGCAAGGACCGGAGCAAGAAATTCCTGTCCTACACCGCCGCCCTTTCGGCATATCCTGCCGGATGAACGCGCCATCGGTCCGCATCCTTCGCCACTCCTGTCCGATCGCTGCTTCGCGCGCCCGCGCTCGCACACGCGCGTGTGGGATCGCTGCGTTTGCTGCGTTTCACCTTCGGTCATCCTCGGATTCGCCCGGAACGGGACACAGCCGACGAAGCGGACGACCCCCTCGCGTGCGCGCGCGTACGCGTTGAGGGCACAACTTTGGCAACTTCCGCGGGTTTTCGCGGCCGTCACGGGCGTGAATCCCGTGACGTCAGTCGGGTTCGCGTTTGGGTGGCTTGTTCCATCCAAACCAACCGAACAAGCGGCGACCCGCTGGCCGGCCTTCGCCATCTCTTCGCGCTGCTTCGACGCCGCTTCGCGTCGGCGGCGCACCCTCGGTGGCTCAGCTTACCGGCGCATCGCCTCGGCCAGCGCTTCGGACAAGGTGGCGAGGCGGTAGGGTTTGAGGATCACCGGCCGGCCGCCGCTGCCGCCCTCGACGATGTCCTGGCTGTAGCCGGTGGCGAGGATGACCGGGAGGTCGGGCTGCTCGCGGGCGAGCGTGTCGGCGAGCTTGAGGCCGCCCATGCCCGGCATCACGACGTCGCTGAGCACGATGTCGAAGCGCCGCTTGCGGGCGAGCTCTAGCGCTTCCTCGCCGGTGGCGGCGCGGGTGACGTGGTGGCCGAGCTCGCCCAGCAGGGTCTCGGCGAACAGGGCGACGTCCTCATTGTCCTCGACCACCAGGATCGTCGCCGGGGGCAGCGCGGCGGCGGCGAGGTCGGCGGCGGCTTGCGCCGGGGGGCTCGAATCGACGCTGGGAAGGACGAGGGTCATGACGGTGCCCTTGCCGGGCTCGCTCCGGACCCGCACCTCGCCGCCCGACTGGCTGGCGAAGCCGTACACCTGGCTGAGCCCCAGGCCGGTGCCCTGGCCCATGCTCTTGGTGGTGAAGAAGGGCTCGAAGATGCGGTCGGCGATTTCGGGCGACATGCCCTCGCCGGTGTCGGCGATCTCGACCGCGACCATGCGCCGGTCGTTCTCGCCGGCCGGGCCAAGGTCGCGGGTGCGGATGGTGAGGGTGCCGCTGCCGCCCTGCCCCGCCTTGGCCTTCATCGCGTCGCGGGCGTTGGACGCGATGTTGAGGATCGCCGACTGGAGCTGGGCGCGGTCGACCTCGACCCGGCACGGCGTCGGCGCGAGGGCGGTGACCACCTTCACCCGCTCGCCCATCGTGCGTTCGAGCAGGTCGTCCATCTCGCGGATCAGGCGGTTGAGGTCGAGCCGCTCGGGCTTGAGCGGCTGGCGGCGGGCGAAGGCGAGCAGCTGGCTGGTGAGCGCGGCCGCGTTGGTCGCCGACTGGACGATCGCCTGGGCGAAGCGGATCCGTTTCTCGTCGGCGATCTCCGGCCGGGCGAGCATGTCGGCCGAGCCCTGGATGACCGTCAGCTGGTTGTTGAAGTCGTGGGCGATGCCGCCGGTGAGCTGGCCGAGCGCCTGCATCTTCTGGCTCTGGCGAAGCTGGTCCTCGGCCTTGGCGCGCTCCTCCATCTGCTCCTCGAGCAGGACGTTCGACTGGGCGAGCGCCTCGGCGCGGCTGGCGAGCTCGGTGTTGGCGCGGCGGAGCTGTGATTGGGCGAGGCCGAGGCTGGCGACGACCAGCGCGGCGAGCACGAAGAGGCCGAGGATGGTGAGGTAGCGCGATGCCCGGCGCGAGGCGGATTCGCGGTCGATGCCGAGATAGACGGTCCCGACATGCTGCCCCGCCTGGACGATCGGCGACTGGACCCGGAAGGCATTGTCCGGCGGCGCTGGCAAGGCGGCGATGCTGTCGGGGATCGGGCTGCCGTCGCGGACGTAGCCGGCGACCGCTTTCCCGTCGCGGCCGAACACGCCGATCAGCCGGATCTGCTTGTTGACGTGGAACGCATCGACGGCCTGCTGGGCGGCGGCACGGTCGTCGAAGTCGACGGCGGCGGCGGTCGAGGCGGCGAGCACATCGGCCAGGGCCTGCGTTTGCTCGACCCGGGCGCGGTCGTAGGTGCCCTCGTTCTGGACGATGACGACGATCCCGCCGAGCAGGATCAGAAGCGCGATGCCGAAGATCGCCAGCGGCGCCGATCGCCAGCCGATCGCCGTCCCGTCGGGGGCCATCACTGCCGCACTCCGACGGCGAGCGCGAGCAGGCGCGAGCTGATCGTGAGCCCGCGCTGGGCGGCGTCCGACTGGTCGATGAAGAACCGGACGTGCCCGCCGACGAGCGTGAAATTGATGATTCCCCGCTCGCCGCCGCTCGCCGAATCGGTGACCGTCAGCACCGGCCGCCGCCCGATCGCGGCCATCGACTGGGCGCGGCCGGCGGAAACGAAGGCGATCTGGCAGCCGTCCACTCCGGCCGCCGAGTCCATCCGCTTGACCTCGATCTTGCGGCCGTCGACCAGCTGCGAGCGCGCGGCCTCGTCGATCATTCCGCCGAACGGGTCGGCGCCGATGATGCACAGGACGAACGGATCGGAGCCGCGGGGCATGGCGGCGGCCGGCCAGGTCACATAGCGGGCGAAGCGCGGCAGGAACGCGGCCTTGACCGCAATGTCGGTCGGCTCTGCGGCCAGCGGCGACACCGCAACGAGTGCTGCCGCGACCGACAGGAGAAAAAGCCGCGCCGCGCCCATCAGAACCGCGCGCGCGCCCCGGCGGTGATGGTCCGCCTGGCAAGCTGGGCGGCGCCGGGGTCGTTGCTCTCCTCGTGGGTCCGGTGGAGCAGGTTGCGTCCGGCAACGAACAGGCTGATGCGGCGAGTGGCCGCGAACGAGAGCTCACCCCCGGCCTCGACATAGGAGCCGATCTCGGGCGCCTGCCTGATCCGGCCCACCGCCCGCGCATCGAGGGTCAGCTGGAGCCGCTTGCCAAGCTCGAAATCGCTCTTGCCGAGCACCTGCCATTCCGGGTCGTTGCCGAGCGAGTTGCGGGGGATGAGCTCGACATGGCCCGGCTTGTCATGCAGGTCCTTGAAGAGCGTCGAAACCCCGATCGATCCGCGCCACCAGGGCGTGAGCTGCGCCGTCCCCCACGCCTCGACCCCGTAGGTCCGCCCTCGCGCGCCGTTCTCGAGCTGGAAGTGTCCGTCGACGAATTCGGTCGTGCGCAGATCGTCGTAGAAATTAACGAAGCCGTTGACCGAAAGCGTGGTGTTGACGCTCGGCTGGCCCCGGTAACCCGCCTCCACGGCAATCAGCTTTTCCGACTGGAACTCCGGCGCCGGGGCAAGCAGCGGAAGCGCCTGCAGATCGCGATCGATCCGCGACGGCGTACGAACAGCCCGGGACACCGCGGCCCACCACAAGGCGCGGGGATTCGGCTGCCACGCGAGCCGCAAATTCGGCAGCACCTGCAAGCCGCTGAATGTCGAGCTCTCGAGTTTGACGCCGGCGATCAGCGAGAGATCGGACGACACGCGGTAGCGATCCTGGAGGAAGCCATTGAACACCCACAGCCGCCGGCGCGGCGGCACCAGGTTGAACACGTTGAGCTCGTTGACGAACTGGTCGCGGGTCGTTCGTGCGCCCGCTCCGGCGACCAGGTCGTGCCGCCCGAGCCTGGCGTTGAACTGCCCTTCGGCATCCATCGTCTCGAGCGAATCGTCGACGAGCGTGATGCGCCGGCTGAAATAATCGTAGTAAGTCTGGAGCTGAAACGACGAGCTTGGCGAGAGCGCGCGCGACCAGCGGGCGAGCAGATTGTGCCCGTGAGCGCCGTCGTCGGGTCCGCTATCGGCATGGTCGCGGAATACGTCGCCCTGGACCGTCACATGGTCCGCCGTCGTCACGAAATCAGAGCGGAATCCCGCCTGCCAGCCGCGGTAGCTATCGTTCACGTCGGCGCCGAGCCCACCCGGCAGCCCATCCATGTCGTGCCAGTCGGCGTAGATTCGCATCGCCCCGGAGCCGCCGAGCGCAAAGCCCTCGCGCACCGCCGCCGTGCGCTCGTCCGCCCCGGCGGTGCCGCGGACCAGAGTGCCGATCGTGTCCCGCGCGTCCTTCGTCGTGATGTTGATGACGCCGTTGACGGCATTGGGCCCGTAAAGCGTTCCCCCCGGACCGCTGATCACTTCGATCTGGCCGATATCCTCGAGCACCGGCCAGTGCAGGTTCCACAGCACCGACGATCCGAGCGGCGTATAGATCGTCCGGCCGTCGATCAGCGCGAGCAGCTTGTTGCCCGCCTGGAGGCCGTTGAACCCGCGAGCGCTGATCGAATAATTGCTTGCATCGGCTTGCTGGACCTGCAGGTTCGGCGCCAGCCGCAGCGCCTCGGGAAGCGAGCTCGCGCCCGATCGCTCGATCTCGTCGGAAGTGATCACGTAGAGCGCCGTCGGCGCCGAGCTCAAAGGCTCCGCGCGCTTGGATGCCGATCGGACCTCGATATTGGCCAGCTGCTCGATCGACAGGGTGGAGAGGTCCTGGATGTCCTCCACCGGCCGCGGCACCTCGTCAGCCGCGGCGCGAGAAGCCAGCGCGAACGCCAGGGCGCCGAGCCCGATCGCAATGGTCGAACGCATCCCCCACCTTACGCCGCCGCCATGGCTACTCAACCAGCCAGCGCGGAGGTCCCCCTTTATTTAATTTTCGTCAATCTCGAGCTGAACGCGGATGTCGGCGGGTTGGTTTCAGCGCCGTTCCGTTTTGGGTTCATGCGGCGCGGCACCCGGCTTCAATGGGCCCGGATACCGGCCCTCCGCCGCTGTTTCGATGAAGTTCGCCGGGTTCGGCCGACCTTGGTCCAGCGCTGTTCCTGGCAGACCAGGCCGAGCATCGCGCAGCCCTTTATCGCCATGACTCCGGGCCCGACCATGCGCACGGTGGCGTCGACATGCCGGTTGCTCTCGGGATCGAACGCCGTGCCCTCGAACCGGCCGTCGCCCGCAGGATGAACGCGCAGGATCTCGGTGCCGATGAAGTGCATAGTCCCGCCCTTGCGGGCATTCGCCTGGGTCTTGGCCGAGGCCTTGACCACGATCGCGCAATAATCCGGTGCCGGTCCGCACACGCTCACGTTGACCACGGTGGAGTGGCGGGGGTTCTGCCAATGCCCCTCAAGCGGGCTGGACGGCGTGGCGCCGGCGGAGACGGCGAGCGGGAAGGCGAGAAACGCGAGCGCGCGAAGGTGCGAGGCCATGATCGATCTGAACGCGAGGCCTTCAGCCGCTGTTCCAATGTCTGGTCTCGACCGATTGCGGACGTTGACCTTGGAACGGCGGCAACTGCTTACTTCAAATCAGGCGCGAGCGTCGGTGGCGGCGGGCGTTCCGAGCATCGTCTGAGAACCTTCGCACGCAGGCAGTAGCCGTCCAGATCATCGGGAGCGAAAACGGGTCCGGAGAAGTACTTTCGGACGCCATGAACATAAGCCAGCTGGTCAGCTTTGTCGGCCGGGTCATAGTGATAGAACAACACCGCTTTGACCTGTGCCTTCGCAGCGAGCTGTCCGACCGCATTCGAGTCCAGGTGCTCGAATTCGAAATGCCCACGGAAGGTTTTCATCTGGCCACGCGTCCAGTGAGTCCGTTTGGCCCAGCCGCTCAGAAATTGATCAAGCCCAGCAGGATCGCGGAACGAGGCTTCGGCTATCAGCAAATCGGCTCCTCGCGCTAATCCGGTGACGGCATCGCTCGGACCCGTGTCGCCGGTGAAGAACACGACGCCATGCGGCGTCTCAATGCGGTAGGAATAGGACTTCATCTGCCCACGGTCTCGCGCCGGCATCAACGCGTAGTGCGAATTTTCAACAGCGGTCACCCGAATCTTGTCGTCCCGAAAGACCAGGCCCGGCCGATCGATTTCATGCGTGATGAACGGACTCGCGAGCCGGCCATTCACCAGATGCGAGGGAGGATTTTCGAGAGCGAAGGGACGGACCGACACGGTGATGTAACGAAACGCGGCATCCACAAGCTCTCTGGTCTGCGGCGGTCCATAAATGTTGATTGAATGCGTGGCATCCGGAAAGCCGAGCCGGAAAAAATCATTTGCCATCACGTCTGCAAGGCCCAGATCGTGATCTGAATGAAGATGTGTGAAGAAGATCGTCTTCACGTCTTCGGAGCGGATGCCCGCCCCGAGCATCCGGCGCACTGTCCCGATGCCGCAATCGATCAAATAGCCGCGTCCATCGACGATGAGCAGCGTGGAAGGCTCGGATCGATCCAGGCGCAATTCCGGCCCCGCGGAGGTGCCGAGGAATAGGACTTCGGTGCTATCATTGTTTGGAATTTCTTCGGCTGCCGCGGTGGCTGAAAAGGACAAGGCTGCCGCCAACGCCGTGAACGCAAGTAGCCAGCGGCTGCCGATGGGTGCCATATCGGTCCTGTAACGATCACGGGCGGAAAGCGCCAACCGTGGGTTGCCCCAGGTCCGCATCAGATCGCCGAGCTCGTCAGGTACCGGGGCTGACCGCGGCTCGCCCCTCTCGAGCGCGCGTTAGAACGCCCGCTTTGGCGGGGCGCTGAACTTGCAGACGCCGTTCCACTTGTTGAAGAAATTATCAGTGGTCATGGTGAGGTTGACTCGATTGATGTGGAAACGCCGCAACGCAAACCCGAAGTCGACAGACGTTGGCGTGAAAGCTGGATTGGGCGAGGAGCCGTTGGACATGGCACCCGCGACCCTCACTTGCCCCCTCTCCTCATCGATAATGATCGTGAGAGGCGGCGGCCACGCGGGATCGTTGGTTACGCAGGACAGATAGACGCTCTTGCCATGGGCCGGGCTCGCGATAGCGAACAGCACCAACAGGAACGAAACCGGCTGCAGTGGCGTGATTTTCATGGGTGACCCCCCGCGCGTTTGAACGCACATCTCTAGTTTACCCGCACTCACCATATCCCATTTTACGGGTAATTAATAGAACGCATGGCCGCCTTCCCTTGTGTGGATATTTGCTCTGGCCTGTCAGACGGAGCATCGAGATGCTACTTCAATTGCGGACTTGAACGACACGGACCATAGTTCCCCGCCGGGGGGCGTGGCTGTTGGACAAATTCAGCTTATTTTTCGCGTTCTACAGCCTGATCCTTGGCCTTGCCGTCACGGAGGTACTGCGGGGCTTCGGCCAGTTTCTGCGCGCTCATTCGCTGCACAAGCTCGGCGCGCAGACCGTTCTCCTGGCGATCTATACATTCATCGCGATTTCCGCGACGTGGGTCGATGCGTTCATCGCGCTGCGCTCGGTCGATCTCAATGTCGAGAGCCTGGGAGCGCCGATCCTCACGTCAACGGCTTACTACCTCGCGGCCGTTGTCGTGTTCCCGTCGCGCTCCGTGGATCTCGAGCATCTCGACGAATATTATCTACAGCACAAGAAGCTCGTCATCGGGCTGCTGTTTGCCGCCGAACTGCTGGTCAACTCCACTTTCCTGCCGCTCATGGTTCATGGCTACCGTGTCGGCCAGCCCTCTTTCTTTTACTTCTATCTGCCGTTCCATGTCGTGCAGAAGGTCGCGTACGCGGGAGCCTATCTGGCGAAGAGCAAGCGCGCGAACATTGCGTGGCTCTGGCTGCTCATCTTTATCCTGCTGTTCAATTACTGGGACAACCGGGCAATCCCGCAGTTCATAGACCGGACATACAGCGCGCTGTGAGCGCGCCTCTCGCGACGACCGGCACTGCGGCGACGCCGATGTCTGGCGCCGCCGAGTGCCGAACGTAACTTACTTGGTGCGCGGATCGTCCTTTGGATTGACGTAGTTGATCACGAACGGGCCCTTGCCGCTCACCTCGATCGTCGCCGGGCCGGGCGCGTGAACCCAATGGTTCATCTTCGCCTTCATCTGCACCGAATGCCCGACGGTCAAAGTCTTCGCCTTGGTCATGTCCATCTTGTCGGCCATGCCGTAATGTATCTTGCCCGACAGCACCTTCACCGACTCGTCGGTCGGGTGCCAGTGCGCCGGCACCGCATAGTTGGCGGGCATCTTGAGCTCGACGGCGAACATCCCGGCCTTGCCCGGATCGCCCTTGACCACGGCCATCTGGGCGCCGCTCGGCAGGCTCGGCGGCGCCGCGCCCCACTTGAGGCTGGCGGGAGCGGTCTTGGCGGCGGCCGGCGCACCGGCCACCAGCAGCGGCACGGCAAGCAACATCAGAGTTTTCATGAACAAGCCTCCCTGGTCACCTTCCCCGCGCGACGCTTACCAGAAGTTGCGGCCCGCGCCCACATCCGCTAATGGCGCCACCTTCCGGACATTCGGAGCTTCCGTTCCCCTGCGAAGGCAGGGGTCCAGAGGCTTTTGTTCGGACTGGGCTCCTGCTTGCGCAGGAGCACAGAAGCCGCGGGAGAATGCCTTGCGCATTCGTCTGGACCGCTAAACTTGAACCGCCCTCGCGGCAGCGCTGGGCCCTACAGAGTGAGATCATGGCAAAGAAAATTACCGGCTATATCAAGCTGCAGGTGCCGGCCGGCACCGCCAACCCGGCCCCGCCGATCGGCCCCGCGCTCGGTCAGCGCGGAGTCAACATCATGGAATTCTGCAAGGCGTTCAACGCCGCCACGCAGGAGCTCGAGAAGGGCGCCCCGATCCCGACGGTGATCACCGTCTATGCGGACCGCAGCTTTTCGTTCGTGACCAAGACCCCGCCCGCGAGCTTCCTTCTCAAGAAAGCGGCGAACATCAAGTCGGGTTCCAAGGAGCCGGGCAAGGCGACCGCCGGGACGATCAAGCGCTCAAAACTTGCCGAGATCGCCGAGGTCAAGATGAAGGACCTCAACGCCAACGACATCGCGGCGGCGACCAAGATCATCGAAGGCTCCGCCCGCGCGATGGGCCTCAACGTGGTGGAGGGCTAACCGATGGCCAGGCTCACCAAGAAGCAGAAGGCGTTCACCGCGGTCGACCGCGAGAAATTCTACGGCGTCGATGAGGCGCTTCAGCTCGTCAAGCAGAACGCGACCGCCAAGTTCGACGAGACGGTCGAGGTGGCGCTCAACCTCGGCGTCGATCCGCGCCACGCCGACCAGATGGTCCGCGGCGTCGTCAACCTCCCCCGCGGCACCGGCAAGAGCGTTCGCGTCGCCGTCTTCGCCAAGGGCGGCAAGGCCGACGAGGCCAAGGCGGCGGGCGCCGACGTGGTCGGAGCCGAGGACCTGATGGAGACCATCCAGGGCGGCCAGATCGACTTCGATCGCGTGATTGCGACTCCCGACATGATGGGCATCGTTGGACGCCTCGGAAAGGTGCTCGGCCCCAAGGGGCTGATGCCCAACCCGAAGCTCGGCACGGTGACCATGGACGTGACCAAAGCGGTCACCGACGCCAAGTCGGGTCAGGTCGAGTTCCGCGTCGAGAAGGCGGGCATCGTCCACGCCGGGATCGGCAAGGCGAGCTTCTCGGAAGGCGACCTCAAGGAGAATTTCACCGCGTTCGTCGACGCGATCATCCGCAACAAGCCGCCGGGCGCCAAGGGCAAGTTCGTCCAGAAGCTGAGCGTATCGTCGACGATGGGCCCGGGCGTGAAGGTCGACCTGGCGGAGGTCGCCGGGGCCTGAGGCCTTCCATTTGACTGAAAAATGCTCGCCTCGCGCGCGTCCATCGTGACGCTCGCGGGGCGTGCTGTTGCAGTTCGTCGAAGCAATCTTTCCCTTCGTCGGCCGGCCGGTTAGCTGGCGCCGTTCGTCGAACGAGTCTCGAAGGGAAGTCCATGAAGCCCGTTGCCGCACTGCTCGCGTCCGCAGCCATTGCACTCATCACCCCAATTAACGCCGGCGCCCAGCCCGCCACGCACATCGACACGGTCGACCCGAGCCTCCCGACGCAGCTGCCGCGCACGGCCATCCCGCACCATTATTCGGTAACCGTCACTCCCCACGCCGACCGGCTCAACTTCGACGGCCACGTCGTCATCGATCTGCAGGTCATCAAGGCGACTCCGGCGCTGGTGCTCAACGCCGTCGACATGACTTTCGCGCACGCGACACTGGCGGGACCAGCCGCCGCCCCGATGGCCGCCACGGTGACCATGAACAAAGCCGACGAGACCGCTTCGCTGGCTTTCGGTCGAACGCTCCAGCCGGGCACCTATCGGCTGACGATCGACTACACCGGCAAGATCAACCAGCAGGCGAACGGCTTTTTCGCGCTCGACTACAAAAACCCCGCCGGAGCGCAGAAGCGCGCACTCTTCACCCAGTTCGAGCCGTCCGACGCCCGCCGCTTCGTGCCGAGCTGGGACGAGCCCGACTACAAGGCGACGTGGCAGGTCAGCGCGGTCGTTTCCGCGGACGACATGGCGGTCAACAACATGCCGGCACTGCGCAGCGAGCCGATGGCCGGCGGCCTCAAGCGCGTGACCTTCATGCAGACCCCCGAGATGTCGAGCTATCTGGTGTTCTTCGGCACCGGCGAGTTCGGACGCATCCGCAAGATGGCGGGCAACACCGAGGTCGGCATCGTCATGGGCCGCGGCAACGAGTCGAAGGCGCAGACGGCGCTCGACGCCGAGGCGCTGATCCTGCCTTATTACAACGAGTATTTCGGGACCCCCTACCCGCTTCCGAAGCTCGATAACGTCGCCGGTCCGGGCCAGTCGCAATTCTTCAGCGCGATGGAGAATTGGGGCGCGATCTTCACCTTCGAATATTCGATCCTCAACGACCCGGCGATCACCAGCGAGGGCGGACGCCAGCAGATCTTCGGCACCGAGGCGCACGAGATGGCGCACCAGTGGTTCGGCGACCTCGTCACCATGGCGTGGTGGGACGATCTGTGGCTGAACGAGGGCTTCGCGAGCTGGATGGCGAGCAAGTCGACCGAGCATTTCCATCCCGACTGGGGCGCCGAATATGGCGCCATCGGCGCGCGCGAAGGGGCCATGGGCCAGGACGCGCAGATCACCACCCACCCAATCGTCCAGCAGGTCCGGACCGTCGAGCAGGCCAATCAGGCGTTCGACGGGATCACCTATTCGAAGGGCGAATCCGTCATCAACATGCTGGAGGACTATGCGACACCCCAGGTGTGGCGGAGCGGCATCCAGCGCTACATCAAACAGCACGCCTACCAGAACACGCGCACCGATGACCTGTGGCGCGCGGTCGAGCAGGCGGGCGCGACCGGCCTGACGCAGATGGCCCATGACTTCACGCTTCAGCCGGGGGTTCCGCTGATCCGCGTCGGTCCCGCGACCTGCGAGGGCGGCGCCACTCACGTGACGGTCACGCAGGACGAGTTCTCGGCGGATCGCAAGCCAGGCTCGTTCCAGCCGCTCAGCTGGCACGTGCCGCTGAAGGCCATGACCATCGGCGGACGGCCGGTGACCGCGGTGACGCAGGGGCGCGAGACGCAGCTCAACGTGCCCGGTTGCGGCGCTTTGGTGCTGAACGCCGGACAGGCCGGCTATTACCGCACGCTGTATCAGCCGGCCGCGATCCAGCAGTTGCGGTCCGCCTTCACCCGGCTCGATCCGCTCGATCAGTTCGGGCTGGTTGCCGACCAGAACGCGCTGGCCACCGCCAATTACCAGCCGATGGGGGTCGCGCTCGACTTCACCAATGCCATTCCCATGGACGCCCGGCCGGAGCTGATTGCGCTCGGTCTTGGCGAATGGACCGGCCTCTATCGGACGTTCGATGGCGATCCGGCGAACCAGCAGCGCATCTCGGCGATCATCGAGCAGCGCTATGCGCCGGTGCTCGCCCGCATCGGGCTTGTTCCGCAGGCGGGTGAGAAGCCGACGATTACCACCCTTCGTCCGCAGCTGATCGCCGGGCTCGGCCTGATTCGCGAGCCGCGAGTGAGTGCCGAGGCGAGTCGTCTGTTCACGGCGATGCAGAGCAACCCCAAGGCGGTTTCCGGCGGCCTCAAGCGGACGTGGCTCGGCATCGTCGCTGCGAATGCCGATGCGGCAACCTGGGAGCAGATCCACGCGATGGCCCGCAATGCGACCAGCGCGACCGAGCGCCAGAGCTATTATGCGCTCCTCGGAACCACCGAGGACGAGGCGCTGGCCCGACGAGCGCTGGAACTGGCGCTCACCGACGAGCCCGGGAAGACGACCAGTGCGGGGATCATCGGCGCCGTCGCCAGGCGTCATCCGGAGCTAGCGCTCGATTTCGTCCTTTCGCACTGGAGTCAGGTGTCGAACCTGGTCGACGCAACATCGCAGTCGCGCTTCGTTGCCCGGCTCGCCGCCGGCAGCAACAAGGCGGAGACGATCACCAAGCTCCAGACCTACGCCAACGCGAATGTCGCGCCGACCAGCCGCAAGCCGATCGACCAGGCCATCAACGCGATCCGGGTTCGGCTTGAAAACCAGCCGCGGATCAAGGCCCAGGTGGCGCAATGGCTTCAGGCGCGGCCCGCCACGGCCGCCGCTCCGGCGACGCCTGCCCGGTCGGGCGCGGGCGCCGAACGAGGTTGATCGGGAGCGGCGTCGCCGCCGTTCCCGCTTGATTGATGGGCGCCGGTCTGTCGTACTGGCGCTAACAAGACGGGAGGTCCGCCGATGGCGATGCCGCGACTGTTGTCCTTAGGACTTACGGCGCTTCTCGCGACGCCGGCGGCGGCACAGCTTACAGCGGTGCCGCACTCGGGCGAACGAAGCATCATCGTGACAGGCGAGCGCCTCAAGGGGGCCGCGCCAGCGGCCCACGTCGCGATGAGCGACTGGCGGGTCGCGGAAACGGACCACGTCCTCGTCTTCAGCAAGGGCGACCCGCGGCAGCTGGCGCGGATAGCCGGCAACCTCGAGAAACTCCATTTCCTGCTTTCGATATTGCTCAACCGGGTGGACCAGCCCGACCAGACGCTGAAGCTCAGCGTGACCATGATCGGCGATCCGGCCGATTACGATCACCTGGGGCTGCGCAACACGCGCTGGCAGCAGGGGCCGTACCCGAACGAGTTCCCGAACCAGATCTACTATGACCCGCGCGAGGACGGGGCCGTTATGGCGACCGCGCACGCCGACCAGTGCTTTGCCGTCGTCAGGGATGCCTCGGTCGTGACCGGCGAAGAGCTCCTCGATAATCCGGGCGCAATCCAGACGCCCGCTGATTTGGCCAACGCGGCCTCGTCTTTGGCCGGGTCCAGCCGTTCGAGCGGAGATCATTGCGCCGGCAATCCCAACAAGGTCTCGGTGACCGCAGAAGGGCGGCTCTATTCGGCGTTCGCGCAGCACTTCCTGATGACCTATTTCCCGGTCGCCTACCCGCGCTGGTACCTCGAAGGGTTCGGCGAGATTTTCGCCAACATGGACGCGGATACGCCCGGCGTGATCGAATATGGCAATTATCCCGATCAATACCGCAAGGTGATCGACAAGTTCGGTCATTATCCGGTGCAGAAGGTGCTGGACGGCACCTATCTAACCGACAAGCGCTGGTTCCCCGCCTTCTCGCCCTATTCCGCATGGGCGCTTGCACACCTGCTGTTCTTCTCAGACGAGTGGCGGGCGCCGCTGCACAACTATCTTGCCTCCTTCGCGAAGGGGGAAAGCGACGCCCAGGCGCAAGCGGCGTTCGGCGATACCAGGAAGCTCTCAAGGGAACTGGCGGCTTATTTCGGCCGCAACGTGCACTTCGAGCGCGTGACCTACCCGGCCGGGCAATTCGCGCCACCGCTGATTCGCCGGCTCAAGCAGAGCGAAGCCGTCTATGTCGGCGGCAGGCTCGTGCTTGGCGCGCGAGTGACGATTCCGAACGCCGCGACCGCAAAGCCGGGGCAATCTCCGGCCAACGTCGAGGACGCGCGGCAGAAGGCGCTCGCTTCGCGCGATACGTGGCTCGCCGGCCTCAGGGACAATGCCGCGAAATATCCGGACGAACTGGCGGATCAGCAGCTCCTCGCCGAGGCCGAATGCCGAAGCGGGAACCCCGATCGCTGCATCGCTGCCGCGGACCGGGCGCTGTCGATCTCCGCCAACGATCCGGTCGCGACCAACTGGAAGGGCTATGGCCTTGCCCTCCATGCCGTGGCCGGCCCTGCGTCCGAGCGCACGGCCCGCCTGGCGGAAGCGCGCGCGACCATCATCCGCGCCAATCGGCTCGACACCGAATCCGTCCTCCCGTTGCTCGCTTTCTATCGAAGCTATGCAGTGGCCGGCGACACTCCGCCGGATATCGCGGTTGACGGCCTTGCCAAGTCGCTCGACGAAGTGCCCTCGGCACCGACGACGCGGCTGTTGCTCGGCAGCGCGCTCGTCGTCCGTTCTGACGCAGCGGATGCTCGCCGGATCATCCTGCCCGTTGCGGCCGGGGCGTTCGACCCGCCGGAAAAGCAGCCGGCGAAGCAGCTTCTGACCAGCCTGACCTCCGGCACTCCCTCCGGAGCAAGCACCGGCACTCATTGACTTTCGGTCCCCCGCCGCTAAGGCCCGCTTCGCCGCGAAGGTTCGCTTTCGAGGCATCCGTCCGAGACAGCTGCTGAGGCTTGCCTCTTAATCTGCAGCCTAGACGGGGACAGGAATCATTCGGAAGCGGCGTGCCGCTCCGTCGTGCGTTGCATGCAGCGCCACCGATCCAACTCCCCACGGACCCAAGTCGCTCAGGTGCCTGGCGCCCGAGCTTTTGTTGAACCTCGTTCGGAGCAATCCGGACGAATGTTTGGAGTTGGCATGGATCGTTCGCAAAAAGCCGATCTGGTCGATGAGCTGAAGCGTGTCTTCACCGACACGAGCGTGGTTGTGATCACTCGCAACCACGGTCTGACGGTGGCGCAGTCCACGGACCTGCGCCTGAAGATGCGCGACGCCGGCGCCCAGTATAAAGTTGCGAAGAACAGTCTTGCCCTGATTGCGCTCGAGGACACGCGCTACAAGCCGATTGGAGACCTGCTCAAGGGCCCGACCGCGCTTGCGACGTCCGGAGACCCTGTTGCGGCCGCCAAGGTGGCGGTCGATTTCGCCAAGACGAACGACAAGCTCGAGATCGTCGGCGGAGCAATGGGCGACACGGTCCTCGACGTGAACGGGATCAAGGCGCTGGCCGAGCTTCCCTCGCTCGATCAATTGCGCGCGACCATCGTGGGCCTCATCCAGGCGCCCGCGAGCAAGATCGCCCGCACCGTCAGCGAGCCGGGTGCGCAGCTGGCGCGGATCTTGTCGGCATATGCTGCCAAGGAAGCCGCATAAGTTTCTCGCTTTTCATCAACGCACGACAATCGGGGCGCTGGCCCCACCAAGGAGTATCAAATGGCTGACATCAATGGGCTGGTCGACCAGCTTTCCGCACTGACCGTTCTCGAGGCGGCGGACCTCGCCAAGGCGCTCGAAGAGAAGTGGGGCGTTTCCGCCGCGGCTGCGGTTGCGGCTGCGCCGGCCGCTGCCGCGGCTGCTCCGGCGGAGGAAGAGAAGACCGAGTTCGACGTCATCCTCACCGGCGACGGCGGCAAGAAGATCAACGTGATCAAGGAAGTCCGCGCGATCACCGGTCTTGGCCTCGGCGAGGCGAAGGCCCTGGTCGAAGGCGCTCCCAAGCCGGTCAAGGAAGGCATCAACAAGGCCGAAGCCGAGAAGATCAAGGCGCAGATCGAAGCAGCCGGCGGTACCGTCGAGCTGAAGTAACCGAGCAGCCCGCAAGACCTGCCTAGAGTTATCAAATAGGAAGGGGCGGCTCGCTGGGGCCGCCCTTTTCGTTTCGCACGTGGTGCGCCGAGCGGTGGCATCACACCGATTAGCCGACAACCTCCCCCACCGCAGTTCGTTTCCCCACCATGCGCCCGAGCCTTCAGGCCGGCGCCTGTTGAAGGAGTGAACCGATGAGAATGATGATCCTGGCGCTTTGCGCCGCGGCGACGGCTGGGAGCGCGGTTCCGGCCGCTGCCCAGAACATCGACCAGCATGAAATGCGGCAACAGCAGCGCATCAGGCAGGGCGTGAGGAATGGTCAGCTAACGCGCGCCGAAGCGCAGCGCCTGCGCTATCTCGAGATGAGGCTGCGTCGGACCGAAGCCCGGCTCCGCTGGCGGAGCGGCGGACGGCTGACCGTCCAGGAGCGCCAGCGGCTGCGGGCGATGGAGCGCCGCGACAGCGCCGAGATCTACCGTCTGAAGCATAATTACCGCACTCGTCGCTATTGACGACGAGCGCCGCATTTGAAGATCGGGGCGGTCCTGCGGGGCCGCCCCGTTCGTTTGATGGAGCTCGGCAATCTCGGGGCGACAGGCGGAAGATCGTCAGGCGTTCCTAATGGCTTGATACCTGCCTCCTCGACACTGTACGTGACGTTCCGATGACACCTCATGCTCCGGACGGATCACGGGATCGCCGGATCGAGGATCCGACCAACCTCTGGATCATCCACCCCGCGGGGCGGCTGCTGCTGCCGTGGTTCATCTCGCGCGGCATTTCGGCCAATGCAGTGTCGATCGGCGGGCTGTGCATCGGAAGTCTTGCCGCGCTGTCCTACTTCAACTGGCGCCTGTGGCCCTTCGCATGCATCGGATTGGTGCTGTCGATTGCATGGCTGATCGCCGACGGGCTGGATGGAATGATTGCTCGCGCGACAAACACCGCGAGCCCGCTTGGACGGTTCCTGGACGGGCTATGCGATCACGGCGTTTTCCTGCTCCTCTACGTGACGCTGGCGGCATCGGTCGGAACCAGGGAAGCGTGGGTCCTGTCGGGCTTCGCAGCGCTGCTCCATGCGCTGCAGTCCAGTCTCTATGAAGGCGAGCGGGCGCGCTTTCACCGCCGCCGCTCGGGAATCTCGACTGCAAGCGCGACGCCGGCCCGCAATCCGCTCGTGCGGATCTACGACGGCGTGGCCGGCCTCCTCGACGCGGTCGCAATCCGCTTCGACGACGCGCTGAGGCACGATCCGGACCCGGTGCGGCTCGGCGCTGCCTATGGTGCTTATGCCGCGAAGCCGCTACGCCTGCTGAGCCTGCTCAGCGCCAACGTGCGGGTCTATGTGATTTTCTTGGCGTGCATTGCGGGCGATCCGCGCCTGTTCTGGTGGTTTGAGATCGTTCCGCTGACTTTGATCCTGATTACCGGCCTCTCGTGGCACCGTATTGTAGAAGCCCAATTCATCGCCGGCCGTGGCTCGGCCCAAGCGACATCCGCCCACTCACCACTCACTCATTCCAGGGACCTGACACGTTAATGCCGAACATCAACATCGCGATCATTGGCGTGGGGAACTGCGCCAGCTCACTGGTGCAGGGCCTCTCTTATTATCACCAGGGAGCGAACCAGACCGTCGGACTCATGCACTGGGACGTCGGCGGCTACCGCCCCAGCGACATCCAGGTCGTCGCGGCCTGGGACGTCGACCGGCGCAAGGTCGGCAAGGATGTCGCCGAGGCGATTTTCGCCAGGCCGAACTGCACTGAGGTCTTCTGCGACCAGGTTGCCCCGACCGGCGCGACCGTCCGCATGGGCCGCAAGCTCGACGGCGTCGCCGATCATATGGACGACTATCCGGACGACCGCACGTTCATCGTCGCCGACGCACCCGAACCGGACCAGGCCGAAGTAGTGCGCGTGCTCAAGGAATCCCGCACCGACGTGCTGATCAACTATCTACCGGTTGGCAGCCAGAAAGCGTCGGAATTCTATGCCGAGTGCGCGCTCGAAGCAGGAGTGGCCTTCGTCAACTGCATCCCGGTTTTCATCGCCAGCGACGCCGGCTGGGCACAGCGCTTCCGCGAGCGCGGGCTCCCGATCATCGGCGACGACATCAAGGCCCAGCTCGGAGCCACCATCGTCCATCGCGTCCTCACCGACCTGTTCGCCAAGCGCGGCGTTCGAGTGAACCGGACGTATCAGCTCAACACCGGGGGCAACACCGACTTCCTCAACATGCTGAACCGAAGCCGGCTCGCCTCGAAGAAGGAAAGCAAGACCGAGGCGGTGCAGGCGGTCGCCGAGCGGCGCCTCGACGATGAGAACATTCACGTCGGCCCGTCGGACTATGTCGCGTGGCAGAATGACAACAAGATCTGCTTCCTTCGGATGGAAGGCACGATGTTCGGCGGAGTCCCGATGAATCTCGAGCTTCGGCTGTCGGTTGAGGATTCACCCAACAGCGCGGGCGTTGCGATCGACATGATCCGCTGCGCCAAGATTGCACTCGATCGCGGGGAGGCCGGTCCGATCAACGCCCCGGCAGCTTATTTCTGCAAGCACCCGCCCGAGCAAATGACCGACGACCTTGCCGCGCGCGCGGTCGAGGATTTCATCGTCAACTAGCGATATGATCGCGACTGCAATTCTGCTTGCCGCCGGTGAGGGTAGCCGGCTGCGCTCCTCTGCCCCGCTGAAGCCGCTTTGCGAAGTGGCCGGGCGCTCACTGCTGGGGCATGCCGTCCACGGCCTCGCGCAGGCCGGGCTGAAGCGGGTCGTGGCGGTTCTGGGCTATGGCGCGGAGAAAATCGAGGCGCATGTGGCTGCGGGTTCGTGGCCGATTGCCGTCGAAACCGTGGTGAACAAAGATTATCGCAGCCCGAACGGCACCTCCGTCCTCGCCGCCGAGCCGCTCGTCGGGACTGAAGAATCGCTGCTCGCGATGTGCGATCATCTGGTCGAACCGGCCCTTTATGAACTCGTGGCGCAGGCCGGCGCGGCGGGGGGCGCGCGCCTTGGCATCGATCGGCGGATTGAGAGCGACCTGGTCGACATCGAAGACGTCACGCGGGTCCGGACAGACGGCGAGCGGATCGTCGCCATCGGCAAGGGCTTGGCTGACTATGACTGTTTCGACACCGGCGTATTTGCCATCGGGGCTGGCCTGTTTTCCGCCTTGCGCAGCCTCGATGCCCCATCACTCACCGAGGGCATGCGCATGCTGGCGGCTGAGGGAGCCGCGCTAACGGCGGACTGCAGCGAGCTCAGCTGGATCGATGTCGATGACCAGGCGGCACTCGAAAAGGCCGAGCAATGGCTCGCGGCGATCGTACGCGAGCGGCGGGAAGGCAGGGACAACTCACGCCGGCAGCTTGGCGCGGCGTCGCTTAGATAAGTTTGATCGTCAGGCGGGAAGGCGATCGAGGAAATCGTCGATCGCGGCGACGGCTTCGGGTTCGTTGAGGTCCGGTGCGTGGCCCACGCCGGGCACAACCACGAACCTTGCGTTGGGCGCCGCCTGACGCATTTTTTCCAATGATTCGGCGCTCAGCAGGTCGCTGAGTTCGCCGCGCACGACCAGCAGCGGCTTTTGCGCCACCGCCGCGAATAGCGGCCACAGGTCGACGTTGGGCGTCGGCGCCGCCTCGAACGGGACGGCAATCGCCATGTCGTAGTCGAAGCGGATTTCGCCGTCCTCCTCGCGGCAGGCGCGCCGGGCCATCTTCACCCAGTCCTCGTCGCTGTAGCGGGCGGGCACGCGGTTATTGTTGCGCGCCATGAGCGCGCCAGCTTCATCCCAGCTGGCGAAGCGCACGTCCTTGCCGACGTAGGAGCGGATTCGGTCGAGGCCGTTCGTGGTGAGATCGGGGCCGATATCGTTGAGGATGGTCGCGGCGATGCGCTGGGGGGCCGTCGCGGCGACGGTCATGGTCACCAGTCCGCCGAGCGAGGTTCCGACGAAGATGGCCCGCGGAATTTCGAGCCGGTCGAGCAGCTGGAGCACGTCCGCGGCGTAGGTCAGCGGGTTGTAGCGCATCGGCTGCGGGTCGTAGTCGCTCTCCCCGCGCCCGCGGAACTCGAGCGTAAGCACCCGAAATCGGGGCGAATAGCGCTCCGCAAGATCGGCGAAATCGCGCACATTGCGGGTGAGGCCCGGAAGGCACAGCAAGGGCGGCCGATCGGACGGGCCCGGATAGTCGCGGTAATGGAGCCGCAATCCGTCGGCGACGGTCAGATGGCAATCCTGGTAAGCGCCTCCGGTGTCGCCGGTCACTTGCCGAACCCCCGCCGCCAGACGCGGCTCATGGCATCGGCGACCCGGCCTTCGTCGGCGCCGTCCCACACGGCGAAGCGAAGCCCCAGGAACACGTTCGCGCCCATCATCGCCCAGGCCAGCACGTCCAGCTCCTCATCCGCGAAGTCGGCGTCGATTTCGCCGTTTTCGCGGGCTGCCCGGAGACGCGCCGCGATCCGCGTGGCGGTCGTCTCATAATGCTCTCGATAGACCGTTGGCTCAACGAACTCGGACTCGTCGATGATCCGGTAGATGTCGCGGTGCTCGCGCGCGAAGCGGAGGAACGCCTCGAGCGCCCGGCGTTCGCCGTCGAGTGCGTCGGTAGCCTCGCCGAGAACGGGACCGACGGCGTCGCGCACCTGTGCCGACATGTCGCGCACCAGCGCCTGGAACAGCGCCTCCTTCGAATCGAAATAGGTGTAGAAGGTGCCGAGCGCGACTCCGGCACGTTGCGTGATCCCGACGATCGAGCTTTCCGAGAACCCGCGATCGCCGAACTCCTCGCGCGCCGCGTCGAGGATCTTGCGCAAGGTCCGCTCGCCGCGGGGCGTGCGCGGCGCCTTGCCTTCGCTCGCGGCGCTAGGCTGCGGGTTAACTTCGACCTTCACCCCCATCCGGCTCCCCTACCGCGGCGGTCCGCATTCGCAAGTTGAAACACGGTTCAACTTTCACTATGGATGATTGCGACTGCGGACGCAACCTCGTGTCCAAAGGGGGAGAAAACAGACATGCGCGTGACTTTCGCACGCACCGCTATGCTTGGCACTGTTGCCGCGGCGGCGCTCTTCACGACTCCGGCTCATGCGGCTCAGCCGACCGGCGCAACCAATCCGCCGACGCAGAACAATGCGGAGACGCAAGGCCAGGCCGCGACGGGAAGCGACCAGGGCATCGTCGTCACCGCGCGGCGGCGCAGCGAGCTGCTGCTAAACGTGCCCATCGCCGTATCCGCTTACTCGGCCGAACAACTCGACCGACAGGGCGCGCTCAACATCACCGATGTCGCCAAAACGACGCCGAACGTGACATTGAAGGTCAGCCGCGGGACCAACAGCACGCTGACGCCGTTCATTCGCGGCGTCGGTCAGCAGGATCCGGTCGCCGGCTTCGAGCAGGGAGTCGGCGTCTATCTCGACGATGTCTACTTCAACCGACCCCAGGCCGCGGTTCTCGATATCTACGACATTGACCGCATTGAGGTGCTGCGCGGACCGCAGGGCACGCTCTACGGCCGCAACACCATCGGCGGCGCCGTCAAATATGTAACGAAGCGCATTCCGAGCGACGGTCCGCACCTCAGCATGCGGACCAACCTCGGGACCTATCGCCAGACCGACCTCATCGTCTCGGCATCCACACCGATCACCAAGGAATTGCTGGTCGGCGTCGCCGCCGCGCGGCTCAGCACCGGCGGATTCGGCAAAAATCTCACCAACGGGCTGGACAATTACAACAAGGACATCTTCGCGACCCGCGCCAGCGTCGAGTTCATTCCGTCGAGCACAATTCTCTTCCGGGTGACGGGGGATTACATCGCGGACGACAGCAACCCCAAAGGCGGCCATCGCCTTTTCCCGAACTTCTGCACGACGACCACGGGCAAGTTCCCCTGCGCCGCCAACCTTCCCGTACTCAGCAATGTCTACGACACCCAGGGCAATCTCAACGATCCGCTTCAAAAGGTCCGCGCCGGCGGGCTCGCGCTGCACGGCGAAATCGATCTCAACGACTGGCTGAAGTTCCGGACGATCACCGCCTACCGCGCCGATCAGAACTACACGCCGATCGACTTTGACGCGACGCCGTTTCCCGATGTCGATGTCCCGGCGATCTACAAGAACCATCAGTTCAGCCAGGAATTCCAGCTGGTCGCTGACAAGGGCCCGCTCCAGGGCGTGGCCGGCGTGTATTACCTGAATGCGCGCGCCTTCGACGAGTTCGACGTGCGGCTCTACACCTCTCTTGCCGGTCTGACTTCATCGACATTGGGCAATGTGCATACGAAGACCTGGGCAGCGTTCACCGACCTCACCTACAATTTCTCGGATCAATGGGCCCTGTCGCTCGGCGGACGTTGGACCGATGACCAGCGCGCCGCGTACATCCTCGCCCAAACACGATTGAACGGTGGACAGCCGGGGCTCGGCGGCGCCTATGGCTATGGTGTCGGCTCGGTGCTTTCGACGACGACCAATTTCAACGGCACCCGGACCGACAAGGCGTTCACGCCACGCGCGTCGATCAACTTCAAGCCCTCGGCCAACGAGAATTTCTACGTGAGCTATTCGAGGGGATTCAAGGGCGGCGGCTTTGACCCGCGCGGCAAAGCCACGCAGGCGCCTACCCAGTCCTACCAGGACATCTATAATTTCCTGACGTTCAAGCCGGAGAAGGTCGACAGCTACGAGGCGGGCTGGAAAGCCGCGCTATTCGATCACCGCCTGCAGCTTGCTACGGCGGTTTTCGACGCAGAATACAAGGACGTTCAGGTGCCCGGATCGTCGGCCTGCACGATCAACGGTCAGCCGAACTTCTGCGGAATTACGACCAACGCCGGCAAGGCGCGCATGCGCGGCGTCGAGGTGGAGACCAATGCCAGGCTGGCGCAGAACTTCGCGACAAGCGGCGACCGGCTGAGCTTCGCGGGTTCACTTGGGTATCTCGACGGCAAATATCTGAAGTTCATTACGCAGGTGGCGGGCAAGGGCCCTACCGATGTTTCCTCCAGCCGAAGAATCCAGAACACCCCCAAGTGGACGATGAGCGGAACCCTCGACTACAGCGCGCCGCTTGGCGGCGGGCACCTCGATCTGAACACCACGATCGCGTATCGCAGCTTCGCCCGCCAGTTCGAATATGCAATCCCGTTCCTCGACCAGCCCGGATATGCTCTGTGGGACGCCAACCTGGTATGGCGCTCGGCGGGGGGCCGCTACGAGATTGGCCTTCACGGCAAGAACCTGACCAACAAGAAATATATTGTTGGCGGCTATAATTACATGCTGTCGGACCCGGTCACCAGTTCGCCGATTTTCGTTAACGGCAAGCCGACGCCTGTCCTCGGGCTGACTGGCATAGGAACTGCATTCTACGGCAGCCCGCGTCAGCTATTCCTGTCGCTGGCAGTCAACTTCTAACTACTGCCCAGCCAAGCAACGTGCGGGGCGCCAGCAATGGCGCCCCGTTTCTTTTTGGCCCGTCAGGCCCTTGCACGCTGTTGGAATAGGATTATATCGGCCTCATCCAAAAATAGACGGCTCCGCCGCACGGTAACGTGCGCCCGGGGCTTTTCCCGTCCTCTCCGGGACAGGGTCCGGGTTGGCGCACGGACCATACGCATTGGAGAGGGTGGCGGGACAGCGCTCCGAACAGTGCACCGGCGAGGCCGGTGCCCATAACTGGACCCCGGCTTTCGCCGGGGAACACAGCGGAGCGCGGGCCCCCTGCGCTGCCGCATAGCGCAGGGAAGCACATGGCCACCAAAGCGATCGACGCACCCCGGAATACCTCCAGCGGCGCGCGGACCAAGCAGCGGCGAATCCGCAAGATTTTCGGCAACATCCACGAAATCTCCGAAATGCCGAACCTCATCGAGGTTCAGCGCGAGAG
>JAICXF010000019.1 GCA_025981625.1 Sphingomonas sp. | reverse complement strand
CGAGCCACCATCGAGTTCCGACTCCTGTTGAAGACCGGACGACGGTGAGCAGCGCGATCGTTGTAGCGCAGGCGATCCCTACCACGCCCAGCAGGATGCCCATGCGCGATCCCGTGGACGCCAAGCCCATGAGCAGGACCGCTCCTATGACGGCCGCGAGACTCATGGTCCGCCGCTCGTTGCCTGATCGGTGGCGCGGCTCGATTGAGGTGGCTGCAGCTAGGAGCGGTAGCGCGCATGCCATTAGCGCGGCCTGGTGGTTCCGGTTGGCGAACAGGCCGACTGCGGAATTATCGCTGGTGGTTCGGAACAGGTGCAGTGCCGACTCTCCAGCGGCGAACTGGAGCAGCCCGAGAACGGCGCTGACGCACGCGACTGCAACCACCAGTCGCGCGAGGAGCAGTCGTTCCCGGAAGTCTAGTGCAAGCGTCACCAGTCCCGCCGCCGTGGCCGGAAGCAGCGCGGCGAGTGCGTTAAGCGTGAGGTCCGGACTGAGCGACCACGGCCGCCATCCCCGGCTGTGCGCTTGCTCCGCGACGGCGGCGTACACTCCATGACCAGGCAGTCGCGCCCAAGCGTCGGGCGGTAGCGGAATGAGCTGTCCAAGGAGCAACAGGTAAACAAGGGCGAGGCCCGCGACCGGCGCCCGCGCGTCGCGGAAGGCGCGGAATTGGAGGGGCCACAAGGCCGCGGCAATCACCAATATGGCGATCAGGCGAATCAGCGATTGCTGAAGCTCGTCCGCCCGCGATGCCCCACCGAGCGCGGCCAGGAGAACGACGAAGCCACAGCCGAGCGCGAGATAATATTGGCCGCGAAGGCCGCGCAGCGGTTGCGCACCCACTAATGCACCCCCAAAACGATGTTACGATCTACCGCTGCTCAGCGGTGATCGATCAAGCGCTTGCGGCGCGGCTTCCGTGATGGCCACTGCCCAGCGCGACGGCTCCGATCACGACCAGCAGCACGATGCCGCCGACGATCAGAGGCGTCGACAACCCGCTGCCCGCTGCATAGGCGGCGTCGGACTGGGCCGCTTCCGCCGCAGCGGCGGACGACGTTTCCGAGTGACCCGTCGCTTCCGAAGAATCGCCGCGCAGCGACAGGCTGGCGGCAGGATTTGCCGCGACGGCCGGCGAGGCAACCATCGCGGGAATGGTGGCGGCGGCAATCATTTTGTTCAGGCGCATCGAATTCCCCTTTCACTCCGGTCCGACCAGTCGAACATCAAGGTTCGTTCCGCCTGCCGCGACACGGGTTCAATGAGCTGCCTTGAATTTATATCGGCCGCTGCCGACCCCGTAGTTTGAACCCGCAAGATGCCCGTCGGCACAGACGAACCAGTCATTCGGGGGCGTCGCGTGCATCTCAATCGCTATCGCTTTCTCAAGGGATGTGTGGGTCGATGAGAGCGCTCCCGGCGAACGAGGGCTATCGTCTCTGGGCGCCGACCTACTCGGACGAGACGGCGATCAGCTTTCTCGAAAACAAGCTCGTTCAAGGCATGACTCCGCCGCTCCCGGGTTTGCGGCTGCTCGACGCGGGTTGCGGCACCGGTCGACGGCTGCGCGCCACTGACGCAGCTAGCGCCACCGGGCTCGATCAAAGCGCTGAGATGTTGGCAGCGGGCGGCCAGATTGCCGGCGTCGACCTCGTCCGTGGCGATGTCTGCGAAATGCCCTTCGATGACAGGTCCTTCGATGTCGTCTGGTGCCGTCTCGTCGTAGGCCACCTGCCGAGGGTCGAGCGCGCTTACAGCGAGCTCGCCCGCGTTACCGATTTTGGCGGCGCGGTCATCGTCAGCGACTTCCATCCGGCGGCTTACGAAGCCGGACACCGCCGCACGTTTCGATTCGCTGATGAGCGCATTGAACTCGAGCATCACGTGCACCGCGCACAAACCCAAATTCACGCGGCGCGCGCAGTTGGTCTCGCGCATGCGGAAACACGTGAAGCGAAGATCGGGGACGAGGTGCGCACCTTCTACGAGCGCGCAGGACGCCTCGACGCGTACCCCGCCGAACGGGGATTGCCGGTCGTGCTCGCGCTCGCATTCCGGAAGGTGCGCTGACAATGCGCATTCTGATCAATGCGCGCAATCGAAGCGTTGCGATTGAAAACGCCCTGATCGTGGGCGAGGGCGGGCGCTTTGACGTCGTGATTGATCGTCCGCGGTCCGAGGTCAGGCCCGGCCTGATCAACGCCCACGATCATCTTCACCGCAACCATTATGGCCGGCTCGGAGCGGGCCCGTATGCGAATGCCTACCGCTGGGCTGAGGACATACAGCTGCGCTTCGCACGCCGGATCGCCGCCGGTCGGCGGCTACCGCGTCGCTCGGCACTGCTCGCCGGCGCATGGAAAAACCTGTTCGCGGGTGTGACGACGGTCGTTCACCATGACGCATGGGAAAAGGACTTCGAGCGTGGCTTTCCGGTCCGCGTCGCGCGGGTCCCATCGGCAGACTCGCTGGGAATGGAGCAGCGCCTCGATCATGATTCAAGCAGGCCCCTGTGCCTCCACGTCGCCGAGGGGGTCGACGAAGTCGCTGCGGGAGAAGTGGCCGAGCTCGCAACACGCGGATTGCTCAACGAACGGCTGATCGCAGTCCATGGAGTGGGCGTCTTGCCAGGCGACGTCGAACAGTTCTGGCGATCGGGCGCGGCGCTGACCTGGTGCCCGACATCGAACAATTTCCTGCTTGGACGGACTGCCAGCAAAGAGCTGCTCGACAGCGGCTGCGATCTGCTCCTCGGCAGCGACTCGACGCTTACTGCCGACGGCGATCTCCTCGATGATTTTCGCGCCGCGAGCGTTACCCGGCTCATCGATGACAGTCGGCTGGAAGATGCCGTGGGACGCACCCCCGCCGCGCGCCTCGGCTTGCCCCAACCTTCGCTCGAGCCGGGCAGCGCCGCCGACCTGATCCTGCTCGATGCGCCGCTTTCGACCGCGTCGGCGAGCGATGTGGCGCTGACGATGGTCGGCGGCCTGCCACGCGTAGCAAGCGCCGACATAGCCCCTCATCTCGGCGCACTTTCGGCTGCCGGGACGAGGATGCGCATCGGACCGGTCGTCCGCTGGATCAATCAACAAGGGAGGTACGCCACATGAAGCTCGCTCTTGGGCTGGCGCCATTATGCTGGCTGGCGGCGGGCACTCCTGCCTTGGCTCAGGCCGATGCGGCGGCGCCGCAACCGCAGTCTGGGCCCGTTGCTGCGCCAAAGGCCACCGACGGGAGCGCTCAGCCGACCGCTACTCAACAGCAGCCTCCGGCCGGAGCCTCTACATCGACGCCGGATACCTCTTCCCACTCCGGAACCGACATCCTCTCGAAGAATGTGATCACTGTCCTGCTGGACGGCCGTATTGCCGTTGCGAATGGCGAGCGGTCGTGGGCCAACCGGGGCCTCGGCAAAACGTCGTTCCAGGGCACAGCGAACGGCGATTACAAATTGACGCCCGTCGCCCAGGAGGCAGATCTCATCTGGACTCCGCGTTTTAGCAACTCGCTGAGCGCGAATGTCTCGGGCGCCTGGCAGCGGCACCAGGAAAATGCGTTCGATCTACTGGAAGCCTTCGTCAGCTTCCTTCCACCACAAAAAGGGCCCGTCGGCGTTGTGGTGCGTGCCGGCATCATGTGGCCCGAGATCTCGCTCGAGCACACGACCGGCGGCGCGTGGAGCACCGTCAACACGCTGACCCCGTCGGCGATCAACGCCTGGGTTGGCGAGGAAGTGAAGGTGCTGGGCCTCGAAGGCACCGTCCGCACTTCGGTCGGCAACGGCATGGTGTCACTGACCGGATCGGTGTTCGGCTTTGATGACACCGCGGGAACCTTGCTCTCGTTCCGCGGCTGGGCGCTGCATAACGAGAAGGCGACCGTGTTCGGGCATTTCCCGTTGCCGCCGCTCAATCCCTTCATCACCCTTCTTCAGCAGCACGAGACGAAATCGTTCATCGAGATCGATCATCGGCCGGGCTTCTACGGCCGGCTCGAATGGCGACCACCGGCGCCGTTCGGGGTAGCGCTTTTCTACTACGACAATCGCGGCGATCCGCAGGCCTTCACTCCAGCCGGGCAATGGGGCTGGCGGACGCGCTTCCTCAACCTCGGAGTCAACGCCGACCTCGGCCCCAAGACGCGCCTGCTCGCGCAGGGGATGACCGGTTCGACGATCATGGGGTTCAAGAAGAACGGCGTGCGCTGGGTCCATACGCATTTCAGCTCGGCCTATGTTTCCGTGACACAAACGGTGACGCCCAAGACGGCGATCACCGGCCGTATAGAGGCGTTTCGCACGCACGAGATGGGGAGCGAAATGTCACCCCTCGAAAGCGAGCATGGTTGGTCGACCACCGTCGCTCTTCGCTACAACATCAGTGACGCTCTCACCGGATTTGCCGAGGCGTTCAACGTTCGCAGCCGGCGCGGCGTGAGGGCAAGCCTCGGCCTCGATCCCTTCCAGCCGCAAACCGTCTTCCAGCTTGGCCTGAGGCTCCGCATATGACCCGCGCATCCAGTCTGCTCATCGGCTTCGCCGCCTGTTCGATCGCCGCCTGCTCCAACGGGCCGCGCATGGGGGAGGGTCCCGAGCCTCTGTCTGTGACGAAGCTCACCGATCTGCCTCCGCCAACCGGCGCCGACCTCGTGGTCGCCAGCAGCCCTTATCACATCGGACCGTTCGACAAATTGAACGTGACCGTGTTCGGCGTGCCCGAGCTCAGCGGCAAGTTCCAGGTCGATGCCGCGGCGCGTCTCTCGCTTCCGCTTGCCGGCACGATCGACGCGGCGGGACTGACGCCCACTCAGCTTGCCGACGCCATCGATCAGCGCCTTCGAGGCAATTACGTCAAGAACCCGCAGGTGAGCGTCAACCTGGATGAGACGACGAGCCAGGTCTACACCGTCGACGGGCAGGTCGGTCGGCCCGGCAGCTATCCTGCGCTCGGCAACATCACGCTGATGCGGGCGGTCGCCAATGCAAAGGGCGCCGGCGAGTTTGCGCGGCTCGACGACGTTGTCGTCTTCCGTTCCGTCAACGGCAAGCAGATGGCCGCGCTCTACAATCTGGGCGCGATCCGTCGCGGCATTTACGCCGATCCCAAAATCTACGCGAACGACATCGTCATGGTCGGCGATTCGAAGGCGCGCCGCATGTTCCAGCAGTTCACCCAGATGTTCCCGCTGCTCACCACGCCTCTCGTACTTGGGCTGGAAAGGCTCCATTGATGGATACGATCTCGCCGCATGCACTGGCGTTCGCCCCTGGGCAAATTCCGCTGTTCGCCGGACCGGCAGGGGCCGAACGCGTGCCGCCGATGCGGCGCCTGCTCCGTGCCGCGTCGCGATGGCGGTGGATCCTGCTCGGCGGCGTCGCGATCGGCGCCATCGCGGGAATCCTGATCACCGCGGTCATGACCCGCGAATATACTTCCACGGCGCGTCTGGAGATCACGCGCGACACCGACCGGGTGGTCGATATCGACAGCGTCGAACGCGACACCAGCGTCGCCGACCAGGAATTCTATCAAACCCAGTACGGTCTTCTGCAGACCAAGGCTCTTTCCGAGCGAGTCGCGCGGGAGCTCGGGCTGGAGGACGATCCGGCGACCCTCAAAATGTTCGGCAGAATGGACCTGTTGAAAGGCGGACAGGCCGACCTCCTCAACCCGGCCAGCCGCGCCCACCGAGTCGAAGTGATCGGCAAGGTCCTGCTCGACCATGTCGGGATTGCGCCTGTGCGCGGATCGAGGCTGGTCGACATTACCGCGGTCACGCCCGATCCGGCGCTGTCGCAACGCATTGCCAACGCGTGGAGCCGGCTGTTCATCGAGACGAACCTGGAGCGGCGATACGAATCTTCCGATTACGCGCGGCGTTTCCTTGAGAACCGCCTGGAGGAAATGCGGACCAAACTGGAGGAGTCCGAGCGCAAGGCGGTCGGCTATGCGGCCAGCCAGGGGATTATTCTGCTGCCTGCCGGAAGTACCGGCGGCGGGAAAGACGCGGCGCCCTCCTCGGCCGATCGGTCACTCGTCAGCGATGACCTCGTGACTCTGAACAACGCGCTGGCGATTGCGACGGCGGAGCGGGTCCAGGCGGAGAGCCGGCTGACCCGGCGCCCGGACGCAACGAGCGGCGCGCTTGCCAATGACGCGATCGCCCGGATGCGCGACGAACGCGCGCAGGACCAGGCCGAATATGCCAAGATGCTCCAGCAGTTCGAGCCGAAATACCCGCCGGCGCTGGCACTGCAGGCGCAGATCCGGTCCCTCGATGGCGCGATCGGCGCCGAAGAAGCGCGGGTCGGGACATCGCTTTCTCAGGACTACCGATCGGCGGTCGCCCGCGAGCGCATGCTCGCCGCACGCGTCAACGCGCTCAAAGGCAATCTGACGGACCTTCGCCAGCGAAGCATCCAATACAACATCTATCAGCGGGACGCGGACACCAACCGGGAACTCTATAGCGCGCTGCTGCAGCGCTATAAGGAAATCGGCGTCGCCGGCGGCGTCGAGAAGAACAATGTGACAGTCGTCGATCAGCCGAAGCTGCCCGACCGTCCGAGCAGCCCCAGGCTCGCGATCAACCTGCTTCTGGCGATGTTCTTCGGCGGACTTGCCGGAATGGGTGTCGCAGCGGGACTGGAGCAGATCGACGAAGGAATTGGCGATCCGGCCGACACCGAGGCGAAACTCGGCCATCCGCTGCTCGGTACCGTTCCGCGGGTCAAGCGCGAGACGCCGCTCGAAGCGTTCGAAAATCCGCGTTCGCCGCTGGTCGAGGCTTATCTCGCGATTGAAGCAGCGCTCGAACTTTCGACGTCCCGTGGGACGCCCAGGTCCCTCGCGGTCACGAGCACCAGGCCCCGCGAGGGCAAGTCCATTACCGCACTTGCGCTGGCGCAGTCGCTAGCACGCACAAAGCGCAGGGTCGTGCTGATCGATGCCGACCTGCGCGCGCCCTCGGTTCACCGCTACTTCGGCCTCGATAACGATGCCCCCGGAGTGAGCAATTTCCTGGCGGGCAGTGACAACATTGATGCGATTATCCGCTCGACTCAGCGTGAGGGGCTGTCGATCGTCACGGCGGGGCCGCATCCGCCCAACGCGGCCGACCTGCTGACCGGGGCGCGGCTCGGTGAACTGATCACGCGGCTTCAGGAGCGGTTCGACCATGTGATCGTCGATTCATCGCCGGTGATCGGCCTTGCGGACGCACCCTTGATTGCGGCTGCCGTCGACGGGCTGATCTTTGTGGTCGAGGCGCGGGCGGTGCAGGCTGGAGCTGCCCGGCGGGCATTGCAACGCCTGGAAACCGCGCAGGCGAATGTCGTCGGAATCGTGCTGACCAAATTCGAGCCCCGGCACGCGCACCTCGGCTACGGCTATGGCTACGGCTTCGAATACAGCTACGATCGCTCGTAAGCCGGCGCGTGAAGCGTCGGACGGACCGAGCGCCAAGCTCCTGGCGCGCGCCGGAATCGTCGCCGGAGCGTTGGCGCTCGTTGCGGTGGTCGTGCCTACCTCGCTTGCGAGCTGGGCGGCAGTCGACCATCCAGCGCTGGCGGCGAAGATTGCCCCGTGGGATGCGGCTAGCGCCACCGCAGCCGCCGCCGCCTTGGGGAATCCCCGCAGGCCCGAAGTCCGCGCGCTGGTCGGAAGGGCGCTCGGCCGCGACCTCACCCAAGTGCAGGCAATCGAATTGAGAGCGCTGGACCTCGCGCTCTCGGGGCAGACGACAAACGCTCGAAAGCTGTTTCAGCTGTCGGACCGGCTGAGCAGGCGCAGCCTGCCGACGCGACTGTGGCTGATCCAGGACTCGGTCGATCGGGGCAATGTCGCCGGCGCGCTGCACAACTTCGACGTCGCGCTGAGAACCACCACGGACGCTCAACCGATCCTCTTTCCCGTGCTCGCAAAGGCATCGGCCGATCCGACGCTGACTGTCCCGCTTGCACGATTGCTCGACCGTCCCAGCGAGTGGCGCCAGATGTTCTTCGAATGGGTGCTCTTGAGCGACGGCGACGTTGGCCCGCTCGCGAACGTGGTCAGCCACATGCGCGACAAGCAGTTCCTTGCCGCGAATGCCGACGATCAGCGACTGATCGAACGTCTGGTGACGGCGCGTGAGTTCGCCCAGGCGCGATTCCTGAACGCGAGCTTCGGCAGGCGGACTGGCCTTGTTGCCGATCCGTCCTTTCGTGATTCTGCGGCGCGATATCCATTTGGCTGGGGTTTGGTCAGCAACGGATCCCTGGGCGCCGAACGAGCTCTAGACGCGCGTTCCACCGAGCTCAGCTATCGTGCGGCGCCGGCGAACAGCGGACAGGTCGCCGCCCAACTGCTCACTCTGGTTCCCGGCCGATATGCTTTGTCCACGAGGACGGCGGAGTCCGGCACAGGCGGGGTGCCCTATTGGTCGGTAACCTGTGGGGAGGTGGGCGGGGCCGAGCTTGCGCGCCTCGACCAGCCGATGGTGGCGAGCGGACAGGCAGAGGTGGCGTTCACCGTCCCACCGGGTTGCTCGGGTCAGTGGCTTACGCTGAGGGTCCGGCCCGCGTCCGACTCCTCGTCGCAGTCCGGATCGATCGCCTGGGTGCGGGTCAATTCCCGCTGAACCCACCGATCGACCACAAACCGGCCGAGCAACGATATCCCCAATGGCCTGGTTCGGCGGCCAACGGCGACGAGCCGATACCCGCAGGCCCTCGCCAACGCGCCCGAGCCCACATTGTCGCCGTCGGTGAGGTACCAAAATCGGCTGCGCTCGCTTCCGAAGCGCCGGTGAGCTTCGCCGATCGCGCTGGCTGCCAGCTGCTGCCGGCGAGCCTCGCGAGAAGTCCAGAGGGCGCCGATTTGAAGATCGTCCGGCGACATAAATGGGAACCGGTACCATGCCGGCGTGACGATCAGCCGATGAAGGACTTGGCCGTGGCGCTCGATCCGGATCGCTCCGAAACTTCGGTTGGCGAAGATCCCCAGCTTGCCGAATGCCCACCAGCACAGATTCGGAATGCTGCGCCACCGGCGGGGCGGGAACCCATCAAATGCCGGACGCCAACACTGGATCTCGAAATCCTCTGCGAGAGATGCGCGTGCGTGCGCCCTGCCATCGCAGAGATAGAAAAGTACGCTCATGCGGTTTCTCCCGGTGGCGTCCCGGCAGGAAGGGCTTCGGATCTGGCGCAAATTCGCCGCAATGCGCTGTCCACGCCCCACTTCGCGAGGATTGAATCGGCGCCGCGGAGGGCAGCCTTGCGCGAGACCAAGCTGGTCAGCGTGAGGGCGATGAGCCGAAGATCGAGGCTGAAGCTCCAACGGCCGACATATTCGAGCGCAAGCCGGTTCTTCCAGGGGCGGATCACGGCGTCGTAAAGTTCGTCCGGGTTCGGCGAATCTTTGAGGATTTCCCCCTCATCCGAAAAGACGATCGAGGCGAGGTCGGTGATCCCCGGGCGGACCGACAGCAACCGGCGCTCGGCGGCGGTGTATCGATCGACCCCGCCCCGCCGAACGTTCGGGCGCGGTCCGACAATGCTCATGTCGCCAACGAGCACGTTGAGGAACTGTGGGAGCTCGTCGAGTTTGAAACGGCGAAGCGAGTTGCCGAGTGGTATCAGCCGGCTGTCGGCCGACGACGTGGAGCTTCCACCCAGGCGTTCGGCGCCGACGACCATCGTTCGAAGTTTGATCATCCGGAAGTCGCGCCCGCCGCGCCCCACGCGCCAGCCCGCATAGAGCGGCCAGTGGCCGTCCCCAGCCCAGATCAGGAAGCAGGCAATCGCCACGACCGGCAGCGAAAGGATGATCGCTAGCAGCGAAAAGCCGATATCGAACAAGCGCTTGGCCATCAGCAGCCGACCGCCTGCCGGATTGCTGCGGCGACGCTCACGCCGTCGAGACCGTATCGCGCGCGAAGGAATGCCTGGTCACCAACGACGTCGGGAAATGTGTCTTGCAGGCCCAGGCGGCGGAAGCTCTTGAGCGTGAGCCCGGCTTCGGCGCAGACTTCGGCCACGGCGCTTCCGAGGCCACCCGTCACGACATGTTCTTCAAGCGTCAGGACCCGGCCGCAATCCGCGGCCGCGGCCAGGATCGCTTCCGTGTCCAGCGGTTTGATCGTGTGCACCTCCACCACGCGCGCGCTGATCCCCTCGGTCGCCAGCGTTTGCGAAGCGGCGAGCGCTTCCGACAGGATTGCACCGGTTGCAAACAGCGCAACGTCGCTTCCGTGCCGGACCGTGCGGGCCTTCCCCAGCTTGATTCTGGCGGGAGGAAGGCCCGCGCAACCCTTGTCGATCCTGAGATAAGCGGGACCGCCACGCGCGTGGAGCTGCTCGGTTAGCTGATAGGCTTGCCAGGGGTCCGATGGTGCTACGACCGTCATGCCCGGGAGCGACCGCAGTACGGCAAGGTCCTCCGTGGCGAAGTGCGAAACCCCAAGCTGCCCGTAAGAAAAGCCCGCGCCGACAGCGACAACCGTCACGTCGGCGTTGTGGTAGCAGACGTCGTTACGAAGCTGCTCGAGACAGCGCAAAGTCGGGAAATTCCCGATGGAGTAAGTGTAGGCCCGGGCACCGGTGAGCGCCATGCCGCAGGCGATCGCCGTCATGTTCTGCTCGGCGACGCCCGCATTGACATATTGGTCGGGAAACCGCTCGATGAAGTCGGTCAGCACGCCGAAGCCGAGATCGCCGTTGACGAGCATGATGCGCTGGTCCTTCTCGGCGAGGTCGCTCAGCGCCCGGATGAACGCCTCACGCATGGTCCGCCGAGTCGATGCCGAGCTCGCGCATCGCCGACGCATATTCGTCCCCTTGCGGCGAGCGGTAATGCCAGAGAACCGCGTCTTCCATGAACGACACGCCACGGCCTTTGACGGTGTCGGCGACGATGCAGGTTGGCCGATCCCGAGCTTGTTCCGCCAGCGCCGCGCGCAGCGCGGCATGATCGTGCCCGTCCACTCTTTCTGTGCGCCATCCGAAGGCCCGCCACTTGGCCGCGAAGGGTTCGAGGTTGATGGTGTCGGAGACCCGGCCAAGCGACTGCAGCTTGTTGTAATCGATCACCACCCGCAGATTGCCCAGACGGTGGTGCGCCGCGAACAAGGCCGCTTCCCAGGTCGACCCCTCGTCGCATTCGCCGTCGCTGAGCACGACAAAGACCCGCTGGTCGCCGCCGAGCCGCTTGAGGTTGAACGCCATCCCGGCGCCGACGCCGAGACCGTGGCCCAGGGATCCGGTCGACAATTCGACGCCCGGAACATTGCGATGGCTGACGTGGCCGGACAGGTGCGATCCATTGCGGTAGTGTTCGTCGAGTTTGGACGTCTCGAAGAATCCGCACTCGGCAAGGGCGGCATAAACGCATGCTCCGGCATGGCCTTTGGAGAGAATGAAGCGGTCCCGCTCGCTCCAGCCCGGATTCTTCGCATCGAAGCGCAGAATCTCGCCGTAAAGTACCGCGACGATGTCGGCGATCGAAAGGCCGGACCCGACATGGGAGCTGCCGCCACGGCTGCACATGCGGACCACGTGACGGCGAAGGCGAAGCGCAAGCTCTTCGGTCTCAATCATCCGAAAAACGAGGTCACTGCCTCGATCACCGTCGCGACCTGCTCGTCAGTGAGCAGGTGGTTCATTGGAAGAAGCAGCGACGTCTCGAAGAACCGATCGGTGCGGGGGAGGTGTTGGGTGAACCCGAGAGCCCGGAACTGGTGAATGGCCGTCCCGCCCCACTGGACGATGGTGCCGATGTTTCGGTCCGCGAGATAGGCCCGAAGCGAGTCCCGGCTCTCGCAGCGGACTTCGTAATTCTGGAAGATGTCGAAGTGGCGGTCATCCGAAGCAGGCGCCGGCGGAAGGTCGAGCGCGCCGATGCCGGCGAATGCATCTTGATATCGGCGGGCGACCGCTCGCCGGCGATCGATCGCCTCGCAATACCAGCCAAGCTTGAACGCCAGGACCGCCGCGTGAATGTTGTCGATGCGCGCGTTGGTTCCCCAGATGGCGCAATCGTCCGCCATGACCTTGTCCGGACCCGCGCCGTGATTACGCATCGCCCGAACGGTCGCGGCGAGTTCGTCGTCGTCGGTAAGCAGCGCGCCAGCGTCGCCGAAGCAGCCGAGCGTCTTCGACGGATAGAAGCTGAACGCGGCCCAGCGGCCGAACGAGCCGGCGTGGCGGCCGTCCAGCGTCGCTCCGAGCGCCTGTGCGGCGTCCTCGTAAATGTCGAGCCCGTGTTCGTCCGCGATCGCGTGGAGCGAGTCCATCTTACAAAGGCGACCGTTCACGTGCACCGCCATGATCGCCCGGGTTCGGGTCGAGATGGCGCTACACACTGCCGCGGGATCGATCAGCCAACCGTCCTCATCGTCGAGCTCGACGGGAACCGGAACGGCGCCGCCGAAATGGATCGACTGTGCGGCGGCGATGAATGAATGGCTCGGCAGGATGATCTCCTCGCCGGGCTTAATTCCGGACGCGCGCAGCCCCAGCAGCATGGCGTTCGTGCAGTCGGAGACGCCGATCGCATGTTTGACGCCAACGTAGGCAGCAAGCTTGCGCTCGAACTCGTCGACGGCATCCTGGAGAATGTAGCCGCCGCGGGACGCGGTTTGCTCGATGATGCGGAGGTAATCGGCGGATCGCTCGGCGAACAAGGCGGGCCAGTCGAAAAAGGGCACTCGCGCATCCGCGTCCTGATCGACGAGGTGCATCGGAGCATTCGACGCCATGAACTTTGCACCCCTTCGCCCAACACAAACGAGCGTGGCCCGCCGCTAGCGAATTGGTGCCTGTCCGGGCGCCTGCGGTTCATCGATGGGCCGGGGGATGTGAATGCGGATCGCCTACGTGACGCAATGGTTCGAGCCCGAGCCGAACATCATTAAGGGCATCGCCTTCGTTCAGGCCTTGGAGGCGGCTGGACACGAGGTCACGGTCGTGACCGGATTCCCCAATTATCCTTCCGGGCAAATCTATCCGGGATATCGGCTGCGCCTGGTACAGCATGAGTCGATCGGCGGCGTTCGCGTGGTCCGGCTGCCGCTGTACCCGAGCCACAATCGGTCCTCTCTGCAGCGGTCTTTGAATTATTTGAGCTTCTTCCTGTCCGCGCTCGCCTACCTGATGCTGCGGCGGTCGCGGTTCGATCTGGCCTATGTGTACCACCCACCGATCACGGTCGGGCTTGCCGCCGCCCTGTCCCGCATTCCGTTCGTGCTCGATGTCCAGGATCTGTGGCCCGACATGATCGCCGCTGCCGATATGAAGGGTGCGTCGAAGCTCGTCGGTTCGGTCGGAGCCTGTTGCCGCTTTGTCTATGCGCGGGCGATGGCGATCGTCACTCAGTCCGAGGGGATGCGGCATGCGCTGATCGCGCGGGGCGTGCCCGGCGAGAAATTGAGTGTGATCAGGAACTGGGCGACCGACGAACCTGCGAGCGCTCTAGGGACATCCTCGGCCGAGCGGTTTACCGTGGCCTACGGCGGCAATTTCGGGCCGGCGCAGCAGCTTTGCAATCTCATCAAAGCCGCCGCGATCCTCGAGCGGCAGCGCCCGGATATCCGCATCACCCTCTACGGCAGTGGCGTGGATGACGAGGCACTTCGTGGAGAAGCGGACCGGCTCCGCCTGACCAATGTTACCTTCGCCGGCCGTGTGCCTGCCGCGGCTATTGCTCGCGAATTTGCGAGGTCGGACGCGCTGCTGCTCCATCTCGCTGCGGATCCGCTGTTCGCCATCACCATTCCCTCGAAGACTCAATATTATCTCGCGATGGGCCGGCCGATCGTGGCGGCGGTGAGCGGCGAAGCGGCGCAGATCCTGCGCGATTCTGGCGCGGCCTTAGTCGTTCCTCCGGCAGATCCGAACGCCTTGGCCGCGGCCATCATGCAACTTGCCGAGCGCCCGCGAGCAGAACGGGAGCAGATGGGACAAGCTGGCGCCCGCTTCTACCGCGAGCATCTTTCGTTTTCGCGCGGGACTCGTCGAACCATCGCGCTGCTCGAAGGCACCTACAAGGCACTCGCTGTCGGGTAGGGGCAAGGATGAACCAGTCGCGCGCGCTTCCCGGCGCGTTTCCTTCGATCCGGTTTCTGCCCGTGGTCAGCCAGGCGGGGACCACCCGGCTGCCCCTCGCCATCGTGTTCGGCTACGTCGTCGGGACCTTCGTCCTGTTCCTCGCATGGCCGATCGACTGGCCAATCTACACCGTGGCGAACTGGGTGCGGTTGATCGCCTATGTCAGCCTGTGCCTGATCGTGGTCGGCGGTGCTGCGTACCGTGGCTCGGGAGGTGCGACACGGGTGACGGCACCGCTGCCTTACCTCGCGCTGTTGCTGCCGCTGGGAGCAATCTCGGCGGCGCTGCTGCTCATTCCCTCAAGCCTGGTCTACACCGGCCTCCACCCGTGGCAGCTGCTTGAGGCGCTGAAGGACCAGGGCGCGGCCTATCGCCGGTTTCAGCAGCAACTGTTCCTCAGCAGTGGCGAGCGTGACAATCTGGTCGCTGTCCGGACGCTGCTCGCACCGCTCATTTATGCGATCCTCCCGCTCGGCATCGTACGCTGGCGAACAATCGGATGGTTGGGTCGAGCATCGGTGGTGGTCGTCGTCGGAACCGCGGTGATTTTCTCGATCCTGAGGGGCACCGACAAGGAACTCGCCGACTTGTTCGTCATCGGGGTCGCCGCCGCCTTCGTGTCCGCGGGGCGGAGCATCGCAATGGGCCAAGGTGGAAGCGCGCTGGTGCGCCGATCGTGGAAGCTTGCCGCTGTCGCAATCCTGTTCCTCGTCTTCGCACAGAGCCTCTTCACGGAACGAAAGGAGCAGCGGCTCGGCGGCCTCGTCAGCCGCACGTCGGTCTGCGCCAACAACAGTCGAATCTGCGCGGACCTCGACAATCCGTGGATTTCCTGGCTGCCGCTGCGGCAACGGTTCGGTCTGACGGTTTTCATCCTGTCCACCTGCTCGGGCTATTACGGGCTCGAGCTGGCGATGGAGAAACCGTTCGATTCAAGTTTCGGCCTCGGTCACTCCCCGGCAACCTTGTCGATCTACGAGGCAACGACCGGCGACACGACGCTGCACAAGCGGACCTACACCTATCGGAACGGCGCCGACGGCTGGTCGGAGGAATATTATTGGTCGACGCTGATCGCCTGGATCGCCAACGACGTCGGATTCTACGGCGCGGTTCTCGTGCTCGGTCTGATCGGCTTTATGTGGGGCAAATGGTGGCGCGAAGCCGCCGCTGGAATGAGCGACCCCGCTGCCGTCCTGTTCGCCTCGTCGACGACGATGATCTTTTATCTTCCCGCGAATGACCAGGTGCTGGCGAGCTACGATGGCTACAGCGTCTTCATCGTGTGGACGGGAATATGGCTGTGGCATCGCTCTCGCCGAGCCTTGTCGGCCGCAATCCCGGCCGACATGGGCCGATGATCCGCCACACGGCCATTCCGGTCTATTTCGGCATCCGCGTCCTTTCGGCACTCGTCCTGCTCAAGCTTTCGACGCAGTTTTTGACCGTCGAGGCGTTTGCAAATTTCACCCAATTCCTCGCTTTCTCGTCGCTGCTCAACATGATGGTGGTTGGAGGGGCGCAGAACGGGCTCATCCGCCAGGCGGCCGCGGCGAAGGATCGGGAAGTGGGCGAGGTCATGGGCGCGGGTCTCGCGATCTCGGCCATGGCTGTGCCGGTGCTTGGAATACCCGCCCTCCTGTGGAACTCGGCGATTTCGCAAGTCCTGACGGGTAGCCCAAGCTACGGCGGAGTGGTGATTGCGATCACGGTCCTGGCCTTGTGCAGCGGCCCGGGCCAGGTCTGCTGGAGCCTGTTGTCCGGACGCAAACGGGTCGTTCAGAGCCTTGGGGCGCAGGCCATCGGCTTGATCGCCGGCACTGCCGCTTCGGCAATGTTCATCACGCGCGGCAGCTTCGTCGCGGCGGCGATCGCATTTGCCGCGGGTCCGGTACTCGGGACGCTCGTCGCTTTGCCGTTCGTGGCTCAACATGGCGTGCGCTGGCGGCCGACGACCAGAGGGCTGGTCCCGCTGTTCGGCTACTCCGCGGCGACGTCTGCAACGCTGGGCTTCACGGCTCTCGTACTGTTCGGCCTACGATCTTTCTACCGCAGTCATTTTGGCAGCGCCGAGCTTGGCTACTGGCTCGCGGCCAACCGGATTTCGGACATGTCGACCCAATTCTTGGGGCTGCTCATGCTGCAGGCGTTCGTTCCGCATCTTGCCGCCATCGAAGATGCCGGCGAACGCACGCGGCTGACCGTCCGCTATGCGGCTTTGGCGGCCGGACTCGCCGGCGCGGCTCTGCTGGTCTTCACAATCGCCGGGAAGCCGCTGGTTCATCTGTTCCTGTCGGACGCCTATGCGCCGGCGATCCCGGCGATCAGGCTGTACATGGTCGGCGACTTCCTGCGCGTGTGGGGATCGCTGGCGATGTTCGCCGCCTTCGCCGCGGGGAAGCCGGGCCGCTACGCGGCAATCGAGATCGCGACCATGACGGTCATGGCCGGGCTGAGCGTCGTCCTGATCGGGAGCGGCGAGGTTCGAGCGCCGCAGATCGCCTATGCCGTGGCCTGGGGACTGACGGCTGCCGTGCTGGCATTCCGGTTGGCCCTCCGGTTTGCTCCACGGCGTCGAGGACAGTCGCGACAGCATGTCGAACGTCGAATATCTCTTCCAGACATCGCGCCGCGGCTTCGCTGATGCGCCCGCCGAGCGCCAGCCGTTCCGCGGTCGCATAGAACGTCGTCGGATCGCCGAACTGGATGGTGGACCCGACGTGATAGCTGGCCAGGATCTCTGCAAAGTCGTTGCCACGTTCGACGGCCGCGATGATCGGCAGGCCAGCGCGCAGGTAATCGACCGTCTTCGAAGGGAAGCTGAAGCTCGTCACGCCGGGAACGGTGGCTATCATCCCCACGTCGCAGGCGCCGAGCAGCTCGAGATAGTCGGCGCGAGTCACGGCTGGTCGGTAGAAGAGGTTTGTCTGGGTTTCCGCGCGTGCCCGAATGGCGGCAGCGAGCCGTCCCTCGCCCACGAACAGAAACGCCAGCGGCGACCCTCCAGCCGATGCAGCGGCGGCGGCAGCGAGCATCTGTTCAAAGCCGCGGCCTTCGACCAGCTGTCCGCCAAATACGGCCATGGGGGCGCTGCGCGGTAAATTGTAGCGCTTCCGGACTGCGGCACGATCAACGGGCCCAACTGGCGAAATATCACCCCAGATTGGTGTCACGAGAACCCGCTGGTCCGGCCGCACGCGGAACTTGCGGCGCAGATAATCTGCGTTCGCGGGCAAGGTGCAGATGATGCTCGTGAAGCAGCCGATCACGCGTTGCTCGCACGCGCGGGCGATCCACAAGGGAGGTCCGCCGGGGATGCGGCCGATCTCGTGATGATGGTCGGGAAAGAAATCCCAGATGAACAGAAGGCGATGCCGAACGCCCGCACGTTCGAGTTGCCTTACCAGTGGCGAGATTGCGCTTGCCGGCATCCACGCGATCGCCGCGTCAAAGCCGGTCAGGTCGAAATGAGCGGCCGCGACCCGAGCCGCCCGCCGCCCGCTCAAGACGAACTTCGTCGCGCCGCTCACCAGCCGACCGAATCCCGCCACGAACTTCGGAGCGCAGCGAACGACGCGCACGCCCGTCGGCGTGACAAAGTCCTCCACTGCCGCCGAGGACGGCGCCGCCCAGTCGAGATGGAGTACCTGCACGTGGTGCCCGGCACTCATCAGTGCGTCGGCCAGCTCGGTGGTCAGATACGATTGCCCCGGAGCCGTGGGATATTGCATCGTGACGATCAAAATCCGCATCGCCGGCCCGCCGATCAATATTGCTTCCAAACCACGCGGCGGACGTAGTCCGTGTAGCTCAGAATGATCCGTACCACTTTCTCGGACACATCCGAGACCGCGTAATCGGCGGGCAGCCGTGGCGGCATGTTCTGTGCGGCCAGCACCTCCAGCGCCTGCATGATCCGCGACGGTTCCAGCCCGGTCATCATTACGACGGCCTGCTCCATGGCTTCGGGCCGCTCGTGGGCATCGCGCAGGTTAAGGGCCGGAAAGCCGAGTATTGCCGATTCCTCGCTGATCGATCCGCTGTCGGAGAGAACGGCGTGAGCGTTCAGCTGCAGCGCATTGTAGTCGATGAATCCGAATGGCTCGAGCAGCTGGACGAGCGAATGGAAGGTGAGGTTCAGCGCGTCGATGCGCTTGCGCGTGCGGGGATGGGTGCTGACGAGGATCGGTTCTTTGAACCGCTCTGCAAGCGCTGCGAGTGTTGCTGCAAAAGTTCGGATGCGCTTGTCGGAATCGACATTTTCGGCCCGGTGCACGCTGACGAGGAAATAGCCGCTGGCGTCCACACCCAGGCGGGTGAGTATGTCAGAATCATCGATCTTGGGTCGATAATGATCGATCACCTCGAAAAGCGGGCTTCCGGTTTTGATCACCCGGTCGGCCGGGACGCCTTCCGCCAGCAAATACTCGCGTGCGATCGAGGAATAGGGCAGGTTGATATCGGCGATGTGGTCGGCGATGCGGCGGTTGATTTCCTCGGGCACCCGTTGGTCGAAGCACCGGTTTCCCGCCTCCATGTGAAAGACCGGAATCTGCCGGCGCTTCGCCGCGATGGCGGCGAGGACGCTGTCGGTATCCCCGAGGATGAGAACGGCGTCGGGACATTCGATTGCCAGCACCTGGTCGATGCCGATGATCACGCGTCCAATCGTCTCGGCCGGCGTGTCGCCTGCCACCCCCAGATTGTAGTCGGGAGCACGCAGTTCCAGCTCTTCGAAGAAGATCGCGTTGAGCTCGCGGTCGTGGTTCTGGCCGGTGTGAACCAGCACGTGATCGGTGTCGCGATCGAGCGCAGCCATGACGCGCGACAGCCGGACCACTTCCGGTCGCGTGCCGACAATCGTCATGACCTTGAGGCGAGGCTTGCTCAAAGCGGCAACGAATAGGTGTCGGGCCGCTCGGGATCGAACCGCTCGTTGGCCCAGGTCAGAACGACCAGTTCGCCGTCGCCGACGTTGGTCACGTCGTGTGCCCAGCCGGGGATGGTCTCGATCATCAGCGGCTCGGCCGCCGAACTGGTCAGCTCGAATCGTTCGCCGCTCCTGACATGTCGGAACCGGAACCTGCCGGTGCCATGCGCAACGAGGAATTTCTCTACCTTGGAATGATGGTAGTGTCCGCCACGGGTGACCCCCGGATGCGCGGTGAAATAGGAAATCTGCCCGCTCGAGGGCGTCTTCAGCACCTCGACGAAGCTGCCGCGCGGGTCCCTGCGCGCCTTGAGCGGATAGCTTGCACTGTCTGGGGGCAGAGCAGCGATGAAGCACGCGTAAAGCGCACGCGACAATCCCGATCCGACCTCGAGCACTGTACCCCGCATCCGGCAATCCGCGAACTGCTGGATCGTATCGGCCAGATCGCCGACGGTCGCGCGATAGACGTGCTTCGGTTCCGCGAAACCGCTTTCCATCGGAGGCCGGGCGATCAGCGCGCGCCACTGGTCGATCAGGTCGTCGACGTAAAGCAGTGACAATTGCGCGTTTGAATCATCGATGCGCAGCGGCACTTGCCGGGCCGCATTGTGGCAAAATGTCGCGACTACCGAATTGTAATTCGGCCGGCTCCACTTTCCGAACAGGTTGGGAAGCCGCCAGATGGAGACGGTTGCTTGCCCGGCGGCGGCCAGTTCGAGCAGGATCTGCTCACCGGCCAACTTGCTTCTCCCGTACGGGCTCTTGTCCAGTGCCTTGGCCGAGGAGCTGTAGATAATGACCGGTCGGTTGCCACCCGCGGCGACATGTTGTGCAACGGACGACGTGTAATCGCGGTTTGATAGCAGGAACTCGCCTTCGTCGTCCGGCCGGTTCACTCCCGCAAGGTGAAAGATGACCTGCGCTTCCCCGAGCACGGTCGCTGCATCCGACGGCGCGGTATCACGCGTGATCGGCCGAACGTCATGTCCGTCTTCAGTCAACCGAACGACGAGGTTGGCGCCAAGGAAGCCATTCGCGCCGGTGACCGCGATGATTTGCCGGTCAGGCATCGCGAAGAGGGGTGCCGGCCAAGGATTCGCGCACGCTCGGCAGGGCGCTGAGGATCGTAGCCAACTCATCGACGTCGAGCTGCCGTGTATTGAATGAGTTGAAATCCTCGATCTGCGTCACCCTGGTTCGGCCGTCGACGAAAAAGGCATCGTAATTGAGATCGCGGCGATCGGGCGCCACTCGATAATAAGCCTGGTGGTCCTCGGCCTTTGCCAGCTCCTCGCGGCTCAGCAAGGTTTCGTGCTGCTTCTCACCGTGCCGCGTACCGATGACGCGGATCGGATGCCGGGGACGGTCCATCACCCGCAACACGGCCTGGGCGAAGCTCTCCATCGTCACCGCTGGCGCCTTCTGCACATAGACATCGCCGTTCGCGCCATAGTTGAAGGCGTACAGGCACAGGTCCACGGCCTCGCCGAGCGTCATGATGAAACGCGTCATCGCCGGATCGGTGATGGTGATCGGCTCGCCGTCGCGAACCTGCTGCATGAACAGCGGGAGGACCGACCCGCGCGACCCCAGCACATTGCCGTACCGCGTGGTCGCGAGCACCGTTCGGCTGCCGTCGATCACGCGCGCCTTGCTGGCGACCACCTTTTCCATCAGCGCCTTCGACATTCCCATGGCGTTGACGGGATACACGGCCTTGTCCGTCGACAGGCAGACGACGCGGCTGACATTGTTGCGGATCGCCGCGTCGATCACGTTGGCCGTGCCAATGACGTTGGTCGCGACCGCTTCCATCGGGTGGAACTCGCAGGAGGGAACCTGCTTGAGCGCGGCGGCGTGATAGATGTAGTCCACGCCCCGCGTGATCATGTCCATCGTGCGCATGTCGCGGACGTCGGCGATGTAATATTTGATGCGCGGATCGCGGAACCGCTTGCGCTGGTCTTCCTGCTTTTTTTCGTCACGGCTGACGATTCGGATTTCGCCAACCGGCTGCTCGAGGAAATGGTTAAGGATCGTCGATCCGAACGACCCGGTGCCGCCGGTGATCATGAGAGTGGAGCCGGCCAGATCCATACGCCAGTTACTGCCCCCGCCCTCCCGTGAACCCGTCTCCCATAGGTGCCGCGCGGTCGACGGAAAGTTCACCCCGTTGAACCGTATCGCGAAGCCGCCGGCACTCACGAGGGTCGGAGGGGCAGGTCGATGCCGTTCACTAACTCGCGTCCGCCGGAGCGCCGGTGACCCCAGCGGATTTCCTCGCGGGAGTTCGCACTTATGCCGTGTCGCGGACGCGGCCGACGAAGCGCTGGATCGCGATGCTGGTCGACGCCGGCTTGTGCGCGATCACCTGCTATGCAGCGATCTTCCTTCGTCTGGGCTTCATCCCCGACCGCGATACGCCCTATGGCGTGCTCGTCGCGACATCGGTCGCGATTGCGCTTCCGATCTTCTGGGCGGTCGGGCTCTACCGCGAGATTTTCAGCCAGTCGGGCATTCGGGCGATCGTCAACATCGCCCGCGCCTGCACGATTTACGCCTTGCCGTTCGCGGCCATCTTCACCGTACTTCGGGTGTGGGGAATTCCCCGCACGCTCAGCCTCATCCACCCCATCCTGCTGTTTCTTGCAATCGCAGCCTCGCGGCTGCTCGCCCGCTATTGGCTGTTCGGAAGGGGCGCCTTTCGGCATGTGCCGCGGCGCAGGGTGGTCATCTACGGCGCCGGGTCCGCCGGGCGCCAGCTTGCGGGCGCGATTGCCCAAAGCTTCGAGATGATGGTGGTCGGCTATTTCGACGACGATCGCGCGCTGATTGGCAGCGTGATCGACGGGCTGCGGATCCACGATCCGGCGGACATGGCCAGCGTGGTCGAAAATCTCGCAGCCGACGAGATCTTGCTCGCCTTGCCCTCGGCCCCGCGAATGCGGCGTAACGAGATTATTGCCTCCGCACGCGGCGCCGGCACCCGCGTGCGGACATTGCCGGGCCTGATGGATATCGCCCACGGTCGGGTCGATATCGGCCACATCCGCGAGTTGGACGTAGAGGATCTGCTAGGACGACCATCGGTCGACCCGGACCTTGCGCTGCTGCACGGAGCCATTCACGGCCGGATCATCCTGGTCACCGGCGCCGGCGGTTCGATCGGAAGCGAGCTTTGCCGCCAGCTCCTGGTACTGGCGCCTGCCGTTCTGCTGCTGCTCGATATCAGCGAGTTCGGCCTTTATGAAATCCATCGGGAGCTGGAGCCGCGCTCGGACGCCGTCCGCCTCGTTCCACTACTCGGGTCCGTGTGCGATGAAGCGCGGGTCCAGGAGATCATTGGCACCTGGTCACCGGACATCATTTTTCACGCGGCAGCTTACAAGCATGTGCCGCTGGTCGAGCATAATCCTGCCGAAGGGGTACGCACCAACGTCTTCGGAACCTTCACGCTCGCGCGGGTTGCGGCGCGGCTGGAGGTGCCGAGCTTTGTCCTCGTAAGCACCGACAAGGCGGTTCGCCCGACGAGCATCATGGGCGCGACGAAGCGCGCCGCGGAACTGGTGCTGCAGGCGCTCAACCAGGTTTCGCCTCAAACCCGATTCTCAATGGTGCGGTTCGGCAACGTGCTCGGCAGCAGCGGATCGGTCGTGCCGCTGTTCCGCCAGCAAATTCGCTCGGGCGGTCCGGTGACCCTCACGGACTGGCGGATCACGCGCTATTTCATGACCGTCCGGGAGGCGGCCCAGCTGGTGCTCCATGCGAGCGCGATGGCTCGCGGGGGCGAGCTGTTCGTCCTCGACATGGGCGATCCCGTCCGCATCGGTGAACTTGCTCGAAACATGATCGAGCTGTCGGGCCTGACGGTCCGCAGCAGCGACGATCCGGCGGGAGACATCGAGATCGTCGAGGTCGGATTGCGCACGGGCGAAAAGCTCTACGAGGAGCTGCTGATCGGCAACAATCCCGAGCCGTCGGGGCACCCGCGGATCCTGAAGGCCGACGAGCATTTCATGCCCTTCGACGAACTGTCGGGGAAGCTCCACCGGCTTGAGCAGGCGCTGCTGGACGGCGACCCGATGGATCAGATCTCAATGCTTCATGAGCTCGTTCCTGAGTTCAGCAACACAAGCCAGCTCGTGGACTGGGTTCATGTGGAGTCGGCGAAGCAGGGCTTGCTTGCGGATCGCGGGCGACATCGACCGGCAGTTTCGGCGACGGCCGTGTGAATGCGAAATTTGCTGAACTGGCGAGCGGCTTCGACCCCGACGGTTCGACGGCCATTCACCAGCAAGTAGCAGCCGGACCATCGCTGCACGGGCGCTACCAGGCCCTTGTCCAGAGCATCGAGTGTGAAAATGCGGTCTCCGCCTGGCGCGGCGGCGATGTCGATCTCTGGCCGCTCGCCAGGCAAGACCTGTTTCTCGACATGTTCCGGCAAGGCGGTGGTGATACGGCCCCGCGCCAAGCGCCATTCATTCTCCGCGCCATCGCTAGTCTCGCGGTCCCATGGACGAACGCGTGGAAGAGCCGGCACGATCTCGCGCACTGGCTGCCACGGCCGCATCGGGCCGACGCGATCTTCCTGGGTGATGGCGTGTCGCTCGACCGCGTCGAGGGCGCATCGAGCGATCGCTTCGGCGAGCCGATCGCCGGTGCGCTCGAGCGTCAGGGGCGTAGCTGCTTCGTCATGCAAAGCGGCAATCTGGACCGCTTGCCCTGGATGCGGCCAACCTATGCTGCGAACCAGGTCGCTGTCCGAGGTGCGCTCACGGCTGCTTTGAGAGCCGGGCCTGAACTCACGCTTCCGGCTCATTCGGCAGTGATGACACTGCTCCAAAAGGCTGGAATTTCCGCCCCTTCCCTGGCGATCGAACGATTGCGCCGGCGCGCCGCTGTCGTTGATGCGCAAGCTGGTGCGCTCGAGCGGATTCTGCGCCGCGTGCGGCCGAGCGTGGCATTCGTCGTCGGCCATTATGCGGGACTTGGTCCCGCGTTCGCGCTGGCCTGCCGCAGACGGGCAATCCTGTGCGTCGACGTCCAGCACTGCGCGCGTGACGCCTGGCACCGGGCCTATGACTGGCCCGAACCGCCAGAGCGTGGTTATTCGACGCTGCCGGGGCTGTTTTGGAGCTGGACGGACGCGGACGCGCAGATCGTGCGTCGCTGGTCTGAGACCGTGGACAAGAAGTGGCACGCCGCCATCGTCGGCGGCCAAACGCAGATCGCGGCCATGAGCGACGGCGACCGGGAGCGCCTGTGGCTCGATGCGGTCGGTCGGACAGGCGACTGGCGCCCATATGAGCGGGAGATCCTGGTCACCTTGCAGCCGATCGGCGGAAAGCGTCCTGCCTGGGAGGCGCTCGCGGAGCAGATCAGGTCGGCGCCTCCGGCGTGGCGCTGGTGGATTCGCCGTCATCCTGCATCGACCACCGGGCAGGATCGCGAATACGCGCCGCTTTTGGCAATGTGCCAAGACGGCGTTGTGACCGGAGAAGCCGCTCAAGCGCCCTTGCCGGCGTTGCTCTCCCACATGAGCGCGCAGGTTTCACTGGCGTCGGGCGCATCGGTTGAGGCAGCCATGTTCGGTGTCCCTGCGTTTCTCCTCGATGCCGAGGCGCGCGACACATTCCCGACCCTGATCGCGACAGGCCAGGCGGCAATGGTCGAAGTGGCCACTTTGGTTCCGGCGATCGCTCGATTGCCGGCGAGCCGAGGCCACACCGCCGTCACCGCTCCGTCGATCGATGCAACGCTTAACGAGGTCGGCCGGATCGCTCGCGAATACGCGGAATTGTGCCGCCTTAGCGACCGCGCCCAAAGTGCCTGACAACGAACGCGACGGCGGCGTGCGGGTCCTCGCTCAAGGTTAGTCGCCGTGCGCCATTTCGCGCCAGCTCCGCAGCGGCTGCGTGCGACTCCTGCTGGAGCAGGTCGAAGCCGGCATCGAGCTTCATCATCGTCTCGACCGCTTCAGAACTCGCGATTTGCCGCAGCCGGATTTCGTCGCCCCGCTCGAGGAGCAACAGCACGCAGCGTTCGGCACGCGGCTGGGCCAATCGCAGCGGGACTGCGACCTTGCGTTTGCCGTTTCGTGTCCTGACCGGGTGATCGCCGGGCGGCGCATCGGCGGGGAGCAGGTGGATGGGGCGTGGGAATCCCCAGACCGCGAACGATGGCTCACGTTGGACGAAAACCATGTCGTCCGACAACAATGGGAGGCCACGTGCGGCGGCGGCATTGGCCAGCGAGCTCTTGCCGGAGCCACTTGGGCCTGCAAGCATAATGGCCACATCGTCCAGCATGAACGCGGCCGCGTGGACAGGCGTCCTACCGGCGCGCGCCAACATGAACAGCAGCAGCGTGTCGACGATTTCGATGAAGGGTACGGGATCGCTGGCGATTGATCTTGCGAGATAAGCATGAGCCTTCCCCGTTGCGGAATCGGCCGCACCCTCGGCTCCAAGCCCCCGCAATTTCAGTCGTGAACCTTCAACCTTGATGTCGAGACATACTTCGTCGGAGGGCGAAACGTCGGCCGTCCCGAGCCGAAGCTCGATGCGGGGCTCGGACACCGGCGTTTCTACCAACCAGTGGGCATAGGCCGACGCCGCGGCGGCGATGAGTTGGGGATCATCGGAAATGACCAGTGTCGGAATGCCAAGCGGCATCAGGTGCAGATCATTCCTCAAGTCGGCTCCAACCACTTCCCCAATCTACAAGCGCGCCGTCCAAACGGAAGTGCAGGCGATGGGTTCGGCGGAATGATCCTGCTCGCCCATTCGAACTTCATGGGAGACGATCCCAAGCAGCGCGCGCGGATGAAGCCTTATTCGCCCTTGTCGACGCTGATTGCGGCGGCGCTGTTGCGTCGCGAAGGCTATGAGGTGTCGTTGTTCGACGCGACGTTCGAGGTTGGCATCGACGCTTTCGAAGCGAAGCTGGACGAGGTCCAGCCCGACGCCGTCCTTCTGATGGAGGACAATTTCAACTTCCTCACCAAGATGTGCACGACCGCCCGGCGCGAAGCAGCGCTGGCGATGATCGGCCTTGGCGTGCGCCGCGGCTGCCGGGTGGCCGTCAACGGCCCGGACGCTAGCGACAATCCGGCGATGTACCTGGGCGCCGGTGCCGACGCCGTCGTGCTCGGCGAAGGCGAGGCGGCGGTGCTCGATGTCGCCAGGCTGTGGATGGGCGGAACCGGCGACCTGAGCGACATCCCGGGGCTGATCCTCGCTGCGCGCGAACACGCGCAGCCGACGAAATCGAGGCGTCCTCAACAGGATCTCGACGACCTACCGCATCCGGCGTGGGACTTGCTCGACGCGGATGCGTATCGTTCCGCGTGGCGGCGGACCCACGGCGAATTTTCGTGGAACATCGTCAGTTCGCGGGGCTGCCCGTACGCCTGCAACTGGTGCGCCAAGCCGACGTTCGGTCGGCGCTATTCGGTCCGTTCACCCGAAGACGTTGCATCCGAAATGCTTCGGCTGAAGCAGGAAATCGGCCCTGATCACCTCTGGTTCACGGACGATATCCTCGGTCTCGACGTCGACTGGACTTGCGCGTTCGCAGAGGAGGTCGAGCGCCGCGACGCCCGCATTCCCTTCACCATGCAGTCGCGCGTGAACCTGATCACGCAGAAGAGCGTGTCGGCGCTGGCGAGGGCCGGCGCTCGTGAGGTTTGGCTGGGCATTGAATCCGGCTCGCAGAAGATTCTCGATGCGATGGACAAGGGAACGACTGTCGATGGCGCCCGCGCGGCATCGCGGCTGCTGAAGGAGCATGGGATCAGGGTCTGCTGGTTCATCCAGCTCGGATATCCGTCCGAGACCTGGGAGGACCTTCTGGCGACCCGCGACCTGATCCGCGGCGAGGAGCCGGACGAGATCGGCGTGTCGGTCGCCTATCCGTTGCCCGGGACCGTGTTTTACGACCGGGTTCGGGCCCAGCTTGGGAGGCAGCGCAACTGGAAGGATTCGGGCGACCTCGCGATGCTCTTTCAGGGCACCTTCGACACCGAACTTTACCGCCGCGTGCGCGACATTCTCCACGAAGAGGTGGAGCGCGGCTTCGAGGATGACACCGCATGGGATGAGCTGGAGGAGCGAGTCGAGCTCCACCGTTCGCCGCAGCCGGTTGGCCTCGCGGTCGGGACCTGAAGTGCCGTCACCAAGCCTGGGCGCGGCTGCACAGGCCTTCGATGCCTGCGCACCAGAGTTCGATCGCCGGTTCGCTCCCTGGGCCAGCGTCCAGGCGCAGCGGAGAGCCGTCCGCCGGGCATTAACGCAAGCATTCCCACGGGATTCCCGGCTGATCGAGATCGGCGGCGGAACCGGCGACGACGCGCTGTGGCTCACGCGGCAAGGGCGTAGCGTGCTCCTCACCGATGCATCCCCGGCGATGATCGAGGCCGCGGCCGAGAAGTGTCGGGGCGAGGTGGAGACGGCAGTCGTCGCTGCCGACGATTTCTGGAAGTTAGCCGAAAGACTGACCGGAGAGTCCCAGTTCGATGGTGCTTATTCGGTGTTCGCGGCCCTCAATTGCGTCAGCGATGTGAGCGAATTCGGGCGCGGGCTCGCTCGTTTGCTTCGACCCGGCGCACCGCTCATGCTGGTGGTGTTCGGAACCTGCTGCCCGGGCGAGATCATCGTCGAGCTGGCGCGGGGCCGTCCCGGCAATGCCTTTCGGCGGTTCAATCGCGGCGATGTTCCAGCACGGCTCGGGGCCAGGCAATTCACGGTGCGCTATCACCGAGGGCGCGATCTGCAGCGAATGCTGGCACCCTATTTCCGGCTCGAGTGCCGCGAAGGCATTGGTATCTTCGTTCCTCCAAGCGCCGCCGAGCCGTGGATCTCGCGGCATCCGCGGCTGCTTCGTACTTTGGAGGCGCTGGATCGCCGAGCGCAGCGATCGCTCGTTTCGTTGGCCGATCATATTCTCTACCGCTTCGTGCGGAACGCCGCATGACCGACGCTGCGCTGGAGCTGTTCGCCCACGAATATGCCCGTCACCGAGCCGGTGAGGGCAGGGGTTACAAGGGTCAGGCGCTTCTCGATTTGCCGTTCGTGCGAAGCGGTCCCCATGCGAGCCAATGGAAGGTTCGCGCGCGCACTTTCGAAGCATTCATGACCCGGGTCCTGCGACCGCGAGCGGCTCGTTCGCGTACTCCGCTAACCGTGCTTGACCTGGGGGCCGGAAACGGTTGGCTCAGCCACCGAATTGCGCTCGAGGGTCATCGGGCCATCGCGCTCGACATTCGGAACGATACGGTCGACGGTCTTGGAGCTGCGGGACCGTTCCTTCAACGCTCTCGCGATATCCGCACCGTCATCGGCTCGTTCGACGCCATTCCCCTCGACGCTGAGAGTGTCGATCTCGCCGTGTTCAACGCTTCACTCCATTACGCGACGGACCTTCGAGCGGTCCTCCACGAGAGCGAACGCGTGACCAGGCCAGGCGGGCAGATCGTCATCATGGATTCGCCTTTTTACCGCAGGGAGTCGCATGGCTTGGCAATGGTCGACGAGAAGCGGGAGGCGTTCGGGGAACGGGCGACCGCGCTCATGCCGCTGCCGTTCATTGAATTCCTCACCCGCGACCGCTTGCATGACGCCGCACCCGAACTTTCGTGGGAGTGCCACCGGGTGCGTTATCCGCTTGCCTATGCGCTGCGGCCGATGGTGGCGGCGGTCACCCGCAAGCGTCGGCCGTCCCGTTTCGACCTGTGGGTCGCCAGTCGGCCGTGATCCTGTTCGTCAACCCGCGCGCGACAGGGCCGGAAAACCGGCGCTTCCCCTTGTCCCTGATGGCTGTCGGCGCCGCGTTGCCAGGCGACGTGAGCTGGGAGATCATCGACGGCAACCTTCCGGGCATCGACGTGGTCGCGCGGGTTGCCAGCCTGGTCGAAGCGCAGCAGTCGGCGGGCGATCCTGTGACGACCATTGCGCTCACCGTCATGCCGGGGCCGCAGCTTGTCAGTGCCGTGCCCGTTTCCAAGGCGATCAAAGCGCGCTTTCCGCATATTCCGATCGTCTGGGGCGGCAATTTCGGCAGCCTCTACCCCGATCCGGTGCTTAACGCGCCGTATGTCGACTGGCTGGTGCGTGGCCAGGGCGAAGACAGTTTTCTCGAACTGCTG
>JAICXF010000075.1 GCA_025981625.1 Sphingomonas sp. | reverse complement strand
TTGGCGCCGGCCTGGATGTGCGCCTCGCCGCCCGCGCGGTCGGTGAAGAAGCCGGTGCATTCGAGCGCGATCTCGACCCGATTTGCCGCGTGGGGGAGCTTGGCGGGATCCTTCTCGGCCGTCACGTGAATGCGCTTGCCGTCGACGATGATGTCGGTTCCGTCGGTCGTGACCTCGCCCGGGAACTTGCCGTGGACGCTGTCGTGCTTGAACAGCCAGGCGTTGGCCTTGGCATCGGCGAGGTCGTTGACGCTGACCAGCTCGAGGCCGCAGTCCGGCCGCTCGAGGATGGCGCGGGCGACGAGGCGGCCGATGCGGCCGAATCCGTTGATGGCGACTCTGGTCATTGAATACCTCTCGTCCTCATGAAATCCGTGATGCGTGTGACGATCTTGTCGGCCGTCAAGCCGAAGAAATTGTAGGCGTCAGGCCCCGGCGCCGAGACCCCGAATCGGTCGATGCCGATCTTGAGGCCGTGGAGCCCGACGTATCGCTCCCACCCGAAGGTGGTGCCCGCCTCGACGGACACGCGCAGGATCTCGCGGTTGCCGACGTCCGGCAGGATGTCCTCGCGATACTCGCGCGGCTGCGCATCGAAGCGCTCGGTGCAGGGCATGGAAACCACGTCGGTGCCGATCCCCTGCTGTTCAAGCAGGGAGGCGGCGCCGAGCGCGATCTCGACTTCGGATCCGGTGGCAACGATGATTACTTTGCGATTGTTTTCCGCCGCTTTCAGCCGGTAGGCGCCCCGCGCGGAGAGATTTTCATTGGCCGGTTCCGTGCGCACCGGGGCGAGGTTCTGCCGAGTGAGCGCGAGAATGGTTGGCTCTTCGCTCTGCAGCGCCAGGGCCCAGCATTCCGCGGTCTCGACGGCGTCCGCGGGCCGGTACACTTCGAGTTGCGGAATCGCGCGCAGGCTCTGCAGATGCTCGATCGGCTGGTGGGTCGGCCCGTCCTCGCCCAGGCCAATCGAATCGTGGGTCATGACATAGACGACCCGCGCCCGCTGAAGCGCGGACAGCCGGATCGCCGGCCGTGCATAATCGGTGAAGACGAGGAAGGTGCCGCCGTACGGAATAACGCCGCCGTGCAGCGCCATGCCGTTCATCGCCGCCGCCATGCCGAACTCGCGAATGCCGTAATACATGTAGCGCCCTGCGTAATTGTCAGCAGTCAGCGGCTCCAGCGCCTTGGTCTTCGTATTGTTCGAGCCGGTGAGGTCGGCCGAACCGCCGATCGTCGCCGGAATCGCGACGTTGATCGCCTCGAGCGCCATTTCCGAAGCCTTGCGGGTCGCAACCGGCTTCAGGTCGACGAACAGCTTGTCCAGATAAGGCCTCAGCCACGCGTCCCCGACCTTGCCGCCCATTTGCGCCAGGAACTCGACCTTGCGGCCGCTCTGCTCGAGCCGCTCTCTCCACAGGGCGTGCTCCACGGCTCCCCGTTTGCCCGCCGTCCGCCACGCCGTAAGCACATCGTCGGGAACGGTGAATTCGGTCGGAGCGAGCCCGAGACCCTCACGCGCCGCCTCGACTTCTTCCTTGCCGAGTGCCGCGCCGTGCGTAGCGGCGGTGCCCTGCTTGTTGGGCGCGCCGAAGCCGATGATCGTCCTGCAGCGGATGAGGCTCGGCCGCGGATCCGCGATGGCCTCGGAAATTGCCCTGCTCACATCGGCCGCGTCGAGGCCGTCGCATTCGCAGGTGTGCCACTGCGCAGCCCGGTGACGGGCGATCACATCCTCGTTGCGTGACAGATCGGTCGATCCGTCGATGGTGATCTTGTTGTCGTCCCAAAGGACGATCAGCCGCCCCAGACGGAGGTTGCCGGCAAGCCCTGCGGCCTCGTGGTTGACGCCCTCCATCAGGCAGCCGTCGCCGGCGATCACGAAGGTGCGGTGATCGACGAGCTCGTCGCCATATGCTGCGTTGAGATGCCGCTCCGCGATCGCCATCCCGACCGCCATCGCGACGCCCTGCCCGAGCGGGCCGGTGGTGACCTCGATGCCCGGAAGCTCGAAATTCTCCGGATGACCGGCGGTCGGTGAGCCGAGCTGGCGGAAGCGCTTGATGTCCTCGAGGGTCGGCCGATCGTACCCGGTCAGGTAGAGCAGCGAATAGATCAGCATCGAGCCATGGCCGGCGGACAGGATGAAGCGGTCCCGGTCGGGCCACTTCGGATCGGAAGCATCGAACTTCAGGTGCCGCGTGAAGAGCGCCGTCGCCGCGTCGGCCATGCCCATCGGCATGCCGGGATGCCCGCTGTTCGCCGTCTCGACAGCGTCCATCGACAAGGCGCGGATGGCGTTGGCTAGGCGGCGGTCGGTCGGCTGCATGGGCTCCGCGTGCGGGGTTGGTCGTTCGGGAGTCCGAACAATTTCCGTCCCATTAGCCGCCTCTCTTGGCGCGTCAAATCGCGCAGCGAGCGCTTGCCGGATTTTGCCAACTTGCGTAGCGGTGAATCAATGGACGAGGACAGTATTTCGAAGTCGCTCGAACGCGCTGAGCGGGCGCTGCGACGGATCGAGCGAACGCTTGCCGAGCGGCAGCCCGCGCCGGCGCGCGACGAGGAGCTGCGGGCCAAGGTTCGCGAAGTGGTCGAAGAACTCGACGGGCTGATCAGAGAGGCGGCAGCCTGATGGCGAGCATGGTCGATCTGTCGATCGCCGGGCGCGTGTATCCCGTGGCCTGCCGCGAGGGTGAGGAAGACAGCCTTCGCGCGGCGGCACAGCTGGTCGATTCCAAGAGCCGGGAGGCGCTTGCGGGACTTGGCAGCCTGAGTGAAGCGCGCCAGTTCCTGTTCGCGTCGCTGCTGCTCGCGGACCAGCTGATCGACAAAAAGCCCGACGCTGCCGCGGCCCAGCGGCCCGCGCTCCCCGATCCGATCCTGGTAGCGCGCGCGGATGCATTGGCCGAGCGACTCGAATCGCTGGCCGCAACGCTTGAGAATGAAGGCGCGAAGCCTTAGATCGTTTGTCGACGGGCACTGCCTGGTGCGAGCCTTCGGAAAATCCCTGAGGCGATTAAATCCACCTGGGAGCTGACCCTGCATCGGACTCTGGTCCGGAGCAATCGGCGCCCACCTGACGTTTTGGCGTCAGAGGATTTTAGGGCAAACGGCCATGGTGGTCCCGTCACCTCCCTTTTTCCGCGGCCCGAGCCCCGAGATGGAGCCGCTCGGCAAGGAGTCACTGCGGCGCGCTGCCCTCGAGGCGCGCAAGGCGTTCGTTCGGACGCTTTCGGACGGGGAGCGGACCGTCCTCGAACAACAGCTCGCCCAGCACCTCACGTCGCTTTGCGCGGCAGCCAAGGTGGTCGGCGGCTATGCACCTCTCGGTTCCGAGATCAGCCCAGGCCTCGCGATGGAAGAAGCGCGGGCGGTCGGCCGGATCGTTGCCTTTCCGGCCTTCGATCACCCGGCCAAGCCGTTCCGGTTCCGCGCCGGCGACCCGCTCGACGCCGGACCGTTCGGAATGATGCAGCCCAAGCGCAGGACCCCCGTGGTCGAGCCCGACCTCATCCTCGTCCCCTTGATTGCGGTGGACGGCAACGGCACCCGCCTGGGCCGCGGCAAGGGTCATTACGACCGCGCGCTGGCCCGCCTGAAGAAGAGCGGTGCGCGGCTGATCGGCGTCGGCTGGTCGCTTCAGCGGCTCACCGAGACGATACCAGCGCACGAGTGGGACGTGCCGCTCGATGCGTTCGCCTCTCCGGAGGGCGTCGAGCTATTCAGAGCCGACGTTTAGCGGCGGTACGGAACGAAATCGTTGAGAACGCAGGCAGGACCCGGGATGTGGCTGCTTCGGTCGATCGAGCGCACCAGGTCGCCCCGGCAATGGCTGCCGGCGAACGGCTCGGTGATCAACAGATCGTCCGCACCGAAGCCGCATTGGCCGAGGCGATTGGCCCAGATCGTTCTGCCCGTTCCATAGAACAACACGTGGCGGTTGTTCTCCGAAATCCTGAGCGAGCTTGCCTGATCGATCGTGACGCAGCTTTGGGGCGGGCCCGCCACGCGACCGGCGAGCTCATGCGGTGGTCCCTGCTGATCGGCCACCGGCAGTGGAGCGGCGCAAGAAGCGAGAGCAAAGGCGATGGCAGCGATCCGAACCTTCATGACGGCACCTTACTCCAATTCCGGCCGAATTGCTTCATCCACGACGCGTTCTCGGCATAGCTCCGAACGCATGGCGTGGCGAAAAAGCCACAAGCGCAAAAATCATTTTCTCCGAGTGGTTTACGTCGACAATAACAGCAAAACTCCACTTCTTTTGATAACCGTCCAGTAGTAATAATCGTGCTTGCACACGGCCCTGTCGTGCGCGCGAAGGGGTAATCGTCATGCGATTGAAGGCGATCGCTTTCCTGCTCGTGGTCGGTCTGAGCGTCCTGTTGTTTGTCGGACTCCGCAAGGACAACCGCGCCAACGCCGCCGGCGGCAATTGCTACTCGGCCGCTCAGGGCCCCTCGACACCAACGATCTGCGGCTGAACTTCTTCGCCGATCGAGCTAATCCTCCGAGCCGATTTGTGCCGCACGACAGCGGCTCGCCACGGTGCTAGTTCAGCCGCCGCATGCGCACAGCTCCCGGACCATCCTCACGAAAGCTTTTCGGAATCGGCGTGATCCTGCTGCTCATCGTCCTCTGGGCAGCGCTCGTCGCAGCAATGGCGCGGTTCGTCGGTGGCTGGCCTATTCTCGTCCAGGCACCGTTCTATCTCGCCATGGGGCTCATCTGGATCGTTCCGCTGAAACCCTTCGTTCGGTGGATGCAAACCGGGCGGTTTCGCGACCGCTAGCCTGCGCGGCGTTGAAACTGCTGTGTTATGGAACTATATCAGTACGAGCAAATGACCCAGTCGCTGGTCCTCACTCGCCCGTTTGCCGGAATGCAGCGTCGCGCGTCGCGGCTGAAGCAGCGCGCCGGCACATTGTGGCACGCCTACCCGCGCGAACTGGTCGGAGCGGGCCTCCTGGCACTCATCGGTGTGGCTGCGGTCGGAACCACGGTCGGCTTCCAGCATCCCGCGGAGCACCCGCAAGCTGCGCCGCCTGCCCCTCCTCCAATGGCCGTCCGTCCGCTGGCGCCCCAGCAGGCGCTTAAACTCAATGCCGAGATCCCGGTGGCGAACGGTCCCAATCCGGCTGCCCTGCCCTTCGTCCTGAAGGGCGACGCGTCGGCGCGAAGCCAGGCACTCAACTGCCTCGCCAGCGCCGTCTATTACGAGGCCGGCAACCAGGATGAGGACGGCGAGCGCGCGGTTGCCCAGGTTGTCCTCAATCGCGTCCGGCACCCCGCATTCCCATCCAGCGTCTGCGGCGTCGTCTATCAGGGCTCGACCAAGCTCACGGGCTGTCAGTTCACCTTCACCTGCGACGGTTCGCTGAACCGACGGCCGGATCCCGACGGCTGGAACCGCGCACTGCAGGTAGCACAGGCGGCTCTCGCCGGATCGGTCTATGCGCCGGTCGGGTGGGCGACGCATTACCACGCCGACTATGTCGTGCCCTATTGGGCGTCGACGATGGCCAAGAATGCGGTCGTCGGCGCCCACCTTTTCTACCGCTGGGCCGGCACCTGGGGACAGCCGGCGGTGTTCACGAAGACCTATGCCGGGCAAGAGCCCAATGCCGGTGCGTTGCGGGCGGCGGCGCTCGCTGCTGTCCACGTCGCGCCGACCCAGTCCGGTTCTCTCGCCGCCGCGATCAAGAACATCCCGGGCGCCGAGCCGCTCAAGCTTGCGCCGTCGATGCGCGGGAACAAACGGGTTGCCGTTCGCTTCAATCTCGTCGCCCGCAAGGCCGCGGACCAGGCGCCGCACGAGGATTACACAAAGAAATTCGCTTCGTCCGACAATCTCAAATGGTCGCTGTCGAGCGACAGCGTCGCAGACAACGAGCAACCACTTGGCCGGCCGAAGAGCGCATCGGCCGGAGCCGCGGCATCGCGCTAGTTCGCTGCGGACGGACTCGGCTGCTTCGGCGGCTCGACCAGCGGCGCCAGCGCAAGTTCCGCTCTTAGCCGAATGCGGTTCAGGCGGCTGTCGATCGCCACCGAATCGTCCGACAGCGCCGTAGCCCCGCTCCAGATCCGACCCGTCACCGCGAGTTCGCTAAACGGCCCCTGGTCACGCAGGGGATCGCGATCCTGCAGCTGGACAACGGCATCGTCGAAGGCGGCGCAGCGGTCGAGCTGAAGGACGCTAGGTTGCCGGCGCAGTTGTCGATGGCAGTCGCTGCTCGCGCTCGCCAGCGCCATCTCATCGCGTGTGCGTGCCATTTGCAAAGCGCTTTCAATCTCCCGGTCGATGGCAGCCATGTGAAGCGGCTGGTCCATCGCATCCCTTGTCGAACTCTCTCGAACGTGGGTGGCGCCAACGCGCGGCATCACGGACGCGAGCGGCTGGCGCAGTCGGCCGTCGGAAAAAATCAGGGCAAGCGCGGCAATTGCCAGGATCAAGGCCAAGCCGATCCAGGCCCGGCCACGCGGCGGCGCTGACGTATCCTCCTCGATCAGCTCGAGCGGGTCTTTCAGGCGCCGATGCGCCCTCAGCTCACGATAGGCCCGATTGAGCTCGGCCGCACGACGCGCGTCGCCGCCCGCGCGGTCCGGATGATGTTCCTTGATGAGCCGCTTGTAGGCCTGCTCGACGGCGCAGGAATCGGCGCCAGGCTCCAGTCCCAAGGCAGCGTAAGCGGATGCATCCCCGGCCATCGTCGGCGGGCTTAATCCAGCTTCATGCGCGAAGAAACGTG
>JAICXF010000008.1 GCA_025981625.1 Sphingomonas sp. | reverse complement strand
TGGCACGTCAATATCGGCAGGGCGAAGATCCGAGACGGCGGAGGCAATATCGCCGGGTCGGTCGACCCCCGTTCGCATCTCGGACACCGCCTCGGCAAGCCCCTCATCAATTCGAGTCAACGCCGAACGTCCGATGGCTCCGGCAAGCGCCTTCAGCGCATCGCTAGATTGATTGGACGCGAACGTTGCAAAGCAGAAAGGCGCCGCAATGTCGTTGAACCGCGAAAGGTCGAACGCGTCTTCCCCCTTCCGCCCAACCAGCATGCGCGACGGCGAGAGCGGCATGTATGCGCCGGCAAGCTCTTCGCCGCCGATGTCGAACAGCGACCCTGCGCGCCCGTCCTGGTCTACGCCGAGGCAGACATAGTCGGGCAGGATGAATGGTCCGTCGTTGCCCTCAACAATATGCCACTCAAGCGCGGACAAATAACCGAACCGGGTCTCGGGAGTTAGCGACTGAGTAAGGCCTTTGACATGAGCGTCGCGCGCGACCGTTGCGGCCGAGCCGATAAACTTGTCGGCGATCTGCGAAGCGGCCGAAGAAACCGTACCGGCGATGTGCTCGCCATTCTCCCTTAGGAAGATATGGCAGATACCGACTAATGCGGCGGGCGGTATCTCCCTCGCGCCCAGCGGCGAGTCTTTCAGCTGCTCCAGGATCATCTCCTTGAACGCCGGGGTCGGGCACGGCTGGTCCATCGCGAACTTCCCGCGCAGGAACTCACCATCGCCGAACAGCTGCTGGACCAGCTCCCCGATGGCGCTAGCTCCCGACTTGATCACGCCGCGCAGATGGTGAGTTCGTCCGACCAGGTGATTGATTTATGGGTTCCAAAGAGTCCCAGGAAAGCCCGTTCTAGCGCCCTCCAAAGGCAGAGGCCACAGGTTCGAATCCTGTCGGGTGCGCCATCGTTTGACCCTGGTCCGTAACCCTTCGTCACGACTGGCGACCGAAACGGCGTTCAGTCTCCCAGATAAGGTATCGTGGTTTGCCGGGCGAGCGCCCTCGCCTGCTCGAGCTGGGCTCCGGTCATCTTCGCGGCCGCGTCATCCAGGTCCTTGTGAATTTCCTGGAAGCGATCCTGGTCGTCTTCTCCTGGAACGAGATGGGTAAGCGACAGCATATACCAGCGATAGGCTTGAACGTAATCGGGATGTCCGGTCGCTTCGCCGTTCCAATACATCGTGCCGAGATTGCGCATCGACATGGTGAATCCCGCGACGGCTGACCGGCGATACCATTGCAAAGCCATCGGATGGTTCTCGGGAAGCGCCTTGCCGTTGTCGTAAAAGGCGCCAAGCATGTACTGCGCGAAAACATCGCCACGCGCGGCTAACGGGCGGATGATTCCGAGCGCGGTCGGGTAGTCGTGGCGGCCGTACGCCGCGCCGGCACGCGTGATGGCCGCGAAGTTGATCGGAACAGGCGGCGGCACGCGATGCGGTCCGCCGCCGTGTTGGGCCGCGGTTCGGTTGCCGGGCAAGGACCTTTGCGGTGCGCCGTCAGATTGCTGCTGCTGTTGCCGCTGGCTTTGCTGATATTGCTCTTGCTGCTGTTGCGATTCCCGCGCCTGATTTTCCCGCTGTTGCTGGTCCCGCTCATCCGACTGACGCTGAAGCTCCATGCTCCCCTGGTAGGTGCTCGGGTCGGGGACAGATCCCGGCGTCGTCGGGTTCTGTTGGGCATTCGCGGCCGTGAATGGCGCGGCAAGAGCGACCGACAGCAACGCGAGCCCGCTCAGCTTGACACGGTAAATTAGCATGCCGCCTCCCGCTCTTGTTAAATTTTCGTTATAATGGCCTCGCTGGTACGCGCTTCCGTCCGGCGGCACAATCATCGACATCGGCCAATGCGCTGCGCCGCAGGCACGGCGACAGTCGATGGCCGCCGTTTGACCCCCACCCTTGCGCATGGCAACGCGGCGCCGATGTCAGGCGACACCCCCAAGCAGAGAATCTGGGGCGGGCGGTTCGGAAGCGGACCGGCCGAGCTGATGACTCGCATCAACGCCTCGATCGGCTTCGACAAGAGGTTGTGGCGGGAAGACATTGCTGCGTCGAAGGCGCATGCGGCGATGCTGCGCGACCAGCGGATCATCGCCGAAGCGGACGCGGCGGCGATCCTCGAGGGACTGGAGCGGATCGCGGCCGAATATGAGCGCGACGGCGTGCCCGAGCGGCTCGAGCTCGAAGACATCCACATGACCGTGGAGCATCAGCTAGGCGAGCTGATCGGGCCGGCGGCGGGGCGGTTGCACTCCGCGCGCTCGCGTTACGACCAGGTCGCGACCGATTTCCGGCTGTGGGTGCGCGGTGCGTGCGACGAGGCCGTGGATGCCGTCCGCGCGCTGCAGCGTGTGCTCATCGAGCGGGCTGATGAGCATGCCGAAACGGTGATGCCGGGTTTCACGCATTTGCAGGTGGCGCAGCCGGTGACGCTCGGCCATCATCTGATGGCTTATTACGCGATGCTGCGCCGCGACCTCTCCCGCTTCACCGACGCTCGGGCGCGGATGAACGAGAGCCCGCTTGGGGCCGCCGCGCTCGCTGGCACCGGATTCGCCGTCGACCGGCACGCGACAGCCGATGCGCTCGGCTTCGATCGACCCAGTGCGAACAGCCTCGACAGCGTCTCCGATCGCGACTTCGCGCTCGATTATCTCGTCGCTGCCGCCCAGTGCAGCCTGCACCTGTCGCGACTGGCCGAAGAGCTGATCATCTGGGCCAGCGCGCCGTTCGGATTCATCAAGCTGTCGGACGAGTTCTCGACCGGCTCGTCGATCATGCCGCAGAAGCGCAACCCCGACGCCGCCGAGCTGGTGCGCGGGCACAGCGGGCGCATCGTCGGCGCGCTCACCTCGCTGATGGTGACGATGAAGGGCCTGGCACTCGCTTATTCGAAGGACATGCAGGACGACAAGGAGCCGGTGTTCGAAGCGCGCGACCTGCTGATGCTGTCGCTCGAAGCGCTCGCCGGGATGGTCGAGACGGTCGAGTTCGTGCCCGAGCGGATGCGCGCGGCGGCGGCGCAGGGCTATTCGACCGCGACCGACCTTGCCGACTGGCTGGTGCGCGAGGCCGACGTCCCGTTCCGCGAGGCGCACCACATCACCGGCCGCGCGGTGAAGGCGGCGGAGGAACGCGGGTGCGAGTTGGCCGACCTGCCGCTGAAGGCGCTCCAGCGGATCGACCAGCGGATCGACGGCCGCGTCTACGACGTCCTCAGCGTCGATGCCTCGGTGCGCAGCCGCACCAGCTACGGCGGGACGGCGCCGGAGCGGGTTCGGGAGCAGATTGCGGCTGCCAAGGCACAGCTCGACTCGTCACCAGGACTTGATCCGGGGCCTGCCTTCCCAACGTAGCAAGGGAAGGCGGGTCCCGGCTCAAGGCCGGGATGGCTTAAGCGTTCCGCCGCTTCCGCTGCGCGATCGCGCGCAGCCTCAGCGCGTTCAGCCGGATGAAGCCCGCCGCGTCGCGGTGGTCGTAGCTCCCTGACCCTTCCTCGAAGGTCACCAGGTCCTGGTCATAAAGCGACTCCTTGCTCTCCCGCCCGATCACCGTAGCATTGCCCTTGTAGAGCTTCATCGTGACCCGGCCGCTGACATGCTCCTGGCTCCTGTCGATCGCGGCCTGGAGCATTTCGCGCTCGGGCGCGAACCAGAAGCCGTTGTAGATCAGGCTCGCATATTTCGGCATCAGCTCGTCCTTGAGGTGCATCGCGCCGCCATCCAGGGTGATGCTCTCGATGCCGCGATGCGCCGCCAGCAGGATCGTGCCGCCGGGCGTCTCATAGACCCCGCGCGACTTCATCCCGACGAAGCGGTTCTCGACCAGGTCGAGGCGACCGATGCCGTTGTCGTGGCCATGTCTGTTGAGCCTGGTCAGCAGTGCCGCCGGCGACAGCTTCTCCCCATCGACCGCGACTGGATCGCCCTTCTCGAAGTCGATCGTGATCACCGCCGCCTTGTCGGGCGCGTCCTCGGGCGAGATGGTCCGCTGGTGGACATATTCAGGCGCCTCGACCGCCGGGTCCTCGAGCACTTTCCCTTCCGACGACGAGTGAAGCAGGTTCGCGTCGATCGAGAAGGGTGCGTCGCCGCGCTTGTCCTTGGCGATCGGGATCTGGTGCTTCTCGGCGAAATCGAGCAATTGCTCGCGGCTCTGGTAAGCCCACTCGCGCCACGGCGCGATCACCTTGATGTCCGGCTCGAGCGCATAATAACCGAGCTCGAACCGCACTTGGTCGTTACCCTTGCCGGTCGCGCCATGACAGACCGCGTCGGCGCCGACCTGCCGCGCGATCTCGATCTGCCGCTTGGCGATCAAAGGGCGAGCAATCGACGTGCCGAGCAGGTAATCGCCTTCATATTGCGTGTTCGCGCGGAACATCGGGAAGACGAAGTCGCGGACGAATTCCTCGCGAAGATCGTCGATGAAGATGTTCTCGGGCTTGACGCCGAGCATCTCGGCCTTGGCCCTCGCCGGCGCGACCTCCTCGCCCTGGCCTAAATCGGCGGTGAAAGTGACGACTTCAGCGTCATATTCCGTCTGAAGCCACTTCAGGATGATCGAGGTGTCGAGGCCGCCCGAGTAGGCGAGAACGACCTTCAGCTTCTTGTTCGTCGTCATGGTTCCAGTCTTATCGTCACTAAAGTCACGGAGAGCGGCGCTTTTGGTGTGACCTTAAGCGGTCCGCCGTGCGTCGATCCGAATTCCCTCGCCCCGCCAAACAGCCGCCTTCGGCTGTGACAGGCGAAACCCTATTTTGCCAGCAGCCAGAGCATCGCCCCGCGCGCGGTGTGCATCCGGTTTTCGGCCTGCCGCCACACCGCCGAGCGCGGCCCATCGATGACCGGCGCCGTCACCTCCTCGCCGCGCCGCGCGGGCAGGCAGTGGAGGAAATGGGCGTTGGGCGCGAGCGCCATCAGCGCTTCGTCGACCTGATATGGCTCGAAGGCCGCGCGCCGTTCCTCGCTCTCCTCGCCGCCCATCGAGACCCAGACGTCCGTGTAGACGATGTCCGCGCCTTCGGCCGCCTCGGCCGGATCGATGACCTGCCGAACATCCGGGGCATTGCCCAGGCCGTAACCCTGCGGGCTCGCAATCGTGAGCTCGGCGCCCGCCAGCGCGCAGGCTTCGGCGAGCGAGCGTGACACGTTGTTGCCCTCACCGATAAAGGCGATCTTGGCGCCTTCGACCTTCCCCAGCAGCTGTTTCACCGTGAGCAGGTCGGCGAGCGCCTGAAGCGGATGATCGGTGCCCGACAGCATGTTGACCACCGGCACCGCGTTCACCCGCGCCATTTCCTCGAGCAGCCCGTGATCGAACACCCGGCCGGCGATGATCGCATGATAGCAGGCGAGCGTGTGGGTCACGTCGGGCACGCTTTCGCGGGTGCCGAAGCCCAGCTCGGCCGGCTGGATATAGACCGGATGTCCGCCAAGCTGCGCCGTCGCCATTTCCATCGAGTTGCGGGTGCGCGAGCTTGGCTTCTCGAAGTAGAGCGCGACGCCCTTGTCGTGCAGCAGCCGCGGCGCCGGCTGCTCGGAAGCGGCCAGGATCCACTCGAGGTCGGCGGAGGTAAGATCGCGGATCGACAGCAGGTGCCTCACCAGCTCTTCTCCTTGCGGATCATCGTCCCGACGCCGTGATCGGTGAGAAGCTCGATGAGCAGCGAGTGGTGCACCCGGCCGTCGATGATGTGCGCGAAAGCGACGCCCTGGTCGACGGCGTCGGCGCAGGCCTTGAGCTTGGGGATCATGCCTTTCCCCACGCTTTCATGATCGAGGCGCTTGCGCAGCTCGGCGGAGGTTAGTCGCGGGATCAGGCTGCTTTCGTCATTCGGATCTTCGAGCAAACCTGGGACCGCGGTCAAATAGACGATCTTCTCCGCGTTCATCGCAACGGCACTCGCGCGCGCCGCCTCGTCGGCGTTGATATTGAATGGCTGGCCAGTGGCATCGGCGCCGATGGTCGAAATGACCGGCGTCAGACCGTTGTCGAGCAATTGGTGCAACCGATCGGCGCGCACCGAGGTGACATTGCCGACGAAGCCGAGTGACGGGTCGGCAGGCGTTACCGTCAACAGGCCGGCGTCCTCGCCGGACACGCCCACCGCTACCGGTTCATCCCCTGCCTGGCTGTTGATCGTGGAGACCAGGTCGCGGTTGATCTTGCCGACCAGGACCATGCGCACGATTTCCAGGGTCTCTTCGTCGGTGACGCGGAGGCCGTCCTTGAACTCCGGCTCCTTGCCGACGCGGCGCAGCATGGTGTCGACCTGCGGGCCGCCACCGTGGACAAGCACACAGCGCACGCCGACGCTCCGCAGCAGGAGCACGTCCTGGGCAAGTGCGAGATCGGAATCCTTGTCGATCGCCGCGCCGCCGAGCTTCACGACGACGGACTTGCCGGCCCACTGACGAATGTACGGCAGTGCTTCGACCAGCACGCGAGCGATTTCGGATGGAAGCAGAACCAGCTTCATGACGTCTTGCTATTTTCCTTGATGTAGCCCGGCCCAAGGTCGATCCCGATCATCGTCGCCGTGCCGTGGCCAGCGCCGAGATGGACTTCGATTTCGACCTCGTCGCCAAGCATGTGCTCGACCAGCGCCTCGCCATCGTGGTCGCAGCCGACGCCGCCCTTCGCGACGGTGATCCCGCCGTAGCTGACGCGCGACTTTTCGACATCGAGATCCACGCCGGTCGAGCCGGCCGCGGCCATCAGCCGCCCCCAATAAGGATCGCCGCCGTACCAGCTGCACTTCACCAGATTGTTCTCGACGATCGCCTTGGCCGCGACCCGCGCCTGCTCGTTGCTGTGGGCGCCGCTCACGGTCAGGTGCGCCATCCGGGTCATTCCTTCGGCATCGCGTGCCATCTTCAGCGTCAGGTCGCGGCAGGCGGCGAGCACGGCGTTGGCGAACTCGTCATGGTCCGCCTTCCCGCGCTTCCCCGACGCGAGCAGCATCGCCGTGTCGTTGGTCGACATCGCGCCGTCCACGTTGAGCGTGTTGAAGCTGGCATCGGACGCGGCCTTGAGCGCCTTCTGCATCACCGAGCGCGGAACGTCGGCATCGGTGGTCAGGAAGGCGAGCATGGTCGCCATGTTCGGCGCGATCATGCCGCACCCCTTGGCCATGCCGCCCAGAGTGAAGGTGGAACCCTGGACTACGACTTCCTTGGCCTCGTGATCGGTGGTCAGAATGCCCCTGGCCGCGTCATGCGCGCCGTCCACTGACAGCTTCTTCGCAAGCTTCGGCGTGGCCGCCAGGATCGGCTCCATCGGCAGCGGGGTGCCGATGATGCCGGTGGAGCAGACCAGCACGTCGGAGCTGGCGATCTGGAGCGCTTCGCCAGTCGCCGCAGCCATCCGTTCGGCATCTTTGTATCCGGCCGCGCCCGTCCCCGCATTGGCGTTGCCCGAATTGACGATGACCGCAGCCGCGTTGCCGCCGTTCGCCGCCAGGGTTGCGCGGTCGAACTCCACCGGCGGAGCGACGAACTTGTTCTGGGTGAATACCGCGGCGCAAGGCATCGGACGGCCGTCATCGGTGGCGATCATCGCCATGTCGAACTTGCGCCGCTTGATCCCGGCATGGCAGCCGGACGCGAGGAAGCCCTGGGCCGCGGTCACGCTCATGGATACACTCCGATCGTCGTCAGCCCGGCGGTCTCGTCGAAACCGAGCATGAGGTTGGCGCACTGGATCATCTGCCCGGCGGCGCCCTTGCCGAGATTGTCGAGCGCGCAGAGCGCCAGCACCCGCCCCGTCCGCTCGTCGTAGCGCGCGGTCAGCTGCACTCCGTTGGAGCCGGTCAGCCACTTGGTCGCGGGCGGCTGGTCGGTGACATGGACGAACGGCTCGCCCGCGTAACCCTCACGCAGCACCGAAAGCGGGTCGCCCGCGCCCGTCGCCTCGCCGTAGCAGGTGGCGAGAATGCCGCGAGTCATCGGCACCAGGTGCGGCGTGAACAGCACGTTGCCGCCAATGGCCATTTCCATTTCGGCCGTGTGGCGGTGGCTGAGGAGGCCGTAAGCGGAAAAGCTGCCGTCCACCGTGCTGAAGCCGGTCGCCTCCTTGGCCTCGCGCCCGGCGCCGCTGACGCCGGAGGCGGCATCCACGATGAGGCTGTCGGGGTTCACAAGGCCCACGTCGACCAGCGGCTTGAGCGCCAGAATGGCGGCGGTCGCGTAGCAGCCGGCAGCCGCAACCGCCTTAGCCGTCCTGATCGCCTCGCGGTTGAGCTCCGGAATGCCGTAAACGAATTGGCCGAGAAGCGCGGGAGCCTCGTGCTCATGTCCGTACCAGCGCTCGTAACTGGCCGCATCGTCGAGCCGGAAGTCGGCGCCGAGATCGACGAACGGAATGCCCCTGTCGAGGATAGTCGACGCGAGCCGCTGGCTGTGCCCGTGGGGAAGTGCCGCGAAGACGAGGCCCACGCCTTCGAGCGCACCGTCGTCGAACCGCTCGATCGCAGCTTGCGGATAGGCAGCGGCGAGGTGCGGGTGCACCGCGCCAAGCACCTGCCCCGCCTTGCTGTCGCCAAACAGCTTCGCGGGCGTGAGTTCGGGATGCACGGCGATCAGCCGCAGCAGCTCGCCGCCGACGTAGCCGGAGGCTCCGAGAATGGCTGTCCGAATCATGGGATGCGCCCTATCCCGCATATTGCATTTTTATGCAAGTGTGTGCATATTCATGCGCATGACTGGCCTCAAGGAACGACGACAGCGAGCGATCGCGGACCTCATTCGCGCCAATCCCGTCGCCAGTCAGGAAGAGCTTGCGGAGCGATTAGGTTCCCTCGGCTTCGCTGCCACGCAGGCGACGATCTCGCGCGACCTCGACCAGATCGGCGCGCTCAAGGTCCGCCGCAACGGCCAGCTCAGCTATTCACTTTCGGACGAGGTTCGAAGCCGTCCCGGCCCGCGCCTCGCAGCCGTCTTTCGTGACTGGGTTCGCTCGATCGAGATCGCCTCCAACCTGGTGGTCATCAAAACCCCGCCCGGATCGGCCCACCTCGTCGGCGTCGTCCTCGATCAGTCCGAGCTTCCGGAGATCGTCGGGACCATCTGCGGCGACGACACCATCTTCATCGCCTGCCGAGCGCCCGCCGAGGCGGAAGCGCTGAGCGTCAAGCTAAGCGGCGACCTGCACTAGCTTTATCCGCCAAGGCGACCCTTAACGCCACGGATGGGATTCGCGCTGTCGAGCCGTCCGGCCGCTACACGTTGTTGAGGGCTTGGCAGTCGGTTAAAGTGCCCCTGTGGCAGCTCAGATGCAGATCCGTTCCTTGCTTGCGTTGACCGCTTTCATGGCGGCCTGCTCGGTTCCCTCCATCGCCACAGCGCAGCCCGAAAGCGCGAGCAACCGCACAGAGCTCCTCTTCCTCGGAACGGCGGGCGGGCCACCATTGCGTCGTGATCGGTCCGAACCATCGACATTGATCATCGTCGACGGCCGTAGCTACCTGATCGACTGCGGGATCGGGACCATGCAACGGATGCAAAAGGCCGACATAGACCCGCAACAGATAGGGACGATTTTCCTCACTCATCTCCATTCGGATCATGACCTCGGACTCGCCGACGTGATGGGCGACGATTTCTTCCTGCTCAACCTGAGCGGAGCGTCCGGTTCGATCGATATCTATGGACCGCCGCAAACGAGAGAGCTCGTGGATGCAGCGTTCCGCTTCATTACGGTCGCAGCGCGCCCATTCGCGGTGGAGAATCCCGGAACGTACCGGATGAGTCGCGGGCAATTGCTCAGTCCGTTCAAAGCGCACGAGATCGATCACGACGGACTGATCTACGAGGATGACAAAATCCGCGTCACCGCTGCCGAGAATTCGCATTACGCATTGATGACGCCGTTGCAGCGAAAGACGTTCAAGTCATACGCCTATCGCATCGATACGCCTCATGGCAGCATCGTCTTGACCGGTGACACCGGACCAAGCGATGCTGTGACACGGCTCGCGCAAGGAGCGGATGTACTCGTTGCGGAGGCCGATGCGTTGGACGCCGCCGATCGAGACAAGTTTGTCGGCAGGATGGCGGCGCGAAACCATTGGACAGCCGAGCGCACACGCGGCTTCCGCGCGCACTTTATTTCAGAGCATTTGGACACCGGCGAAATTGGCCAACTCGCCTCTGACGCCCACGTCAGGTCAGTGGTGCTTTATCATTACGATCCGGGCGACGAAGCTCCGCATTCGACTTACCTGAACGGCGTGCGACGGTCCTTCACGGGTAGCGTCTTTGCTCCCGATGATCTTGATCGCTATTGCCTCGACGCTGGAACGCTTCGTCGCTGCCCCGGCGCTACAGCGGAGCCGAAGTCGCCGCGTCAATATTCGCCGTAGCGTCCGCGCACGCTGTCGATCAGCTTCGCGCTGTCGTATCCGACACCGTCCTTGAACACGACGATCACATTCTCGACGTCGCTGATGTTGGTGGCCGGATTGCCTTTGACGATGAACAGGTCGGCGTCCTTGCCTGGCGCGATCGAGCCGATGCGGTTGGCGAGGCCGAGATAGGTCGCGCCGTTCAGTGTCGCGATTTTGACCGCTTCAGGCGCGGAGAAACCGTCGTCCTGGACCAGCAGCTCGATCCCGCGCTGGTCGCCGAAGCCGGGAATGACTCCGCCATTGCCCGTCGGGTCGGGCCCGGCGAGCAGCAAGCCACCCGAAGCAACGAACTGGTGCTCCAGCCCCGTGTCGTTCTTGTAGGCCTCTGCAAGCGCCTTGCCGCGCTCACTCGAGCCGCGTGCTACCAGTAAGTTGCGCAGGTACAGGTAATCATTGCGGGCCTCGGGACTGAGCACCGCCATTACCTTCGGGACTAATGGCTCGTGCATCGGAACGAACGTTGCGAAAACGGGCAGCGTCGAGGTCACGGCGACATGACGATCGACCAATAGCTTGATCAGCGCATTCGCTTCCGGGCCGCCCGGCTTCATCGCGAGGAGCGTCGGGATTCCCGCCCCCGCGGAGCATTTGTCCGCCTGCTTCCCCGGATCGAGCTGGGTGTTGACGAAGAAACCGTGCTCGAGATCGTCGATGCCGAGCGCGGCGGCTTCAGGATAGGTGACCGAGCACAAATGACCCGTGATTTTCAAATGCCGCCGGTGCGCTTCGCCGATCGCAGCCTTGAGCTCGGCGCGCGTGATATTCATGTAGGCCTTGAACGAGGTTGCACCCTGCTCGGCCCAGAACGCCACCGTCTGCCGCGCATCGGCGGCATCGCGCAGCCGGTGCATCTGAATGAAGCGGCTTCCCGGACCTTCGAGATAAGGGGCGGTCACGTCCATGTGCGGCCCGGCCATGAGGCCCGCATCGATCTCCGCCTTCACATTGAGGTCCGCGTACGGCTCGACGCTGCCCGTCGTGCGCATCGTCGTCACGCCGTTGGCGAGATAGAGGCGCGGGGCGCTGAACGTCATTTGCGGAAGCAATGCCGGATCGTCCGAGTGCCCCGAAGCATCGACGTTCGGCCGAGCGATATAATACATGTGGTTGTGCATGCCGACGAGGCCCGGGAGCGCCGTCTCGCCTGTGCCATCGAGCACTCGATAGCCCGCGGGCACAGGTGCACCGGCGGGCAGCACGGCGCCGATCTTCGCGCCGTCGATCAGCAATGTCGCGTCCGCCATCGGCGCGGCGCCGGTTCCGTCGATGATCCGCAGGTGCTTGATCGCGATCTTTCCAGCCGGGATGTGAACGAACGGCTGAACGTCGGGCCCGAGTGTGGCCGGCGGCGCGAGGATCGGCGCGGCAATTGCAGCCCTGAAGCCCATTATGGCCAGGGCAGCCACGAATGACCGAAGTTTCATGTTTCTCTCCCCGCGATCCCGACTAGAAACGCCTTTAGTTCTGCTGATGCAACAATTGTGACAAGGGGAGCGAACATGAAATCTACGGTGTGGGCTGCATTGTTCGTTGCCACGGCAGCTACCGCGGCTCCCCCGACCTACAGCATCGTCGACCAGATCAAGGGCGCGGACGGCGGCTGGGACCTGCTGAGCGTCGATCCCGCAGTGCACCGTCTTTATCTCACCCGGGGGGACCGGGTCAGCGCGATCGATCTTTCGACCGGCGCCGTAACGGACAAGCTGGTCTCCGCCGATCGCGCCCACGCGGCGCTCGCGATCCCCGGCACTGCCGAAGTGCTCGTGACCAACGGCAACGCGAACACGGCGACAATCGTCGATGGACTCACGGGCCGGATCCGGGCGACGATCCCGACGGGCATCAAGCCCGACGCCGCCGCCTACGATCCCGCTACCAGGACCGTCTGGGTCATGACTCCGGGCGACGGCGCGATTACCGTCATTGATCCCAAATCGGCCAAGGTGCTTGCGACTGTGGCCGTCGGCGGCTCGCTGGAGCTCGGCGCTCCTGACGGGCACGGCACGCTTTATGTCAACGTCGAGGACAGGAACGACGTCGCGGTGATCGACACCCGCAGCCGCAAGCTGATCAGGCGCGAGGCCCTTCCCGGCTGCGACGGTCCGACGGGCATTGTTTACGATCCCGCGACCAGCGAAACGCTGTCGGCCTGTGCGAACGGGGTCGCGGTGGTCCTCTCGGCGTCGGGGAAGCCGGTCGCATCGCTCCCCATCGGCAAGCGCCCCGACGGCGCGGCGTTCGACGCCAGGCGCCACGTGGCGCTCGTCCCGTCCGGCGCGGACGGAACGCTGTCCGTTATTCAGCTATCGCCGAGCCCACGCGTGCTCGCGACCATTCCGACGGCGAAGAGCGCCCGCACGATCGCGCTCGATCCCTCCACCGGCCGCGCGTACCTGCCGGCCGTCGACCAGCAGCCGGCAGTCGGAAACGAGCGTCCGAAGGCGGTCCCCGGCACGTTTCGAATCCTGGTCGTTGCGCCGTCGAGCTGAGTTCATAAATCCACGCTCGCTGACGTTCGCGATGGGCGGGAAACCAGACATTCGGCTGAGTCCGGTCAGGGACCGTGTTGCGCGATATTTTCCCTGATCATCCGATCGACCGCGGCCTCGTTGGCTGCGGCGCCAGCCCTCCTCAGTTGAGCTTCCTGGACGAGCCGGCGGCTGTGCTCTTCACAAGTTTCCGTCTTCCGTTGATGTCGCATTACGAGCCTCCTCACTCCCGGAACGTTTCGCAGCCGAGATAGACGCATCCGTCATGAAAATGTCCGCATAGGGCAGAGCTTCTCTGGCCGACGCTGCCGCAACATATCACCGGCGCGAGAGTGGATTGCTGACCTTTAGGACAGTGACGGCTCTACGCCTCGTCGGTGTCGAGGCGAGCGTTGAGCTGGGCAAGCCGCTCTCTTAGCCGAGCGATATTGTGCGGATTGGTCGCCTGGAGCTGGCGAAGATCGTCCTCGTCAACATGCGTGATCTTGCCGGATTCGACCGCTTTCAGGAGCCGTATCAGCCGGTCGCGCTCCTCGTGCCAGTTTTCCGCGCTCACAACGGACCTCTATCGTTCGTACAAAGCAAATCGGGAGGAGATCGCGCGCCGCTAACCTTGGTGGGTGCGCGTGAGTTCTTCGTCAAGCTGCGCCAGAAGGTCTCCAAAAACCTCGGCTTGCGGTTGGACGCTCACGTGCCGTGCATAGGCTGCGAGCCGCCGCCAATGGCTGATGGTGTCTGCGTGAACCGGCAGACCGCGGTGACGCCGCGCGCTCGAGATCGCCGCAAGCAGGTTTGTGCGAATTGACCCTTGTATCTGCACTCTGTGCCTCTCTAGCCGTTTGCACGGAGGCGCGGAGCGCCAGCAAAGCAGGCGGGAGCACGGTCGTCTCTCAGCCGCGCGGGCCTAAAAAACAGAGAATCCACGCGATGATCGTCACTTACCACATGCCCGGCGCTTCGCCTAACGCTTGCCTGCATCTCGATGCGCCGAAAATGGAGGTCCGCCGGCATCAGTGCGACGCGAACTGACCGGCCTCCGCGCCCAGATTTGCCTTGGCGTAAGCACGAGCCGCGGTTGCCGTCTTGAACACTTCTGGCTGAAGCGTCGACGTCACAATCGGATAGCGCTGTGAATTCAAGCGCGTTTCACGAACGGTAATGCGAAAGGCGCCTTCCTCGTCCTTGGCGATAAGGAATGGGCGCACGGGAATTCTCGACATGATTTGTCCTCCGGAATGCTTATGGAAGTTGATGCTCAGCTAACGCCCCGAGGAGAGCCTGTCTGGACGGGTCAGGAGCAGCGTGACCGAGAGCCGCAGCGCGACGAATCGGCAAGACATGTTCCTGCTTTGCCCTGCTCATCTGACCGACCATTGCTTCGGTGTAGCGGCTTTGCGCGCGGCGTCTTCCTCGCGATATACCTGGGTGCGGCGGACCCGGTCGGCCATATCGTCCCAGGCACTGGCAGCGCTGAGGCAGCGCGCCCGCACGTTTTGGAGATTGGTCGCGTCGGCCTGGCGCCGGCAGTCTGCCGCACGTTCAGTGTAGAATTGGAATGTCGACATCGGCGCAATCCTTCTCGAGGGATGGCCCGCCCCGCAGCGTTGCGGGGCGGGATACTGCTCGATCAGGCGGCCTTGAGGTTCACTGCGCTCGTGCGACCGCGGCGATCGTTCTCGAGGTCGTAGGTTACCCGCTGATCGCGATCCAGGGTGCGCATGCCGGCAGCTTCGACCGCACTGATGTGCACGAAGGCATCGGTGCTTCCGTCCTCGGGCTGGATGAAGCCAAAGCCCTTGTCGGCGTTGAAAAACTTTACGGTTCCGGTGATCATTTTGACTATTTCCTTCTGTGGCGGACCGCCAATCGGCCCTCCGGTGCTATGAGAGGCTACAAAGAAGGAAGAAGGTGCCGCAAAGCGCCGAAGACCGTCTGATTTGCGACTGTTAGCTACAATTAGATAGGCTTCCTCACGGTCGAATGATAGCCCTCCCCAGAAAATGCGTCCGGGGGGTGCAATGGAAATCAAGATCAGCGCGTGCGTGCTAATGAGCTGTCTGACGTTGCAGGCCTGCTCGTCGCGACCGCGCGATTTCACGCCGACGCTTGCAACGCCGACGGCTGGTCAGGCGGAGTTCGACGCTGCTTATGCAAGGTGCCGTGAGCTTCTCGTCGCCGGCAAGCTGGATGCCAGCGGCCGGACTGGATCGCTTGCGGCCGGCGCTGGAGCAGGAGCGGGCACAGCGGCCGTCGGAGGCACGGCAGCCGCCGTGGCGGGCGGCTGGGGAGGCGTCGCCGTCGCGAGCGCAACGGTCGTGCTGCTCCCGTTCGCGGTCATCGGTGGAGCATGGGGCATGTCCCGGATGAAACGCGCCAGGAAGGAACGAGCGATCAAGACGGCCCTCGGGGGCTGCCTTCAGGAGCGCGGCTTCAAGGTCGCGGGCTGGTCAAAAGCGATCGGCAAGGCGGTCGTCGTCCAACCTGCGCCCGCCGCCCAATAGCCCACATCGATTGTTGTGGCCGTGCCGGCCGCGGGCGGACATGGCTTAACCTGCCGTTGCAAATGCTTGGTTGATGTCTAATGTAACCGGTTACATACGGCGTCGGGTGGAGGATTCATGTTCGCGCTTCAGCCGCCCGCAGCGATTGGACAAAGCGCGAGTAACGATCAGCCGGACGTGATCGAGGTCGTCGGAAAGCGGCCGGACCAGGGCGTGAAAATCGACCGGCGGACCTACCGCGTCAACGATACCCCCCACTCGGCGCAGAAGGACGCCGTCCAGCTGCTGCGCGGGCTGCCGGCGGTGACCATTTCACCGGAAGAGGACATAAGCCTCCTCGGCAGCGGCAATCTTCGCATTTTCGTCGACGGGCGTCCTTACGTCGGCGACCCCAAAGCGTATCTTCGAGGGCTGCACGGAAGCGATATCGAGCGCATCGAGATCATCACTAACCCGTCCGCGCAATATTCGGCTGAAGGAACCGGCGGGATCATCAATTTCGTGCTTCGCCGCAAGCAGTCGGAGGGAGCGTCCGGGAGCGCGAGCGCGGAGGTGTCGAACTTCGGTCATGCGAACGGCGATGCCACCGTCAAGACCAAACATGGCAATTGGACTTACGAGCTGCACGCCAGCGGAGCCACGGGAACTTGGTGGCGCGCGATCTACCACAGGCTGCGCAGCAACGAGGCCGTGCCGGGTGGAACTGCAACGGTTCACCGGGATAACGGCCGCGCCCCAATCGGCGGCACGACCGGCGAAGCGAGTGCCAAATTGTCCTATGAAATTGATCCTCGAACCAGCATCTCGGCCAAGATTTACGGCTCGGATGCCCGCAGCATTAGCTCGAGCGACATAGATTACGTCGGGATCACGCCGGATTTCGCGTCCTTCTCCCAGCACCAACGGCTGACCGACGCAGTGGTCGCGCTCATTGGCGAAGTGGACTTCGACCATAAGGGCAATAAGGACGGCGAAACTCTAAGCGCCAGCCTTCGGGTGGTGGGCAATCCGCGTGACCATGAGGCCAACAACGCCGATTTCAGCAATGGTGCCGCACTGTCCACCGACAAGCAGAAGCGCTTTCTGTTCGGAAACGGCCAGGTCGACTGGCAGCATCCGATGGCCAAAGGCGAAATCCTGTCCGCCGGCGGCGTCTGGAATTACAGCGAGATGCGCGAGCGCTACGGCTTTACGAGCATCGGCCTTGGCGGCTCGCTCGGAAGCGACGCATCCGACCAGTTCGAGGCAGTCGACAACCACCTCGCGGGTTATCTAACGTTCCAGCAGCCGATCGGCACATGGAACTTCATGCCGGGGCTAAGGGTGGAACGCGACGCGCGGCATATCACTAGCCCGGGGCGGCCGACTATCGAGATCGCGGAAACCGACGCATTCCCGTCCCTGCACGTTCAGCACGCGCTCGGCCGAACGCTCGACCTGACGCTCAGCTACAGCAAGCGCGTGGACAGACCGCAGCTGAACGACCTCAGGCCCTACCCGCTGGTGCAGGACATCTTCACGATCCAACTCGGCAATCCGCGGCTGAGGGATCAGTCGACCGACGCCTACGAGATCAACCTTCATTATCACTTGCGGAAAGTCGACGCGGGGGTGATCGTCTACGATCGAGAGACGAGCCGCCTGTGGACGCAGGCGTTTACCGCCATACCGGGCACCAGCATATTCACCGCCTTGGTAATCAACTCCGGCCACAGCAGCGACCGTGGCGCCGAGTTTGATCTGAGCACCCCGGTGCTGCGGCGGCTGAAGCTGCTCGCCAGTGTCAATCTCTTCGACCAGCGCATCCCGGCGGGTACGACGGCCAGCACGAAGACCGCCGAGACCTTCCGATACAGCACCAACGGCACGCTCGAATGGGACGGGCCGGAGCGCGGCAAGATTCCGGGCGATGTCGCGCAGCTCCAGTGGACCTACACCAGCCCATGGCGGCAGTTTCAGATCTACTACCTCGCACGGAGTCAACTGAGCCTCGCCTACACGCACAGCTTCAGCAGGACCGTGTCGCTGACGGCGACTGCCGAATTCTGGACGCTGAACAAGCACCAGCTCGTCGCTCCTCTCGTCCAAGAATATTATTCCGCGCGGTACCCGACTCAGTTCAACCTCAGGCTGCTCAAGACCTTCGGAAAGCGCTAGCGCCTCGCAGCGAGTTCCGGGTCACGAGCCCGCTTAAGCCGCTGTCACTTCACCCAGCGAAAAAGGAGTTACATCCGCACATTGATGCAATGTCGACAGGCGCGCTCCTAAGGTCAGATTTGGGCCGCAGGCAGATACTCGTGCTTTGCAACCCCGCTGTCACACGGCCGCTCCTGTGTGCCCGAAGCTCCGGAATGCCGGCCGCTGATTGGGCTTCTCTGGCAAACTTCCGCGCGCCCTCTGGCTCGGGAACCCGCCCCTCCCGCTCCCGTTTGAGCGGCGTGGACAACGTACATACGCTCGAGCGCAAGCCTCCGCTGATCACTCCGCCGCCGGCGGCCGAGGCGTTCTACTCCGAAGTGCTCCAGCTGATGGCGAGGACGGGCATGCCGTTCCTCGTCTCGGGCACCTACGCGCTCGCGAGCTACACCGGGATCGACCGGCCGACCAAGGATGTCGACGTGTTCGCCAAGGCGGGCGATGCCTTGAAGATCCTGCATTATTTCAAGGAGCACGGCTTTGACGTCGAGATCGTCGACGAGCGATGGCTGTACCGGATCACCCGGGGTCAATTGTTCGTCGACGTGATCACTAACATGCCGACGGTCACGACCCACGTCACGGACGAGTGGTTCGTCGGTGCGCCCGAGGCCGAGCTTTTCGGCGCGAAGGTGAAGCTGGTCCCGCCGACACAGTTCATCTGGTCCAAGATCTTCGTCCAGGACCACCATCGATTCGACATGGCCGACGTCGCCCACATGATCCTGAAATGCCATGAGGCGGTCGACTGGAAGCAGCTGTTGAGCCACATGGAGCTGTATTGGGAAGTGCTGCTGATGGCGCTGCTCAACTTCCGCTTCATCTACCCGAGCGAGCGGCACTGCGTCCCGCGATGGCTGCTGAACGAGTTGCTCGAGCGGCTTCGCGACCAGGCGGACATCAAGGGGCCCGGCAAGAAGGTCTGCCGCGGCCGGATTTTCTCGCCCCGCGACTATGCGATCGACGTCGATCAATGGGGCTTCTCCGACGCGGTCGGCAACCTCGAAGAGCAATATGGCCAGTGACAATGGGCTCAACGCCCGCCCGCTCCGGGTGGCCGCGGTCGGCGATCTTCATGTCAAGGAAGACAGCGTCGCCCCCTATCGCGAGATGTTCGCGGAAGTCGCGACCAAGGCGGACGTGCTGGTGCTGTGCGGCGACCTGACCAATTTCGGCAAGACCCGCGAGGCCGAGATCCTGGCGGACGACATCAGGTCCTGCGCAATTCCCGTGCTCGGAGTTCTCGGCAACCACGATTATGAATGCGGCCAGCCCGAGAAGGTGTGCGAAATCCTGCACGCGGCCGGCATGAAGGTGCTCGACGAGCAAGCGGTGGAGATCGGCGGAGTGGGTTTCGCCGGCGTAAAGGGCTTCCTCGGCGGTTTCGGACGCGGCGAGCTCGCGCCGTTCGGCGAGCCGATCGTCAAGGCGTTCGTCGACGAGGCCATGAACGAAGCGCGCAAGCTGGAAAACCAGCTGCGCACCCTTCGCACCGACCGGAGTGTCGCGGTGCTCCACTATTCGCCGATCGAGGCGACGATCGAGGGCGAGCCGCCCGCGATCTTCCAGTATCTCGGCTCGCAGCGATTGTGCGAGCCGATCGACCGCTTCGATCATGTAAAGGCGGTGGTCCACGGCCACGCCCACCACGGCACCTACGAGGGGCGGACGCCGCGCGGCACTCCGGTCTACAATGTTGCTCAGTTCGTGGTGAAACCGTTGTTCGGACGGCCCTATGCCATGCTAGAAGTGTAGGCATGCCCACCATGCCTGCCCTGTTCATCGGCCACGGAAGCCCGATGAATACGCTCGAACTCAATGGCTTCACGGGGGCATGGCGCGAGCTTGGGCAGCGTCTGCCCCGTCCGCGGGCGATCCTCGCGATCTCGGCCCACTGGTTCTTCGGCGCGACCGCGGTGACGGCGATGGAGCGGCCGCGGACCATCCATGATTTCTACGGCTTTCCGCCCGAGCTCTTCGCGTTCGATTATCCCGCGCCGGGAGCGCCGGACATCGCCGCTCTCACCGCGGAGGCGCTGCGGCCGGTCTGGTGCGGCCTGGACCGCGACCAATGGGGTCTCGATCATGGCAGCTGGAGCGTTCTTGCTCATGTTTACCCGAACGCGGACATTCCGGTCGTCCAGCTGTCGATCAACGCACTCAAACCGCTCGATTATCATGTCGATCTGGGCCGCCGCCTGGCACCGCTCCGTGAACAAGGAGTCCTGATCCTCGGCAGTGGCAACGTGGTTCACAATCTGCGCCAGATCAAATGGAGCAGCCCGGACGAAGGCTTCGACTGGGCCAGAAGGTTCGATGATGCAGCGGCGGACCTGCTGACGAGCGACCCCGCCGAGATCCTGAAGCTTACCGAGCATCCTGACTATGATCTCGCGGTTCCGACGGCGGATCATTTCATTCCGCTGCTCTATATCGCCGGTGTGGCCGCCGCTTCGGGCGAGCGGCCGCGCGAGCTGGTCCGCGGTTATGCGATGGGGTCATTGTCGATGAGCTGCTACGGGATTGGAACAGATGCCGAGTGCCGCGAAGAGGATGGCGCGGCCGGGCTGCCCGAAGGCGTTCCCGCCGACCAGACGAACATCTAGCGCTCGCTGTTTCGCCGATCCGTTTGCGCCCGTGGGAGCTTGGCAATGGTGGCGTCGGTCATCATTGCGGAGCGAGCGGAACAGCCGCGCTCAAGCTCCAAGCCGATGCCAGTTCTCGATGATTTCGACGAAACGCGTAAGCCATGCGTTGGTCTGGTGACCGTCGACGACGCGGTGGTCGATCGTCAGCGTCACATAGGCCATCGGCCGGACGAGAATGGCGTCCCCGCCACCGATCTCCCGAACGACGACGCGCTTCTCGAGCTTGCCGATCCCAAGGATTGCCGCCTGGCCTTGGTGCAGGATGATCGGCGCGGCGAGCAGCGAGCCCGAGACGCCGTGATTCGAGATCGTGAAGCTGCCGCCGGACACGTCTGACCGCTCGAGCTTCCCCTCGCGGGCGCGGCGGGTGAGATCGTCGAGCTTCGCGCCGATCTGTTCGAGCGTGAGGCGTCCGGCGTCCTTCACCACCGGCACCACAAGGCCCTTCGCGCCGAGTGCCGTCCCGACGCCGATGTCGATGGTGGGGGAGATGGCGATCCGGTCCTTCTCCCACCGGCCGTTGATTGCCGGTGCGGCGGTCATCGCTTCCGCGGCAGCCTTCGCGATGTAGGCTGTGTAGCTGAGCTTCACGCCACGCGTGGCCATTGCTGCCTTGTGGGCGGCCACGGCCGAGAAATCGGCTTCGAAGACTGCGGTGACGTGCGGCGCTTCGCCGACCGCCCGCACCATGTTCTCGGCGATGGTCAGCCGCATGCGGTCATGCGGAATTTCCTGCGCCGAGAATTGTCGCGGCTGCGCCGTCGCGGGTTCGCCGGCGGTGACGATGGTCGCAGAAGAGACGGCGCGGTCGACGTCCTCGCGGGTGACGCGCCCGTTGCGGCCGGTGCCCTGGATTCGCGCGGGGTCGATTCCGTGCTGCACGCATGCGCGGCGAACGGAAGGGCTGAGGCGGGTCTCAATATCGTACCCCGGCGCAGGCCGGGGCCCAGGAGCGCCGGAAGGCGCTTCCCTGAGCGACGTTGCAGCAGGCTTCGCCTCCTGGGCCCCGGCCTGCGCCGGGGAACTGGTGCTGATCCGCGCCAGCAGCGCGCCCGGAACCGCCTCCGCATCCGTGTCGAGCACAATCTCCGCCAGCACCCCCGCAGCCGGCGCGGACACTTCCTGAGTCACCTTGTCGGTTTCAAGCTCGACCAGCGGATCGTTCTCCGCGACCGCGTCGCCGATCTGCTTGAGCCACGCGCGCACCACCGCTTTGGTGCCCTCCTGCTCGTCGGGGACGCGGACGTCGATCAACTCAGAACCCCACCAGCCGCTCGATCTCGGCACGGATGCTCGCCGGCGACGGAAGTGCCCATTCCATGAGCTTCGGATGATGCGGGCTTGGGATGTCCGGCATCGTCACACGAGCCACTGGCGCGTCGAGATCGAGGAACGCTTCGTCGGCGACCACCGCCGCGATCTCCGCGCCGAAGCCGCCGGTCCGCAAATCCTCGTGGACGATCAGGCAGCGGCGCGTCCGGGACACGCTCTCGAGCACCATTTCCTTGTCCCAGGGCTGCAGCGTCCTGAGGTCGATCACGTCGGCGCTGAACCCGTCGGCCGCGGCTTCGCAGCGCGGCACCATCGCGCCCCAGGTGACGATCGTGATCGCGTCGCCCTCACGCGTCTTCTTCGCCCGCCCGAACGGCAGCACATAGCTATCGCCGGGCCAGGGGCGCCGAGCCCAGCTGTCGTCTAGCATCGCGCGATGCTCGAAGAAAAGCACCGGGTCATTGCCGCGCAGGCTCCCGCGCAACAGGCCGACGGCATCCTCGGCATTGGACGGCACCGCCACCTTCCAGCCTGGATTGTGGACGAACTCGACCTCGTTGGTCATCGAATGCCACGGGTCGCCGCACTTGAAGAAACCGCCGGGCACCCGGAGCACCATCGGCGCCGCAAACCGATTGTGGGTTCGCCAGCGCATCGTGCCCGCATCGTGGATCTGTTCGGTTGCTGGTTCCGCATATTTGCGGAACTGGATTTCCGGAACCGGCATGAGCCCGGCGAGCGCCATTCCGACCGCCCGGCCGACGATCCCCTCCTCATTCAATGACGTATCGAAGACACGATGCGCACCATGCTTTTCCTGGAGCCCGAGGGTCACCGCATGGACGCCGCCTTTCGGACCGACGTCCTCGCCGAAGACGAGCAGGCGCGGATTCAGCTCAAGCTCCTGGTCGAGCACTCGGCGGATCGCCGTGACCATGTTGATGCGCTGGCCGTCGCTCCTGGGCTGTTCGGAGGTGGGCGGGGCCGCGTAGCCGCTGTTCCACAGGCCGCCGACCTGCTGCACTTCGTCTTCGAAGAAGACGTTGGAGGTGACCGTGTCCGGCGACGAGACGCCTCGCGCCTCGGCCTCGGCGCGGGCGGCGTCGACCCGCCAAGCAGCTTCGCGCTCCAGGTCGGTCCAGGCTTGTTCGCCAATCTGCAGGCCCGCACAATGGGCCTTGAGCTTCGGCAGCGGGTCGCGAGCCCACTCCGCTTGGATCTCTGCCTTGCTCTTGTAAGTCTGCGTGTCCTGGTAGCTGTGCCCCTCGAGCCGCGGCACCGTGACCCGCAGTAGCGCGGGTCCATGGCGGCTGCGAACGTGGTGCACGGCCTCGTCAATCAGCCGCGCAGCCTTAATCGGATCAGTGCCGTCCCCGTTGAAGATCGTGAGCCCACTGAAGCTCGCCAGGTTCGCCGCGATGTCCTTGCCGGGCGTTTGATAATCGGACGGAACGGAGATGCCGTAGCCATTGTCCTCGATATAGATAAGCAGCGGCAATTGTTGTGTTGTTGCAATAGTTAGCGCCGACCAAAATCCGCCGGTGGCGCAGCTCGCGTCTCCGCCAAGGACGACAGCGATCGCGTCCGCCGGACCTTCCTTCAGCACCTGCCGTTTGTAGGCAATCGCCTGCGCCCAGCCGACCGCCGGCGTGTACTGCGCCCCTACCCCGCCGCTCATCGGCAGCGCATGCGCGCGCCCCGGATTGGGGTAGTTGAACACGACACCGATATCGCGTCCATCGGAATAGCCGCCGGCGAGCCCCATGCCGGAGCCGAGCGCGTCGGCGAGCGGCACGCCGAGCGCCAGCAGCAGCGGCCGCGAGCGGTAGTAGCCGCACGCCGCATCGCCATCCTTGAGCTGCATGCCCAGCAGCACCTGGGCCAAGTCATGGCCGCGCGCGCTGAACTGATAGAAGACCTTTTTGGCCGGAACGAGCTCCTGCTCCTCGAGCCGGTCCATCTCCCGGCTGGTCAGAACCAGCCGAGCGACCTCGCGCCAGTCGACATCCGCCGACACGAGACCCGCATCGCGCTCAGCCACGAGCGTATTCAACCGCCGAGCGCACCGGCCACGGCGGCGATGAATCGGTCGATCTGGCCGTCGCCCATGCCGACGACGTTGAACCGGCCGCTGTCGGCCATGTAGATCGACTCCTCTTCGCGGAGCTTGACCACCTGCTCCTTGCTGAGCGGGAGCATGGAGAACATGCCGAACTGCTGGCCGATATAGGTGAGTCGAGGATCGGAGCGCGCGATCCGCTGACGCACCGAATTGATGCGGTCGCGCATGGCGGTGAGCTCGACCAGCCAGCGGCCACGAAGTTCAGGATCGTCGAGGATGATGCGGGTTGCAGCCGCGCCATGATCGGGCGGCATCGACCACATTTCGCGGGCGCGCTGCCCGACGTGCGCCATGGCTGTAGCCGTCGCCGACTTGGATCCGGTCTTGACGAACAGCGAACCGACGCGGTCTCGATAGACACTGAAATTCTTGTCGCAGCTTTGGGCGACGATGACCTCGTCGCATGCATCAAGCGCCTGCCGAACGCCGAACGCGTCCTCCTCAAGGCCGCGTCCGAAGCCCTGATAGGCAAGGTCGATGAACGGGATCAGGCCGCGATCCGCAACCACCCGAATGACTTCGCGCCATTGATCTTCGTTGAGGTCCGCGCCCGTCGGATTGTGGCAGCAGCCGTGAAGCAGCGCGACGTCCCCTGGCGCTCCGGCCTCCAGCGCCGCGATCATGTCGTCGAAGCGGATGATGCCCTGTCCGCGTTCGTAATAGGGATATTCGCTGATCTCGAGCCCGGTGGCGCGGACGATCGGTGGATGATTCGGCCAGGTCGGCGTTCCAACGAGGACTCGCGCGCCCGGATTGGCCGTCGCGATCAGCTCGAATCCGAGACGAAGCGCCCCGCAACCGCCGGGCGTCTGAAGCCCGGAAATCCGCTCGTCGGCGGCATGCGGTCCGAGCACGATCGGCCGAAGCAGCTCGGTGAAGCGCTTGTCGCCCGCGCTGCCGAGATACGCCTTCGTAATCTGCGTATCGACCAGCCGCTGCTCGGCTTCCTTCATGACCTTGAGGATCGGTGTATTGCCCGCGCCGTCGCGGAACACGCCCACACCAACATCGATCTTGTCGGGCCGAGGATCGGCATCGCACATGGCGATGAGTGCCAGCAGGGAGTCGCTATGAACGGGCGGCAGATCGGCGAGGCCACGGGCCTTGGTGTCGGTTTCGGTCAGCATGGGACCGCGATTAGCCAAATTAGGCGTCGTAATCCACAGCCACGCCGTCACCCAGCGGAACAGACTGACAGGTCAATATGTAGCCGTCGGCGACTTCCTCGTCAGTGAGCCCGTAGCGCGCGGCCATTTCGACCTTTCCGCTTGTGACTTTGGCCCGGCAGGTGGCGCAGACGCCCGCCTTGCAGGCGAATGGGGCGGGGAGCCCGCTTGCCCGCGCGCTGTCGAGAATGCTGCTCTCGGTGAAAGCGACGCGCCGAGTTCGTCCGTCGAGGGTGACAGAGACGGTAACGCCTTCCGCCTGGGTCTGGAGCTGCGCCATCTCGCGCGACACTGATCCGGCTGGACGGTCGGCGGTGAATCGCTCGATGTGGATGCGATCCTTGGCGATGTTGCGCTCCAGCAACGCTGCTTCGGCGGCGTCCATCATCGGGCCGGGGCCGCAGATGAACCATCCATCGACGACGGGCGCATCGGGGATCAGGTGGGTGATGGCTTCCTCCAGCCGCTCGCGATTCAGCATGCCGTTGAAAAGGTCGATCTCCTGCTCTTCCTGGTCGAGGAAATGATAGACTTCGAGGCGCTGTAGATGCTTGTCCTTCAAGCTTGCGAGCGTTTCGAGAAAGATGACGGAGCTGCTGTCACGATTGCCGTAGAGCAAGGTGAAGCGGCTGTTCGGTTCCTCCCGCAGCAAGGTCTTGATCAGCGACATGACGGGGGTGATTCCCGATCCGCCGGCAATCCCCACCAGGTGTCGGCTGCTGGCCCGATCGAATGCGGTCGTGAAGCTGCCGTGCGGGACCATCACGTCGACCGTGTCGCCGGCCCTGAGCCGGTCGCCGACCCAGTTGGAGAAGAGCCCTCCGCCGATGCGCTTCACCGTCACCATCCAGTCCAAATCGGACGGCGCGGTGCAGAGCGAATAATTGCGGCGGACCTCTTCGCCGTTGATCGTCGCCCGCAACGTCAGGTGCTGCCCCGCTTTGAACGCGAATTCGTCGCGAAGATCGGGCGGAATTTCGAAGCGGATCGAATTGGCCTCGGCGGTCTCCGCAACGATCTCGGCAACCTTGAGCGGGTGAAAGCGAACCGACATTACCAGCTTGCGCCGGGGTAGGTGCGCGGCAGGAACTGCATCACGGCGAGCAGGTGGCCGAGATGCTCGCTGTGGTGACCGCGGCGACCGCCCAGGATCGGCCGCTGGTCGGCAGGCTGCGCGAGCCGCGCCTCTGTGAGAATCCCCGTCAAGGCGGCACGATATTCGTCGTGAAAAGCGCGCGGATCGGGCGCGATGCCGGCGTCGATCGCTGCTTGCAGCGCTTCGTCGACCTCGAACAGCTCCGGCACGAACCGCCAGTTCCAGTCGAGCCCCTCCGCCATTCGCCGAGCACTTTCCTCGGTTCCGTCGCCTAGACGGATCGTCCATTCGGTCGCCAGGTCCCGGTGATAGGCGATTTCCTTGACGGCCTTGTGGGCGAACTCGGACAGAAAGCGATCACTCGACTGCTGCAACCGCTGCAAGAGCATGTGCTGCCACGTCGTGTAGAGCAGGTGCCGCGCGATAGTCTGGGCGAAATCGCCGTTGGGCTGCTCGACCAGAAGGCAATTCTTGAAATCGAGCACGTCGCGATGAAACGCGAGCCGGTCGCCGTCCCCTGCCTCGTTCAGCAAGAGCGTAGCCTGTCCGACGAGGTCCAGTGCCAGGTTGGCGAGGCTGATATCGACCTCGAGTGCCGGGCCGTGCCCGCACCATTCGGACAGGCGCTGCCCCAGGACGAGCGCATCGTCGCCGAGGCGCAGGAGATATTCGGTGCGGGGATGCAGCTGTTCCCCGGCGAAGGGCGGGGTCCAGGGCGCTGCTTCAGCAGCGCTTGCGCGCTCCTGGGCCCCGGCTTTCGCCGGGGAACGCCCCGTCATATATGCTTCACCTCGTCCGGGATGTCGTAGAACGTCGGGTGCCGGTAGATCTTGCTTTCGGCGGGCTCGAACAGCTCCCCCGCCTTGTCGGGATCGGATGCGACAATCTCGGCCGACGGCACCACCCACAGGCTCACGCCTTCGAGGCGCCGCGTGTATGTGTCGCGCGCGTGGGCGAGCGCGAGCTCCGCGTCAGGAGCATGAACGCTGCCAACGTGGCGATGCGAAAGACCGCCTTTCGCGCGGATGAAGACTTCCCAGAGCGGCCAGTCATTCATTCCTTCTCCTCCCTGCGAGCGCAGCTCGTGGGGAGGTGGCAGCGCGAAGCGGTGACGGAGGGGCCCCTCCACCACTCAGCTGCGCTGAGCGGTCCCCCTCCCCATTGCTTCGCAACAGGGAGGATGATCACGCCGCCTTCCTCGCGCGACGTTTCGTTTCATGCGCCGCCGCGGCCTCGCGGACCCACGCGCCGTCCTCCCATGCATCCCGCCGGGCCTTCATCCGCTCCTTGGCGACTGGGCCTTCGCCACGCACCACGGCGTAGAATTCCTCCCAGTCGATGTCGCCGAAATCGTAGCCGCCCTTCTCCTCATTCCACTTGAGGTCGGGGTCGGGGACTTTCAGGGCGAGGAAATCCGCCTGCGGCACGGTGATGTCGACGAACTTCTGGCGGAGCTCGTCATTGGTCTCGCGCTTGATCCGCCACCGCATCGACTGGGCGGTATTGGGCGAGTTCTCGTCCGGCGGGCCGAACATCATCAGGCTCGGCCACCACCACCGGTCGAGCGCGTCCTGCGCCATCCGTTTCTGCTCGGCAGTGCCGTTCGCCAGCGCGATCATGATCTCGTAGCCCTGGCGCTGGTGGAAGCTCTCTTCCTTGCAAACGCGGACCATCGCCCGGGCGTACGGGCCGTATGAGGTCCGCTGCAGCGGCACCTGGTTCATGATCGCCGCGCCGTCGACCAGCCAGCCGATCGCCCCGATGTCGGCCCAGGTCAGCGTCGGGTAATTGAAAATGGTGCTATACTTGGCTTTACCCGAGTGAAGCGCCTCGATCATTTGCTCGCGGCTGGTGCCAAGCGTCTCCGCCGCGCAGTAAAGATACAGACCATGCCCCGCCTCGTCCTGGACCTTGGCGAGCAGGATCGCCTTGCGGCGAAGCGACGGCGCGCGCGTGATCCAGTTGCCTTCGGGCAGCATGCCGACGATCTCGCTGTGCGCATGCTGGCTGATCTGGCGCGTAAGCGTCCGCCGATAGGCTTCGGGCATCCAGTCCCGCGGCTCGATGAACTCGTCCGCCGCGACGCGCGCCTCGAACGCCTCGAGCAGTTCCGGGTCCTCGAGATTCTCGATCTTCGCTGTCTTCTGAAGCTCGGTCGTGTACATGACCGCGATGTAGCCCCTGCCGTGCCGCCGTTCAAATTGTCCTGTTCGATTGTGCAGGCGTTGCGCATTTCAGAGAACAAATTGTAAGTCGCTGGAATGATCCTTTTCCTCGCCGCGCAGTTTTCCCACCCACTGATTGCTGCCCCACCACCGCCGCCGCCGCCGGCACAGTCGCGCGGTTTGCTGAGCTATGAAGATTATCCTGCCGAGGCGCTGCGGCATCGTTGGCAAGGTACGGTGGCCGTCGATCTCACAATCAACATCGAAGGACGCGTCAGCTCGTGCCGCATTATTCGGAGCTCGGGTCATCAGGTTCTCGATGACACGACCTGCAGTATTTTCATTCGTAGAGCCACATTTAAGCCTGCACGGGACGACCAGGGGAAACCGGTCGAAAGCACATTTCGACCGCCTCCGATCACTTGGAAGCTGCCCTAGGGACAGCACGCTACGAAGGTGACTGCCACACCTTCAGCAGGAACTGACGTAATGACCCGATGAAAACTCCCCAGCTGCTGAATTATGAGCGCGATCGCTGGATCGCCGGCGATGGTGGGCTGTCCGAGATCCCAAGTGCCATCGACGGCACGCCAGTGGCGATCACCGGTTCAGGCGGAATCGATTTTGGCGGCATGCTTCGGCATGCGCGCGAGGTCGGCGGGCCGGCGCTTCGCAGGCTGACCTTCCACGAACGCGCGCGAATGCTGAAGGCGCTCGGTCTGGCAATCATGGCGCGCAAGGAGGAGCTGTACGACCTCAACTATCTGACGGGCGCCACGCGCAAGGACGGGTGGATCGATATTGAAGGCGGCGCGGGGACGCTGTTCTCCTTCTCGTCGAAGGGTCGGCGGGAGCTACCCGACGCGCATGTGCTCCTGGACGGCCAGCTCGAAGGGTTGTCGAAGAACGGCACCTTCGTGGGCCAGCACATCTATACGTCGCTGCAGGGCGCGGCCGTCCACATCAACGCCTTCAACTTTCCCGTCTGGGGGATGCTGGAGAAGCTCGCGCCCACGATTCTCGCCGGCGTTCCGGCGATTGTTAAGCCCGCGTCCGCGACGGCCTACCTGACCGAAGCGGCCTTCAAGATCATGGTCGAGGCCAATGTCCTGCCGGACGGGGCGATCCAGCTAATCGTTGGTGGCGTTGGCGACCTGTTTGATCACCTGACCGGGCAGGACATCGTCAGCTTCACGGGTTCGGCGCACACGGCACTCAAATTGCGCACGCATCCGACGGTCGTAAGGGAATCGGTCCGTTTCATCGCCGAACAGGACAGCCTGAACGCCTCCCTGCTCGGGCCAGACGCGGCGCCCGGCACGCCGGAGTTCGACCTGTTCATCAGGGAAGTCGCGACCGAGATGACGGTCAAGGCGGGCCAGAAGTGCACCGCCATCCGGCGCGCCATGGCACCGGCCGAATATCTGGATGCGGTGCAGCAGGCGCTCGGCGGACGGCTCGCCCAAACCAGGGTCGGCGACCCCCGTTCGGCAGACACGCGCATGGGGGCGCTCGTCAGCGTCAGCCAGCGGGACGATGTTCGCCAGAAAATCGCCGAACTCGAAACCGCTGGCGCGCGTATCGTGGCCGGCGACCCGAACGCTGATTCGCCAGTGCCCGGCGGAGCGTTCCTGCAACCTGTTCTGCTGCGGACAGACGATCCGTGGAAGAACGACGCCGTGCATGATTGCGAACCGTTTGGGCCGGTTTCGACGATCATGCCGTATCGCGACATGACGGATGCCATCGCGCTCGCGAACCGCGGCAAGGGCAGCCTCGTGCTGTCGCTGTTCACCCATTCGCCTGTCGCCGCGCGCGACTTCGTGCAAGGCGCCGCGGCGTATCACGGGCGGATGCTGGTCATCGACCGCACCAATGCCGCTGAATCCACCGGACACGGCTCGCCGCTGCCGGTGCTCGTCCACGGCGGCCCCGGGCGAGCCGGCGGGAGCGAGGAGATGGGCGGCGTTCGCGGGGTTAAGCATTACATGCAGCGCACCGCGCTCCAGTCGTCCCCCGCGATGATTGCCGCGATAACCGAACAATATGTGCCGGGCGCGCCCAAGCACATCATTGGCGTCCACCCCTTCCGGCTGAAGATGAGTGAGCTGCACATTGGCGATACGTGGCAGACGCCGAGCCGGACCGTCAGCATCGAGGACATCGAACATTTCGCCGAGTTCACCGGCGACAAATTCTACGCGCACATGGACGATGAAGCGGCGAAGGCGTCGCCGATCTTCGAGGGTCGGGTTGCCCACGGATACCTGCTGCTCAGCTTCGCCGCGGGCCTGTTCGTGGATCCCGATCCGGGGCCGGTGCTTGCGAATACCGGGCTCGAGAATCTTCGCTTCCTGACCCCGGTGTATCCCGGCGACTCCATTCGGGTGGAACTCACCGTTCGCGCCAAGTCGATCAAGTCCGAGGAGACCGGACAGGTCCGCTGGGCGGTCGAGATCTTCAACCAGAAGGACGAGCTGGTCGCGACGTATGACCTCCTGACCGAGAACCTGCCGTAACGAGAGGAACGGCGCCTCCGGGGCATTCGTTTCAACGGTCGATCCCAGCAGGAGAAGCCCGATGAAAGTTAGCGAAGTGATGACACGCAACGTCCAGACGGTGCGTGCCGAGCAGACGGTCCGTGAAGCTGCGGGTTTCATGCTCAGGGCCGATGCGGGGGCCATTCCCGTGACCGACGGCGACCGGCTGATTGGCATGATCACCGATCGGGACATCGCGGTCCGCGGGGTGGCCGAGGGACATGGGCCCGACACGCCGGTTCGCGAGCTGATGACAAACGATGTCGTCGCGGCGCGGATCGACGACAATATCGACGATATCGCCGCGCGAATGAGCGAAGCCCAAGTCCGGCGCTTGCCGGTGATCGATGATCAGCAGAAGCTGTGCGGCATCGTCAGTCTCGGTGATCTGACACAGAACGGCCGGGACGATGAGGCCGAGCAGGCGTTGGAGGGTGTCAGCCAGCCCGGCGGCGCGCACCAGCAATAATACTCACCCTCATCCTCGTGCCGCTTTGCGGCATTCCCCCTTCTCCCGCATGCGGAAGAGGGCCGGGATGAGGGCTCTTACCCTCTGGCGATTTCCTTGATCGTCTGATCGACGATCCTGGAGTCCGCAGCGGCGTCGTGGCGCTCGGCGATGAGTTTCGCGGCGGCCTTGGCCGCGGCATCGGCGGCTGCGGCGCGCAGCTGTTCGACGGCGGTGCGTTCCTCGGCGGCGATCTTGTCCTCGGCCATGCGCGTGCGGCGCTCGATCAGGGCTTCGGAGTCCGTCTTCGCCTTGGCGACGATCTCGTCAGCCTCATGGCGAGCACGCTCCAGAAGCGCCTCACGGTCCTTGTCGGCGGAAGCAGCCTTGGCTTGATATTCGGCCTTCAGCGCCTCGGCTTCCTTGCGCAGCGATTCCGCTTCGGCGAGCTGATCGCGGATCAAGGCGATCTTGCTGTCGAGCGCGCGTCCCACTGCACCCGGAACCTTCTTCCAGATGAGCAGGATGAAGACGACGAGCACCGCGAGCGCCACCCAGCCGCCCGGGTTCAGCCAGAACGCGGTCGGCTCCGCTGCCTCGGGCGCCTGGGCGACCGCGGCCATGAGCATTGCGCTAGACATTCAGTTCGGCCTTCACCGCTGCGGCAGCCTCTTCCTTGTTGACCGTCAGGTCCGCCACGCGCCGGACCATCTCCTGCGCAGCTTCGGCGGCCACAAACTCGATTTCCGCGCGGGCGGAGGCGACGGCGTCGCGGATTTTGCCCTGTGCGGATTCGACCTTGAGGTTGATCTTGTCGGCGGCCGCCTTGACCTTCGCTTCGCTGTCGCGGCCGCTCCGGGCTTTGGCTTCCTGAGCGATGCGCGCCGCGTCGGCCCGGGCAGAATCCATCCGCGAGCGCCACGCAGCCTCCGTCTCGTCCGCCGCGAGCCGCGCCTTCTGCGCAGCCTCGAGATCGCCGGCGATCTGCTGCTCGCGTGCTTCCACCGTCGCCTGGATCTTCGGCACCATTCCGCGGGCGATCACGAAAAAGATGAAGCCAAGCGCAATCGCCAGCCACAGGAACTGGGATAGATAGACTTGGGAAAGCTGTGAAAGCTGAGGCATTTCAGATCCTCGGGACCAGGCCCGATGCTCCCTCGATCAGAAAGCGAAGAGGATGAGCATGGCGACGGCGAACGCCATGAGGCCGAGAAGCTCGGCGGCGGCGAAGCCGATGTACAGTCGGCCCTGCTGGCCGTCAGAGGCCGCCGGGTTGCGGATGGCGCTCTGGAGGAACGATCCGAAGACATAGCCGACGCCGGCTGCGGCCGCGCCAACGCCGATCGCCGCGAGACCAGCGCCGATAAGCTTTGCAGAAGCGACATCCATGATTGAACTCCTTTGAAAAACGGAAGGTTAGTGAAGGTTCACGGCCTCGCCGATGTACAGCGAGGTGAGAATTGCGAAGACGTAGGCCTGAATCGCGGCGACCAGCAGCTCGATCATGCTCACGAACATGATGAAGGCCATCGACAGCAGCCAGATGCCGACGCCGCCGGCGCTGTGGCTGTTCAGCGACTGGACGACGAAATTGCCGAACACATCGAGCAGAACGTGGCCGGCGAACATCGCGATGAAAGGCCGCAGTCCGAGGCTGAACGGCCTGACGAGGAAGCTTACGAGCTCGATCGGCGCGATAACGAACTTGAAGACAAGCGGCGCGTCCCTCGGAACGAACAGCGAGAAGAAGTGAAGTCCGTGCTTCCAGAAGCCGACGCCGAGCACGATCGCGAAGGTGATCAGCGACATGACGCCGGTGAAAGTGAACTGGGCGGTGATCGTGAATGGGTGTGCCGGTGCGTAAATCCCGAACGGCATGTTGCCGATGAGGTTGGCGAACAGGAGGAAGACGAACGCCGTGAATACCCACGGCAGGAACTTCTTGCCTTCGGGGCCAATGCTCACATTGACCATGTCGTCGACGAAGCTGATCAGTCCCTCGACCGCGACCTGCCAGCGTCCGGGGATCAGCTCGCGCTTCATGCCGCCGAACATGAACAGCCAGATTACGCCCAGAACGATGAGCGTCCACAGCGCGCTGTTCGTGAAGACGAAGGGATTGTTGTGCCCGAACGAACCGAAAATCGGCTGGATCACGAACTGGTGCATCGGGTCAATTTTACCCTCGGCGGCCACTTTTCTTCCCTATTCCCGTCGGCTCCGAGCCTCGCCCTGAGCCTTGTTTGAAATTCGAATGACGTTCCAGATGCCGACCGCGAAACCGAGGAAGAGCATCACCAACATCAACCACGGCCTTGTGCCCAACCAGCGGTCGAGCAGCCAACCGACGATTCCGCCCCCAAGAGGGCAGCCCACGAGCTGACTCAAGATCAGCTGGCCGGCCTGATAGCTGGCATCAGGCTGCCTTTTTGCGGTCCGCTTGGCCTCCGCCTGCTGCAGCCGGTCGAGCCGCTCATCGAGCGATTCGAGCCGCGCGTCTGGTGGAAGCTTCGGGACCTCGCCGGTGTCGTCCTCAGCCATGTCTCTCCCCTGTGCGTCGCCCCTGCCGAAGCTCACGGGGCCAGCGAGGGACGAAGAACATGGCGGAAAGCTGCACCGCCAAGGCGGGCACCCTTTATGAACGGGAGGATGGATAGTCAACCGCGTGCGGCGGAAGGGCTTTTCAGCGGCAGTGATCGGGCCTCGGCGCGGGCTCCCCGGGCGCGCGCTGCCGCCAGGTGCCGTCGGCGAGCATGTATGCCTCTCCTGGCGCCAGTTGCGTGAACAACTCACAGGCGGTGGTGATACCGACCACCGCCGGCGTGACCCGGCGTCGGGTCGCGAGTTGGATATAAAGGTTGCGGCGCCGCAGGTTCACTGCGGCAATCTCTAGGCGAAGCCCTTCGGAAGTGGTGCCCACGCTGCCCATGTAGCCGTCGTAGCGTTCGCCCACCTGACCCGCCGCGATGGCTGCCCCGAGCCCGGAGGACTGCGCTTGAAGCGGCGCCGCCAGAAGGGCGGCCGCGAGGGCACAAAAGGCAGCGCGCGTCATTTCTTCGACGTCGGCGGCGGCGGAAACGCCTGCGGATTCTTCTGGATCATCTGCTGGACGTCCTGCTGGAGCCGGACCAGCACCTCCTGCTTGATGTCGACGTTCAGGTTCACCACGATCGGCTTCTCCGGCGCTTTGACGGTAATGCAGCCGGTCAGCGGTCCGGCCGCCGCGATCAAGGCCACAAGCCTCGAGAGGTTGGCGAATGCTTTGCTCACTTGGTGCCTCCGGATGGTGGGGATTGGTTTGGAGTTGCGGCCTTGGGCGCGGGTGTCTCGTTCTTCGTCGTGCTCAGAACGTCGACCTTCAGTGCCGGCGAATCGACCGGGAACGGCATTACCGGGGCGATGACCTGCGTCGGGTCCTTAAACGCCTTCGCGGTTTGAATCAGCGCACGAAACGGGCCGTTGATGTTCACATTGAGCTTCAGCGGGAGCTTGCTGAAGGCCGAGTGGACGAGCCCCGCGATAAATCCGTGTCCGGGCCCGAGCGAAACCTGGTCGATCGCCAGGCTGGTTGCGAACTCGCCGGAGAGATAGCCGTTCAGGCCGATGACCATCGACCGATAGCGGATGTCGCTGAGCAGATCGACGGCAAGCCGTGGCCCGAGGCCCTTCGGCTTGGTGCCGGTATATTTAAGCTCTCCGCCGGGCGCGCGCGATACCAAGCGGCCGCCGACAATTCGCCCGCCGGAATCATCGAAAACCATTGGCAGCTCACCGTCGAAAATGCCGCTTAGCTCGAAGCCGCTGAAGCCAAGGCTGTCGACGAACTGTTTGGCATCGAAGCCCTCAAGCCGGAACGTCAGGTGCTTGGCGCTGTGATGCGCGAAATCGAGCACCGTTTCCTCGAGAATGAGCTTGCCGCCCATGAACGGCCATTCGCCGCGCTCGATCTTGATCCGGTTGTGGGGCAGCAGCTGGTAATGGACCACGCCGTCGTTGACGCTGATGCCAGGATTGACGCTTTGCACGGTCAGCAGCTGGCCAGCCGGCGTCGTCATGCCGAGCAGGTCGTCGAAGTGGATCGTCGTGCTCATGCCGGTCACCGGCCCGAACGGCGCGGCGAGATCCATGTTGGCGGTCGAGAAGTCTCCGGTGGACGTCACCTTCCCGCCTTCCCCCCAATCGATGCGGCCCTGGCCACGCACCACACCGTTGACCAAGGCCACCACGCCTTCGGTGAGACGGGTGAGCTGTTCGGGCTGGAGATTGGGGCCGAAAGCGAGGCCGGGGACGTCCAGCACGGCATGCCCGGCGCCGGTCGAGAGGCGGTGCTCGATGCTGACGTTGGTTACCAGCGTCCCGGTTGCGGGATGGTGCAGCGAGCCCGTGGCCCGAATATCATCGCCCGCCAGCGAGAAATGCAGGTCATTGGTGCGCAGCGGGTAGAAGCGCGGGTTCGGATCGCGGTCGGACACGGTCGCTGCCGAGTCGATGGTCAGGTCCTTGTTGCGGTAGCTCCAACGGCCGCTGCCTTCGCTCAATTGCAGCGGGACCTTGCCGATCGAGGCGCTCGCGCCGGTGAAGTTGCCGGCGATGTTGCTGCCGACCATGCGTCCGGTGAGGCTGTCAGCGCCGAACAGGACTGGCGAAGTGGGCCGGCCCAGCCGCATTCCGAGCCGGTCGAAGCGGAACTGCTGGCCATTGTAGACGCCCTGCGCGGCCTCAAGGCGGAAGGGTGAACTGCCCAGGCGTCCGTTGAGGACGGGGCGGTTCAGCCGCGCGGCGACCAGTACCGGCCCGCCGGCGCGCTTTTCGATGATTGCCGCCCCGACCGGGCAGACCGGCAGGCGGGTGGCTCCGAGCTGGAAGGTGCTGAGCTGGAGATAGTTGAAACTGAGCACCAGGCAGGAGCGGCCGAAGGCGAACCTGCCGCCGGGGCCAACGTCCCCGGTAATCGGCAGCCTCAGCGCCTGCACCCGGCCGCCCGGGAAGCGGCCATCGAGCTGAGCGACGGTGCTGACTGCGGTTGCGCCGCCGGGTCCCGGACCGAACTGAATCGGGGTGAGCGCGAGCCGCTGGCCGCCGGCCACATATGGCGCGACATCAGCCACCCCGCTCATCGGCGCTCCAGCGCGCGGCTGCCGGAGAGTGACCCGCGCCTGCGGAAGGCCGCCCCCGCCCATGGCGATGTCGCTGTCGATCCTGAGACCGCCGGCGGGCCAGTAATAGGTTACGCCGCTGCCGCCGGCGAGGTGAGCCCGGGCGCCGTTCGGGCCGATGATGTCGGCGTCCACGATCCGTGCCGCGCCGCCGCCGGGGAAGTTCACCACCTTGATGTGACCGGCCGAATTGAAATTGCGGGCGGTCCGCAGGAGCGCATTGCCGATGCCGAGTGCTACGGGGCCGAGCGGGGTTTTGCCGGCGGCGGCGAGCGGTTGCGTCACTCCCGCGAGCATGCTCGGAGCTAGCGCTGCATTGTCCGCGGCATAGGTTCCGGCGAGGTTGAACGTGCCGTCTTCATAGCCGAGGTGATAATGGCCTTGCAGGCGCGTGCGCGCCGCCGCGATCGTGGCCAGCCGCGATTTTTGCGCCGAGAGCTTCACTTCCCCATCAACCGCCTTGAGCGAACCGCGATACGTTATGTCGCCGAGGAAATTGGCGAGGGCGTTGTTGCCCGCGACGAGGCTCCCGATCGCCATGCGGCCGTTGCCGTCGACGCGGGTGAATGCCTCGTTGAACGTCGCGTTGGCCTCGAAGCGCGGGGCGGCGACCTCAAACCGGCTCGCCGGACACGCGAACCGGTCGAAGATAACGGGCCCTTTGACGCCCGGACGCCGCGCGCGGACCGTCACGCCGAGGTAGGTGTGAAGGTTGGTCCCGCCGCAATGGCCGAGGGTCAGGGCCGGGCTGACGACCGCCACGCGCCCGTCGAAGCCGCCGCTCAGCTTGCCGTTACCTTCAATCGCGACGCCCAGCGGGCCAAATGGCGTGCCCAGCGAAATGCTGCTGTCGGCGATATCGAGCACGAAGTCGGGCAGAGCGAACGGCTTGTTGGACGGCGGCGGCATCAGCTTGTCGATCTGGCCCCAGCTGATCCGCCCGTGGACCAGCTTGCCGCGAAGCCGGACGCCTCGGGCAACGATACGATAAACCGAGAAATTGCCGTTCCACTTCAGCCGGGTCTCGATGCGGGCATAGCGGGCGACCAGGTCGGGATGCCTGGGATCGCCGATGACGAGATTACTGACCTCCTGCGTTCTGAGCCCCACGCGGTCGAGGTGATAGCTCGCATCAACGCCGCGACGCTCGAACTCGCGTTTCAGGTAATGCGTGGCGATCGGGATGCGCCGGAACCAGACGGTGGCGACGCCAATCAGGAAAATGACGAGGATGGCGACAGCAATGATCGCCGCAATGTGCGTGAAGGGCCGCCGACGCGCGCGGACCGTGCGCGCCTGTTCCGGCGTGTCCAAGTCCTGGCTGCTCCGCCGCTCCACCATGGCATTCACTAACCCATGCGGCCCGCGACCGTTCCAGAAGCGGCATGACCGCTTTCCAAGCGGCGCCGATCTGTGCTTCAAGCGCCACTGCTCGGACCGACCCCACGAAGAGGCGGGATGGACGCGCGCGCCAGCAAGATCGAGCAACCGGGCTCATCGGGTCACCGTGCCCGATTGCGCAAGCGCTTCCTCGATGGAGGCTCGACCGGTTTTCACGATTATGAGCTCATCGAATATCTGCTCACGCTGAGCATTCCGCGGGTTGACACGAAGCCGCTCGCCAAGCGCTTGATCCATGACTTCGGCGGAATCGGTCCTTTATTGGGTGCGAGCACGGATGCCCTGCGTCGGGAAGGACTGACGGACGCGGCCATCGGCGCGCTCAAGATCGCCGAAGCAACCGCGCTGCGCCTGCTGGAGACACGGATCGAGGGCCAGCCGGTGCTGTCGAGCTGGGACGCGCTCGGCGATTATCTTCACGCGACGATGGCGCACCGGCGGACCGAGGAGGTCCGAATCCTGTTCCTCAACGCCAAGAACATGCTGCTGGCGAACGAGGCTTTGTGGCAGGGCTCGGTCGACGAAGCCTCGGTCCATGTCCGCGAGGTCATCGCCCGCGCCATCGCGCTCGGCGCCACCGCGCTGATCATCGTCCACAACCACCCGAGCGGCGATCCAACCCCCAGCCAGCAGGACATCCGCCTGACCCGCGACCTAGTCGAGGCCGGGCGGCACATGAAGGTGACAGTGCACGACCATGTGATCGTCGGCGCCGCGGGACGGACAAGCATGCGGGCGATGGGGCTGATTTGAACAGTCGAGAGGTCATCAAGGTGATCGAGGCGAACGGCTGGCAGTTTATCGGCGCACGCGGCAGCCATCGCCACTTTACCCATCCGGATCGTCCCGGACGCGTGACAGTCCCGCATCCGAAGGCTGATCTGGCGATCGGCACACTCAAATCGATCGAGAAGCAAAGCGGCGTGAAGCTACGCCGGCGTTGACACCGATCCGGTGTACGCATACATACACATCAAGAGGAATATCGAATTGGCAACCGCCTACTATACAGCGATTCTTGAGCGTACACGCACTGGGTTTAGCGTGTACTTTCCTGACGTTCCGGGCTGTGTCTCAGCCGGCAAAACTGAACGAGAAACGCTTCAGAATGCTGAAGAAGCTCTCTCGTTTCATCTTGGTGAGATGGCGCGCGCTGGCGAACTCATTCCGGGATCCTCGGACGAAATCGCGCCTGATGCCGAGGTGGAAGAATATTGTCGCGCTCTGGTCCGCGTCGAGCTTCCCGGCAAGGCGGTTCGCCTCAACATCACCATGGATGAAGGGTTGGTTGCGGCGATCGACCATGTTGCCGGTAACCGATCCAGCTTCCTTGCCGACGCAGCGCGCGCAGCGCTTGCCGTTCGGCGCGAGGCAACGAGAGCCTGATTCGCGATCTCGTCGAGGCCCGGCACCACATGAAGGTGACCGTGCACGATCACGTCATCGTCGGAGCGTCAGGGCGGACCAGCATGCGGGCGATGGGGCTGATCTAACGTCCGGTTCCGGCCCATTGCGGTCATTGGTCGTGAACCAAAGGCTTATGGAACAGACATTCCGCTTCGGGTGGTCCGAGAGCGGTCGCTGAGCGGTTGTTAGGCGTGGAAAGCGGACGCGCGATGAACCCCGTCGTAGCCCGTTTTACCAGCGGACCGTACTAGCGACCAGCGGCAACAGCCCTTATCCATTCATCAATGGACGACCGCGAGCGACTTTCGAAATTGACGGAGCGCGAGCGACTTTCGAGATTGACGGAGCGCGAGAAGGTTTGCCTGCGGCAATGGCTACAGCATAAGTCCGCCAAGGAAATTGCCGCGGATCTCGGCATTTCGCATCATGCAGTCGAGAAGCGCCTCAAGATGGCGCGCACCAAGGTTGGCGCGACATCGTCCTTGAAAGCCGCTCGGATGCTCGGTGAGGCCGAAGGGTACGGTCAACCGGTACCCCAATCGGCGGACCTAGTTTCTGATGCCCGCCCGCTCCACTCAGCTTTCACTCGTGTAGCAGCAGTAGGAGTGGTCATCATGATCTTTGTCGGAGCAATTATGCTCGCGGTTTTGCAGCCCGCGGCCTTCTCGCAAGCGGGTAATAATCAACCCGCGGCGCGGGCTGAAGAATTGCCGATAACCCGCGCCTCGGCGCCGACCCCCGGCACCGAGGCCATGTTGCGAAGGCTCGTCGCCGGTCTGGCGAGTGGCTCGCCGCCTTACGACAAGCTCTCTCCCGAGTTCGGGGATATCGTGCGCCGGGACCTGCCCATGACACATCCCATGTTCAGCGCGATGGGCGAGCTGAAGTCGATGACTTTCCGCGGACGCGGTGAGATGGGCGACGACGTCTACGATCTCAAGTTCGCCAAGGGCGAGGTGATCATGTCCGCTAAGCTCGACGCCGACGGGAGAATGGCCGGCGGCTTTTTCGCACCGCCTGGAGTACGGGAAGTACCCGCCGTTACCCCCGCCTCCGCCCCCACTCCGGGCACCGAGGCTGTGTTGCGAAGCCTTGTCGCCGGTCTGGCGAGCGGCTCGCCCGACTACTCCAAGCTCTCTCCCCAGTTCGCCGAAGTCGTCCGCGGGGACTTGCCCCGGACCCACCCACTGTTCAGTTCGATGGGCGAGCTGAAGTCGGTGACTTTCCGCGGGCGCGGTCCGAGGGGCGACGACGTCTACGACCTGGTGTTCGCCAAGGGCGGCGTGAGAATGTCGGTCGCGCTCGACGCTGACGGTAAGATGACCGGCGGCATGCTCCAACCGGCGGCGCAACCGGGGCACTGACGGCGGGGCGAACGTTCTGACCACGAAGAAGGAATGTCGGCTTTCCAAAGCAGACATCCCATGGCTGATTTGAACCCCTCCGCCTTCCCTGCTAGCCGCCTGCGCCATGGTCCCTCGCTACTCGCGCCCCGAAATGGCGGCCATCTGGTCGGCCGAAAACCGTTACCGGATCTGGTGGCAGATCGAGGTGTTCGCGGCCGAGGCGATGGGCAGGATCCGGATGATCCCGGCCGATGACGCGGCGACCATCCGCAAGGCGTATGACGCTAACGCCTTAGGCCAGATCGACATCGACGCAATCGACCGGATCGAAGCGGTTACCAAACATGACGTGATCGCCTTCCTCACCTGGGCCGGCGAGAAGCTGGGGCCGGAGCGGCGCTGGCTGCATCAGGGGATGACGAGTTCCGACGTGCTCGACACGGCGCTGGCCGTTCAGCTGAAGCAAGCGGCGGACCTGCTGATCGCCGACATCGACGCGCTGCTCGGAGTCATCAGGCGACGTGCGGTCGAGCACAAGCTGACGCCCACCATCGGCCGCAGCCACGGAATCCACGCCGAACCGGTGACGTTCGGCCTCAAGCTCGCCCAGGCGTATGCCGAATTCTCCCGCAACCGCGACCGGCTCGTGGCGGCACGGGACGACGTCGCGACCTGCGCCATCTCGGGCGCGGTGGGGACGTTCGCCAATATCGATCCGCGCGTGGAGGAGCATGTCGCGGCCGAACTGGGGCTTTCGGTCGAGCCGGTCTCGACCCAGGTCATCCCGCGCGACCGCCACGCCATGTTCTTCGCGACGCTCGGCGTCATTGCCTCGTCAATCGAGCGACTGGCGACCGAGATCCGGCACCTTCAGCGTACTGAAGTGCTCGAGGCCGAGGAATATTTCTCGCCCGGCCAGAAGGGCAGCTCGGCGATGCCGCACAAGCGCAACCCGGTGCTGACGGAGAACCTGACCGGCCTCGCGCGCATGGTCCGCGGCTATGTGACGCCCGCGCTGGAGAACGTCGCTCTCTGGCATGAGCGAGACATTTCGCACTCATCGGTCGAGCGCTTCATCGGCCCCGACGCGACGATCACGCTCGATTTCGCGCTCGCCCGGCTGACAAGCGTCGTCGACAAGCTCGTCGTCTATCCCGAGCGGATGCAGAAGAACCTCGACCGGATGGGCGGGCTAGTCCACTCGCAGCGCGTCCTGCTGGCACTGACCCAGGCGGGCCTGAGCCGCGAAGACAGCTATGCGCTGGTGCAGCGCAACGCGATGAAGGTGTGGGAATCGGATGGCGAGCTGTCGCTGCTCGACCTGCTGAAGGCTGATCCGGAGGTCTCCCAGCGCCTTCCAGCCGAGCAGCTCAACGATCTGTTCGATCTCGGCTACCACCTGAAGCACGTTGATACGATCTTCGGTCGCGTGTTCGGCCCCGAAGGTTAACTCTTTCGCAGAGCACAAGATTTGTCGTGCACTGCGCAAATCGTGAGTTATTCTAGAGCCGGGGATCGGACGGGGCCGATGGAAACGGCAGACGAACTGCAAAGTCGAGATGAGGACGCGCGTGCCGGCGACGGTGCAGGCGTGCAGCCGGGGACTTACCTGCTCGAGTTGTCGCTCGATTGGATCGTGCTGCGCGCATCGGCGAACATTCACCATCTGCTGCGCGAAACCCATCTGGCACTGGTCGACGAACCGCTCGGCAAGTTCGTGCAGCCTCAGGCGCTTCACGACCTGCGAAACCATTTTTCCAGGCTGAGCGGGACAACCGGTATCGCGCGCGCCTATGCCGTGCGGCTGACCGACGATCCCGACCTCGTCGACATCGCATTCCAGCTGGTGGACGGATGCGTGCTGCTGGAGGCAGTGCCCTCTTCCGGGTCGTTCGGCGAGTGCTTTGGAAGCGTCAGCGGGCTGATCGCCGGTCTGTCGAATGCCCGCGGACATGCGCTGCTCGACGGTGGCGCACGTCGAATGCGCGCGCTGACCGGCTACGACCGAGTGACGTTGGTCTGCGGCAACGAACGTGCGGAGAGCAGTCGCGGTGCTTTCGGTGGGCCCGCGGAGCTCAAATCCGACTTGCCGGCAATCGTCTGTGACGCGGAAGCAAGCGCGGTGCAGGTCTTCCCTCCCCTGCGGGAGCACAGCGCTGTAGCGGATGCGCTAATGCGCGCTTGCGGCGAGCAGGACGTTCATCAGCTTCGCGATGAAGGGGTTCGGGCGGTGCTCCGCGTGCCCTTCTCGGTCGACGGGATCAGCGGAGAGTTCCGCTGTGACAGCCGCACCGTGCGTCAGCCGAGCTTCGAGTTACACGCCGCCGCGGAGTTGTTTGCGCAGCTCCTCGCCTTGCGGCTGGAGCTGGACCGGCTTAGGAGCTAGCCGCCGAAATAGCCGCGAGCGCGGGCAAAGAAGCTCTTTGACGCCGGGCATTCTTCGCCGGTCTCGGTACCGCGGAACTCCTCGAGCAGCTTCTTCTGCTTGGCCGACATGCGCGTCGGCGTCTCGACGAGGATCCTTGCCACGAGGTCGCCCCGGCCACGTCCGTTCAGCACGCTCATGCCGCCGCCACGGTGCCGGAGCTGCTCGCCGGACTGGATACCAGCGGGAATTTTCAGTTCGATCGGCTGGCCGTCGATTCCGGGCAAGTCGATTGATCCGCCAAGCGCGGCGGTCGTGAACGTCACCGGACAGTCTGCAACCAGCGTCGTTCCCTCGCGCGCGTAGATCGGGTGCCGCTTCATGTGGACGAACAGATAGAGGTCCCCGCTTGCCGCCCCGCGCACGCCCGCCTCGCCTTCGCCGGCCACGCGAATGCGCGTGCCCTCGTCGACACCGGCGGGTATCTTCACCGCGAGCTTGCGATCGCTGAGCGCCCGCCCCTCGCCATGGCAGTTGCGGCACGGGTCGCTGATGACCTCGCCCGAGCCACGGCAAGTCGGGCAACCGCGCTCGACGACGAAGAATCCCTGCTGGGCGCGGACCTTGCCCATGCCGCCGCAGGTCTTGCAGGTGCTCGCGCAATGATCGGCCTTGGTGCAGCCTCGGCCGTTGCATTTTTCGCAGGTGGCCATCGCCTGGACGCTAATCGTCTTCTCGGCGCCGATGAATGCCTCCTCGAGGCTGAGCTCGAGATCGTAGCGCAGGTCGGCTCCGCGCGCGGCGTTCTGCTGCGCGCGCGGGTCCATGAATTCGCCGAAGATGGTCGAAAAGATGTCGGAAAAGCCGTTGAATCCTGCCTCGCCGAACGGATCGCCGCCGCCACCGTTCTGGAAGGCGGCCTTGCCGAAGCGGTCGTAGGCGGCGCGCTTCTGCGGGTCCTTCAGGACGTCGTAGGCTTCATTGATTGCCTTGAACTGCGCTTCCTTGTCGGAACAGCCGTTGTGCCGATCGGGATGGTGCTCCTTTGCGCGGTTGCGGTAGGCAGCCTTGATCGCAGCGTCGTCCGCGCCCCGCTGAATCCCCAGCAGCTCGTAATAATCCTGCTCGACCATTTACGCGGTCACCCCCACCAACGCCGTTCGCGATGAGCCTGCCGAAGTCCCGTCCTGCTTCTGTCCAAAGGAGAAGGACGGCCCTTCGACAAGCTCAGGGCAAACGCGCATTCGATCAACCCTTGTTTTCACCCTCGTCGACCTCGGAGAATTCCGCGTCGACGACCTCTTCCTGGCCAGGCTGCTGCTCGGTTCCAGGCCCGGAGGTGCCGGCATCAGGACCGGCAGCGGTTTCGGTCTCGGCCTGCTGCGCCTTGTACATCGCTTCCCCGAGCTTCATCGCCGCCTGGGTCAGCGCAGAGGTCTTCTGCTGCATCTCGTCGGCGTCGCCGCTCTCGACGGCGGTCTTCGCTTCGGCGAGCGCCTTCTCGATGTCGCCCTTCACGTCCGCGGAAACCTTGTCGCCATGTTCGGCGAGCTGCTTCTCGGTCGAGTGGATGAGGCTCTCGGCATTGTTCCTGGCCTCGGCCGCGGCGCGCCGCTTCTTGTCCTCTTCGGCGAACTGCTCGGCCTCGCGGACCATCTTTTCGATGTCGCTGTCGGCGAGACCGCCCGAAGCCTGGATTCGGATTTGCTGCTCCTTGCCGGTGCCCTTGTCCTTGGCGCTGACGTTGACAATGCCGTTGGCATCGATGTCGAACGTCACCTCGATTTGGGGCACGCCGCGTGGCGCCGGCGGAATCCCGACCAGGTCGAACTGGCCGAGCACCTTGGTGTCGGCCGCCATCTCGCGCTCACCCTGGAAAACCCGGATGGTCAAGGCGTTCTGATTGTCGTCGGCGGTGGAGAACACCTGGCT
>JAICXF010000004.1 GCA_025981625.1 Sphingomonas sp. | reverse complement strand
GGCAAGCCGCGGAAGACGTGGGTGCCGTCCTCGAGGCTCTTGCCGCGCGCCTGCCCGCCTTCGACGCTCACCACCTGCGCATGGGCAACAGTCGCGCCGGTAAGCGCGCCAACGAGCAGGAAGAGCAATGCGCCAAGCAATCGCATTCTACGGATCATTCGCTGTTGTTAGCGGTAACCCGCAGCCTTGTGCGACCGAAAATTCACAGGCACCGTAACGAAAAGCTGGGACACAGGGGAACGAGATGCAGCGCAAGTCTTCGACGGGAGTGACGGCCGCCTTTGCGATCGTCACCTGCCTGTTCTTTGCGTGGGGCCTGATCACTTCGCTCAACGACCCCGTCGTCACCGCGGTCAAAGGCATTTTCTGCCTGACGGACTTTCGCGCGCAGCTGAGCGCGTTCGCCTTCTTTATCGCTTACGGGGTCGTGAGCTTCCCCGCGGCGCTGTTGCTTGCCCGTGCGAAATCGATCCCGACCATCCTCATCGCCTTCGCGCTGATGATTGTCGGATGCCTCCTCATGCTCGGCGCAGCGAACTTTCAGGCCTATAGCCTGGTGCTCATCGGCTTGTTCGTGCTGGCGAGCGGGATCACGATCCTGCAGGTCGCCGCCAATCCGCTGGCCGCTGCGCTCGGCAGCCCCGAATACAGCCATTTCCGACTGACGTTCAGCCAGACATTCAATTCGCTCGGCACCTTCATTGGCCCGTACGTCGGCGCGGTCCTGTTCCTCAAGGGTATCGAGACCAAGCAATGCGAGGCGACCAGCCAGGCGGCGCGCCTGACTTCGCTCGCGGGGATCGACCGCGCCTATTTCTGGATCTGCGGATTCATCATCGCACTTGCCTTGCTTTTTATCGTCTTCCGCAGGACCGTCACCGAAGCCGCGCCGCCGCCCTCGCAGGAAATCGCGCGCCGAGGAATCGTGGCGGTCGTGAGCGATGCTTTGTCCTCGCGCTGGGCGTTGCTCGGCGGGCTGGCGATCTTCCTCTACGTCGGCGCGGAGGTGTCGATCGGCACGCAGATGGCGTTCTTCCTCCATTCGGATTCCGTGTGGGGGAAGAGCGATGCGCCGTTCGCCTTTCCTCTGATCGGTCACATCATGGGCAATGATGGCGTGTTCGGCGTCTCGGCGGAGGAAGCCGGGAAGGCGGTCGCGCTCTACTGGGGCGGCGCAATGGTCGGTCGGGCGATCGGATCGGCGCTGCTGGCGCGGGTCCGAGCCACCATCCTGCTGGCGGTGTTTACAGCCATCGCCTGCTTGATGTGCCTGTACATTTTTGCGGTCGGCGGTGTCGCGGCGGGCGTGGTGGCGCTGTGCATCGGGTTGTTCAACTCGATCATGTTCCCGGTGATCTTCACGCTGACCCTCGAACGCTCGACCGCGAGCAATGAGGCGACCTCCGGGTTCCTCTGCTTCTCGATCATCGGCGGGGCGCTCATCCCGCCGCTTGTCGGCCTGGTTTCGCAGCACTCCAGCTACGTCAAGGCGTTCCTGGTTCCGGCGATCTGCTATGCCGTGCTGTTCCTGTTCGCGATGGCCGCGCGGCGCGCCCGCGTCGTCTTGCGCGACGAGCCGGCGGCGGCGACGATTCACTGAATCGGCAGGCTACCTGGCGTTCGCGGCCATCAGCGGCGTGCCGCACATCTGCGCGATATAATCGCCCTGCCGCGGCAACGCGGTAGCGGTCTCGGCCACGACCTCGCGGATGTGCTTGAGCCGCTTCAGGGTTTCGGCATCGCTCAGCAGTTCGGCGGCGGGATGATAGCCCTTGGCGCGAACGCCTTGCCCGACCATTGCGGCCAGCCAGCTCGTCTCGGTAAACAGCTCGTCATGCTCGCGGAAGATGCGGCCGCTGCTCCGGAACATTTCGAGCTTGGCGACGACGCCGCCGGGCAGATCCATCGTCCGGCAGTAGTTCCAGAACTCTGAATCGTCCCGCTGCGTTGCGCTGTAGTGGAGCACCAGGAAGTCGCGAATGTCGATATATTCCTCGACCGTGACTCGGTTATAGCGTTCGATCAGCAAGGGGTCGAACTGCCGCGTGGGGAATAGCGTCATCAGCCGCGCGATCCCGGTCTGCACGAGGTGGATGCTGGTCGACTCCAGCGGCTCCAAAAATCCGCCGGCGAGTCCTAGCGCAACCACGTTCTTGACCCACGCCTGCTTGCGATGGCCGGCTTTAAACCGGAGCGGTCGCGGGTCGCCGAGCGGCTTGCCGTCGAGGTTGGCCAGGAGGGTGGCGGCTGCTTCATCATCGCTGATATGAGCGCTCGAATAGACGTAACCGTTGCCGGTGCGGTGCTGGAGCGGGATGCGCCACTGCCACCCTGCGGAATGCGCGGTCGATCGAGTCAGCGGCTGCTGATCGGCGCTCCGCTCGCAGGCGACGGCAAGCGCACGATCGCAGGGCAGCCATTTCGACCAGTCGTCGAAGCCCGCGCCCAACCTCTGCTCGATCAGTAGCCCGCGAAAGCCGGAGCAATCGATAAACAGGTCGCCGGCGACATGACGTCCGTCCTTCAGGACCAGGGATTCGACGAAACCGGTTTCACCATTCTGCTCGACGTCGACGACCCGGCCCTCGGTGCGGACGACGCCTCGGCTTTCGGCGATCCTGCGCAGGTATTTGGCATAGAGCGACGCGTCGAACTGGAACGCGTAGCTGATCCGCGACAGCGGTGAGTTCGGCAGATCCGGTCGCGGATGGGTGAAGCGGCCGTCGAGGCCCGCGACGACGGAGAGTGAATAATCACCAAGCGGGTGCGGGTCGCCGAGTGCCTGCCCCTTCAGCCAGTGATGGTGAAAGTCGATCCCCAGCATGTCCAGGCCGTAGTGGCCGAACGGATGGACGTAGCGATGGCCGATGTGCGTCCAGTCGCGAAATTCGATGCCGAGCTTGTACGTCGCATAAGTGGCGCGGACGAAATCGCGCTCGTCGATATCCATCAGCGCATTGAACAGGTTGATTTGCGGGATCGTCGCTTCGCCGACTCCGACCGTGCCGATCTCTTCGGACTCGATCAGCTCGATGCGCAGCTCGGGCATGTCGCCGATGATCTTGGCCAGCGCGGCGGCGCTCATCCAGCCTGCGGTGCCGCCGCCGACGATGACCACCTTCTCGATCGGGCCATTCGTCACAGGGCGAACTCGGGCATCGCCGGCGCCATGGCCGCGCAGCAGCTGGCGATGAACTCGGCCTGGGACGGCAATTGATCGGCGAGACGAACGTAAGAGGCGCGGAGCTGTTCGAGGGCCTGTGCAACCTTATTCTCATCCAGTCCGTCGACCACCGGATTATATTCCTCGGGCACGATGTTTTGGCCGAGCATCACGGCGACCCAGCTGTGGGTGTTGAACAATTCCAGCCCGTCGGCGAACGTCCGGCCCTTGTTCCGGAACATATCGATCTTTGCCTGGAGCTTGTCCGGCACTGCCATTGCGCCGCACTGCTTCCAGAATTCAGAATCCTCGCGCTGCGTCGCCTTGTAATGGAGGATGATGAAGTCCCGAACCCACTCGAAAGCCTGCTGAATGCGAATATTGTATTCGTCTCGCTCGATCGGGTTGAAGCGGCGGTCGGGAAACAGCTCAATCAGGCGCGAGATGCCCGCCTGGATGAGGTGAATGCTGGTCGACTCCAGCGGTTCGACGAAGCCGCTCGCGAGACCCAGAGTGACGACGTTGCGGTTCCAGGCGAGCTTGCGCCGGCCGGTGGTGAACGATAGCCGACGGGGGGTGCCGATCAATTCGCCCTCGAGGTTGTCGAGCAGAATGCGCTCCGCCTCGTCGTCGGAGATATGCGCGCTCGAATAGACGTGGCCGTTTCCCATTCGGGTCTGAAGCGGGATTCGCCATTGCCAGCCGCTGCCATAGGCCGTTGTGCGCGTGAACGGATCGGGCGGACCGGCCAGCTGACAGGCTGCCGCGACGGCGCGGTCGCAGGGCAGCCAATGCGTCCAGTCCTCATAGCCGGTCTGCAGCGCCTGCTCGATCAGGAGCCCACGAAAGCCCGAGCAGTCGAGAAACAGGTCACCGGCGACCACCTGGCCGTCGCTCAGCGTCACCGACTCGACATACCCGTCCTCCCCGCGGAGCTTCACGTCGACGACTTTTCCCTCCATGCGTTGCACGCCGCCACGCTCGGCGAACTGGCGCAGAAATCGCGCATAGAGGCTGGCGTCGAAATGGAATGCGTAGAGGATCTGGTTCAGCGGGAATTGCGCCTGTGCGCCCGGTCGGGCGAACTTGCCCCTTGAAGCGGCAACCGCGCTCATCGCCCACTCGGAGATCGGCGGCATCGGGCGGCGCTTGCTTTCGCGAAGGTACAGCTGATGGAAGTGAATGCCTTGCAAATCCTGCCCCGTCGATCCGAACGGGTGGAAATAGCGGCTGCCAATACGCGCCCAATCGACGAATTCGATCCCGAGCTTGAACGTAGCCTCGGTGGCAGTGACGAATTCGTTCTCGTTGATTCCAAGCAAACTGTTGAAGGCGATCAGCGGCGGGATGGTCGCCTCGCCGACGCCGATCGTGCCGATCTCTTCGGATTCGATCAGCGTGATCCGCGTGTAGCCGTTGTTGAGAAAGCGCGACAAAGCGGCGGCGGCCATCCAGCCCGCCGTTCCGCCGCCGACGATCACCACGTCGCGAATGCTATGTTCGTTCATCGGGCTCCACGAGGGTTGAGTTCCGCCAAGGTCGAGCCCGAGCCGAACGGGAACGACCGTTCAAGGGAATCGCGCATGGCGCGCAATGCGGCCTCAGCTTGCGTTGAAGTCACCTGATCCGCAAGGGGGTCCGCGCGCCGCGGCTCGAAGCCCTGCCCAAACAGCAGCGCGAGCCAGCTGTCGCGGCTGAAGGTTTCTTCCTCGTAGAACGGGAGCCGCCCGCGCTGTGCGAAATGAGCCATCGTATGCGCGAGCGAATCCGGCGCGGGGACTGAAGCTGCGTCTTTCCAGAACGGTTCAGGGCGCTGCGCCAGAAGATAATGCAGGCAGATAAAATCGCGGACGCGGTCGGCTTCGGCGGCGCACTGGCGGTTGAATTCCTGAAGCTCCAAGGCCGCGCACTCGGGCCCCGGCATCATCGCGACCATCCGGTCGATCTGGCTATGGGCGAGATGCAGGTTCGTCCATTCGAGGGGTTCGACGGCCACCGCCGCATCGCCGAGCGCAACGCAATTGCCAACCCAAAAGCGCCCTCGGCGCCCCTGCCGAATTGGGCATTGTTCGGCGCCGCCGGCGACCAACCGCAGTTCCTGTCCGAGATCCTCCTCGCGCGCGTGCGCGGAGGAATATGCCAGCCCGCGAGACGACTGATGAGGTGACGACGCGAGCCAGCGCCAGCCGGTTGGCCCGGCGGTCACACGGTCCATGAGGATCGCTTCCGGGACAGGTGGTCCCTCGCCGACGATCACGCGATCGCATGGAAGCCAGTGGCCCCAGTCGATGAAATCGGACGTCAGCGCCGACCGCAGCAACGCCTCCGGACCCGTGCAATCGACGTAAAGATCAGCAGTCACCGCGCTTCCGTCGGTCAGCAGGATGCTTTCGATCCGCTCCGCGCCGGCCTGCTGCTGCACCTCGGAAAAGGCCGCCGGGAGTTCGGTCGCGCCAAGGTGCAAGGCGAAGGCTCGCATCATCGCGGTATAGCGCTGCAGATTGAGCTGGAGACCGGTTTCGGAGGCTCCGCTTGCGGGAGTTGGGATGAACCCCCCGCGCGCACCCTCTGCCGCGGGCGAATATCGATCGAAAGCGGGGAGGCCGAGGCGAGATCGCTCACGCAGCCACAATTGGTGGAAAGGCACTCCCCCGACGGGGTGCCCGTAAGAACCGTAGGCGTGAACGTAGCCGGGCAGTCCTTCAACCCATCCTTCGAACAGGGTGCCGAGCCTTTGTCTGCTTCCTGCGCGCCTGATCGCGTCCTCATCGGTAAGCCCAAGGTCGTGGTGGAACCCATGGATGGACGGCAGCGTGCTGATGATTCGGTCAGCGAGCGCGGCTGGCACAACCGGTGCTTGAACGAGCGTTACGCTGAGCGACGGGATTCGTCGCTTTAGCGCCGCAGCCGCCGAGCAGGCGACAATGCCGCCGCCAACTACGGCGACGGTTTCGATAGCAGGATTTGAGCTCACGCCGCCTCGGCGGTCATCGGACAGTAACGCTCGATATAGGCACGGTGGTCCGGCATAATCTCCGCCCGGCCGCGAACCTCGTCGCGCAACGCGCCCATCGCCTGTTTCAACCCATGCTCGCTCGGCGCATCGGCGCGTTGATCATAATGTTCCGGAATGACCCCCTGGCCAGTAAATAGGGCGACCCAGCTTGCGTCAAGGAACACGCCTTCGCGATATTTGACCGAGCGTCCGCGCCTTCGGAACAACTCGATCTTCTCCTTGAGAGTGTCGGGCACGTCCATGGTCCGGACGTAATCCCAGAACGGCGTGTCGGACCGCTCGGTCGCGTGGTAATGGAGGATCAGAAAATCGCGGATCCGGTCGTATTCCAGGTCGATCAAGCGATTGAACTCGTCGCGATCGAGAGGCGAAAGCCGCGGATTCGGAAAAAGCTCGATAAGCGCGGTGATCGCTGCCTGGATCAGATACATGCTGGTCGATTCGAGCGGTTCTAGAAAACCGCTCGAAAGCCCCACGCCGATGCAGTTTCCGACCCAGCTGCGCCGCCGTCGCCCGGCCCTGAACTTGAGCACCCGAGGATCGACCAGTGGCTCCCCCTCGACCGACGACACCAGCGCCTGGCGCGCTTCGTCATCGCTCGTGAACGCGGAAGAATAGACATAACCGTTGCCGGTCCGGTGCTGGAGCGGAATTCGCCACCGCCACCCGGCGCCCATCGCGATCGCGCTCGTGTAGGGAGTCAGCGCAGTGCGCGTCCTGCAGGGCATGGCGACGGCACGGTCGCACGGCAGCCATTGCGCCCAGTCCTCGAACGGTTCGCCGAGCGCTTTCCCGAGCAATAGCGAGACGAAGCCCGAACAATCGACGAACAGATCGCCTTCGATCCGCTCTCCGTTTTCGAGGATCACGGCGGCGACATCGCCGCTCTCGGGATTGAGCTGGACGTCAACGATGCGCCCTTCGGTACGTCTTGCCCCCCTCTGCTCGGACAGGCGTCGGAGGTACGGCGCGTACAGGGTCGCGTCGAACTGGTAGGCATAGGAAAAGGTCGACTCGAGCTTGGCCGAATCTGCCTCGGGCAGGCTGAAGCGGTTCATGGTGGCCATGGTGCAGGCGATCGAATATTCGCCGATCGGCGCTGCTGCGCCTGCCTGGTTCAGGCGAGTCCAGTAATGGTGAAAATCGACTTCGCCAGTCCCGCGTCCGAAGGTCCCGAAGGGATGGACGTAGCTGTCGCCGATCTTGCCCCAGCCGGAAAAGTCGATCCCGAGCTTAAACGTGGCTCGAGTGGCGGCCATGAAGTCGGCTTCGTCGATGCCGAGCCGCTCGTTGAACGAGCGGATGTGCGGTAGGGTGGCTTCGCCGACGCCGACGATTCCGATCGCTTCCGATTCGACGAGTCGCAGGTCGCATCGCTTGGGCAGCAGCGTGGTCAGCGCGGCGGCGGTCATCCACCCCGCGGTCCCGCCGCCCACGACGACTACGCGGATTTTGTCCGGCTCTTCCATGTCTCCCATCTCACCCGCCACAGTATATTCCTAGCGTTGGCGACTTTTGGCCCTCAATCAAGCGCTGTGGCGTCCGCGCCAATGCAAAAAAGCCGTGTGTTATCAGTTGCGCGACGCGATTGTGCGGCATTGGTGCCACACTTACCAGAGACGATGACAGGCAGCCGTGTAACGCTCTTGCCGCAAAAATAACGCCGAGTTATGCAGTTGGCAGGAGAGAGGCTGGATGCGCGTGTTAGCGCTACCAGTAAACTGGGAGTGCCTGATGGCCTTTACGAATATGCAGCGGGATTCTGCGCGGACGCTGCGCAGCGGGGTTTCTTTCATCGCATTGTGCACCTTTGCGGCGGCGACGCCGGCGGTGGCACAGACCACGACGACCAACAGCTCGGTCTCCAACTCGACCTCGCCGTCGCAGCCGGACACGACCGCGGCAAACACCACGGCGCCCGCGGCGCCGACCGACACTCGTAACGCGATTGTCGTCACCGGCATTCGGCAGAGCCTTCGCAGCGCGCAGAACATCAAGCGCAATTCGGACACGGTCGAGGACGTCATCACCGCGCAGGACATCGGCGCTCTTCCCGATCGTTCGGTCACGGAGGCGCTGCAGCGCGTGCCGGGCGTCGCCATCAACCGCTTCCAGGGCACCAGCGACCCCGATCACTTTTCGGCGGAAGGCTCGGGCGTTACGATCCGCGGCCTCACCTTCGTCGCGTCGCAGTTCAATGGCCGCGACACCTTCTCGACGGGTGTTTACGGCCAGGGCATCAACTTCCAGGACGTGCCGGCCGAGTTGCTCGGATCGGTGGAAGTGTACAAGGAAGAGACGGCCGACAGGATCGAGGGCGGCCTTTCCGGCACCGTCAACATGAACTTGCGCCTGCCGTTCGACAACAAGGGCTTCCACGTCGGTTACGACATCGAGGCGAACTACGGCGACCTTTACAAGAAGTGGTCGCCCGTCGGTTCGCTGCTCGTCAGCGATAGCTGGGACACGGGCATCGGCCGGATCGGCCTGCTCGGAGCAGTTTCTTACTCTCAGCTCTACACCCGTTCCGATGCGGTCCGCGTCTCGAACTTCCAGACCCGCAACGGCACTTATTCGGACAATAATGCTTCCGGTGCAGGCACCGGCCTGTGCCGCGCGCCCTTGCCCAGCAATACAGACACGCAAGGATTCCCTCCGACGGTCCCGTATGCAGGCTTGTACAGTCCCTGCCTGGGCGCTGCGCCGAGCGGGGCCAACGGGTTCGCCGACCTTTCACCGCTTGAGTATGCGCCGGTAGGCGGGCAGTTCCAGACGGAAACTCATAATCGCAAGCGCAGGGGCATCGCGGCTGCTGCTCAATGGCAGAGCAACGACCGCCGCGCTTTGCTCACGGCCCAATTCCTCAACTCCAAGGCTACGGAGAATTGGGGCGAATACACGATGGGCGTTGGTTCGGATCTCTCCGAATACGACACCTTCCCCTTGGGCTGCCAGCAGAACGGAAATGGGCCCGGCGGTCATACGAGGGCAGAATGCCGCATCAACAGTTCCGGCCAGTTCTTCTTCGGGAACAATGCCGAGGGGAGCGGCTATAACCCCTTGGCTGGCCAGGCCTTCCCGAATTATCAGTACGATGCGAACAACATGTTCGAGAGCGGCTACATCACTCTGCCTGGAAGCGGCTGGCGGACGTCCGACAGCGGCAGCTCGACGACGCGCGTGCCGACGGGCGGCATGCAGCAGTCGCTCGACTCTCGACAGGTCAAGGATAGCAATGTCGTCCAGGACATGTCGGCAAACTTCAAGTTCAGCCCGACGCCGCACTGGGACATCAATCTTGACGCCCAATATGTGAAGGCCCGGCACGATACGCTCGACATGGAGATTTCGAGCTCGAACTACGCCGACCAATATATCGATCTGACTGGCAAGTTCCCGGCCGTGACGCCGCATAAGCCGGCGACGCTCAGCGCAACTTGGGCAGCCCCGAATCCGGCGATGGCGGCCGATACGGATGCCCAGTATTTCGCAGATCCGCGGTTCACCTTCTGGCGGAACGCGATGGACCACATCGAGCACAGCCGCGGGCATGAGTGGGCGTTTGCCGGTGACGTCGCCTACAACTTCCTCGACACCGTTCCTTTCCTGAAGCAGCTCAAGTTCGGCGCGCGCTATTCCGACCGGCAGCAGGACATCAAATATACGGGTTACAACTGGGGATCGCTGAGCGAAGTCTGGTCCGGCGTCGGACCTGCCACCTTCCTCGATCAGGTCGGCGTGCCGCAGGGGGCGGTGAAAAGCTACAACTGGAACAACTTCTTCAGGGGTGACACGCCAACTCCGCCAACAGGTCTCTTCTATGGCGGAAACCTGACCGATGACTACGCTCAGGCAGTCGCATTCGCGCAGACCGTCCAAGCGTACGAGCAGGCACAGTGCAAGACGATCCAGGCGTCGAAGGGTCAAGCAACGACGGGCTGTACTTCGGTTTCGAGTTGGGTGCCCCTTGCGTCGCGCCCTGGCGTCATTGCCGGAACACCGTTCCTGCCGCAGGACATTCAGCCAGTCGGCCAGAAGACCACCGATGCTTACGCGATGCTGCGTTTTGGTCAGGACGAGCCGCTGTTCGGTAACGTTCGGCTGGATGGCAACATCGGCGTTCGCTACGTTCACGACAATCTGACGTCGTCCGGTGCGTTTGGGATTAACCAGACGCTGCTCAATATCGCGCAGCCGTACAGCGTACGATGCGCTGCAGTTATTCCACCGCCACCGGCGCCGCAGGTGCCCACGGTTCCGGGCGGAATCTGCAACATCGGGCCTGCCAATTACGCGCAGCTCCAAGCGTTTGCCGGCACCAGCACCGACACGATTCCGAATACGGCGGTGAACAAGTACAGCTACTGGCTGCCGAGCGCGAACCTCAAGTTCGGTCTCAGCCGTGACCTGATCTTCCGGCTTGCGGCGAGCAGGGACTTTGCGCGTCCCGCCCTGGCGGACATCCGCAACTTCCTGACGATCGGTCTCGACAGCAACGGCAATCCTCAGTCCAGCGCCGGCAATCCTTTCCTTAGGCCCATCACCTCGGACATTTTCGATGCGTCACTGGAATGGTATTTCGGGGGAAGCCGCGTCGGCTCATTCACGTTCGACGTGTTCCTGAAGAACATCCACAACTACATCTATGAGAGCACCGTAAACCGCGACATCACGAACAACGGCATTACCGAAACCGTCGCGGTTCGCGGACCGGCGAATTACACCGGGACCGGCAAGGTCAAGGGCTTCGAGGTCTCCTACACCCAGACCTACGATTTCCTGCCGGGGTTCTTGAGCGGCTTCGGCTTGAGCGCGAATTACGCCTATGTTCAAAGCAAGGGCATTCCAAACTCGTTCCTGAACGGAGGGTCGGGGGTCAGCACGCCGCCGACCGGCGTGGCGGGCAACTTGCCCCTGGCGCAGCTTTCAAAGCACACGATCAATATCGAGCCGTTCTTCGAGAAAGGCCCGATTTCGATCCGCGTCGCTTACAACTGGCGTTCGAAGTTCCTGCTGACCGAATCGGATGTCATTTTCCCGTACTTCCCGATCTTCCAGAAGGCCTACGGCACTTTGGACGCATCGGTGTTCTATACGATCGCGCCATTCCTGAAGGTGGGCGTGCAGGCGCAGAACCTTACCAACTCGGTGACGGAAACCGTTCAGCAGTTCACGACCTCGGGTCTCCAGGGACCTCGCTCCGACGTGATGCAGGACCGGAGGTACTCGTTCATCCTGCGTGGATCGTTCGGCGGCTCGACGGCTCACGCGGCGCCGCCACCGCCACCGATTGCCCCGCCGCCTCCGGCGCCGGCACCGGTCGCAACGCAGACTTGCGCGGACGGAACGGTGATCGAAGCGACGGCGACGTGCCCGGCACCGCCTCCGCCGCCGCCGCCGCCGGCTGCAAAGCCCGAGCGCGGATAAGCGACGGGTTCAACAAGCTTCTGGAAGCGGTAGCGGTACCTGCTTCTCCCCTAGGCCCTCTCCCTTGCGGAGAGGGCCTTTTCTTTGGTGCGCCTAGTGAGCGAGGCCAGGGAGGTTCGGCGGCTTCAGCGCTTCGTAATAGCTGAGCGGGTGCGCGGGAGGCCTGGCGCCGTTCGGCAGCGGCTGCTTGGAGATGCTCTGGAAATAGGCGATTGAGGCATCGCGCCACCACACCGCCTCGTCCTGCTCACGAACCAGATCGGTGTTCACTGCCGCCCAGCGCTCAGAATCCACGTCGGGCCGAACGCCGCGCCAGCTGACCTGCATTTGGCCCACCTTAGCAACGCCGAGGTCGTAATGGTGCACGAGTTCGTCCCACAGGGTTCGTCCCGACCGCATCCGGTAGGTCCAGGGTACGTGGTGGAACCACAACAGATACTTGTCCGGCACGCTTGCCAGCGAGGCGAACCGCGCGGCGACGGCCAACGCATATTCGAGCGCGGCGTTCGGCGGCTCTGAGTCGTGCTTTCCGGCGGGAACCGATGAGCGATCGAACCCGATCCCCTCCGCGTCAGCGCGAGCGTAATAGCACGGACTCCAGCTCGCCTGCTTGAGATCGCAAACCCAAGGGGCTGGCCCATAATGATAGTCCGTCGCCATCTGGTGGGCGAGGCCGAGCGGCGTCATGAAATCGACCACGGTTTCGCGCGAACCCATCATCATCGCCACGATCGCCTGCGTGGAACGGGGATCGTTGGTCCACGTCATCCGGGTCCACTCGTCGGCGATGTGCTCGGGCGACAGGCGAGGGTTCCATGCCAGCCGCCCGAAAGCGTACCAGTTCGCCTGGTCGAAATTGGTGCCGGTCCAGTTGCGATCGGTTCCGACATTCGCGACGCCGGCCATCGCTGCAATCGTGCCGGAGACCGGCGAACCGCAGCGAGGCGAACAAGTGTCGGCGTTCAACACCTCCGACCACATCGGCCCGAGATAAACGACGCCGGTGTTCTGTCCCAGATATTCGCGCGTGAGCTGCGCCTCCAGCGCGACGCGCGTGTGCGGCATCTGGCCGAACAACGGATGGAACGGCTCGCGCGGCTGAAAGTCGATCGGCCCGTTCTTGACCTGGAGGATGACATTCGGGGCGAACTTGCCGTCGAGCGGACGGAATTCGTCATAGGCCTGCATCGCCCGGTCCTTGTCCGAACTTCCGTAGACGAATGCCCGCCACAGCACCGTGCCGCCGTGCGGACGCAGTGCATCGGCAAGCATGTTCGCGCCGTCGGCGTGGGTGCGGTGATAGTCCTGCGGACCGGGCTGGCCTTCGGAATTGGCCTTCACCAGAAAGCCGCCAAAATCGGGGATGAGCCGGTAGATTTCGTCGGCCTTGGAGCGCCACCAGGCGCGCACCGCCGGATCGAGCGGGTCCGCCGTCTTGAGTCCACCGAGGTCCATCGGCGCGGTGAAGCGTGCGGACAGATAGACGCGCACGCCCCACGGCCGGAACGTGTCGGCAAGCGCCTTCACTTTCTGAAGGTGCGGCGCGGTCAGGATTTGCGCGTTGGCGTTGACGTTGTTGAGCACGGCGGCGTTGATCCCGACCGACGCGTCGGCGCGTGCATAATCATTGTAGCGGGGGTCGATGCGAGCCGGCAGCGCCTGCCAGTCCCACAGCGACTTGCCAGCATAGCCGCGCTCCACCGATCGGTCGAGATTATCCCAATGATCGAGCATGCGCAGCGACAGCGCCGGCCGGTCGCGCATGTTCAGGCGCTCGAGCGGCTGGTGCATCTGCATCCGCCGCAACAATGCGAAGGCGCCGTAGAGCAGGCCACGCTCGCTGTTCGCCGCGATGATGGTCGTATCTCGCCCGTGCACTCGCGCGCTGCGGATGATGAAGCCTTCCGTTCCTAGCCCGCTCAGCTGCAAATGCTGGCGCCGGACCGCCGGAGAGTTGGCGAGCGCGAGCACAACGGCTCCATCGCGGTCGACGCCCGGAGCGAGCGGCATCGGCCGGGCAATCAAGCCCGAAAGGCCGCGCCTCAGCTCCGATTCCGCGGCGTCCGCGATCGCTCCACGCGCATCGGTGACCAGCTCGGTGGCGTGGCTGGCGTAGCGCTCACGAACCGACGCCGGGACGGGATCGTACCGCAGCCAGAGACGAGAGCCATCTTCGGCGCTGGCGGGCGCCGCAAGAAGGAGCAGCAGCGCGGTCGCGCCGATTGTTCGGAGGCGGCTAGAGTCGGACATTGTCGGTTCAACCCTAGCCTGTTAGCGCTATCATCGTAAGAGGAGGGACGATGCGGCTGACTCGACGTGAAAGCCTTGTGGGTGCCGGAGCAACACTTGCCGCGGCAGCATCGCCCGTGTTTCCCGCGACGAGGTCCGCACCGTCGCTGAATGAACTCGCGCAGCTCAGCGGTCGCCGGTTCGGATCGGCGGTGGCCTGGACGCCGCCGGGGATGGACGCCGGCAGCTTCACCAATCCCGCTTATGCGGCGCTCCTGGAGCGCGAATGCTCGCTGCTGGTGCCCGAGAACCAGCTCAAGTGGCAATGGGTTCGCCGGGTGCCGGGCGCGTTCGATTTCCGCGCGTTCGACGCGATCGCCGATTATGCAGCGCGCCACAACTTCAAGCTGCGCGGACATACGCTCTTCTGGACCCCGGCCAAATGGTACCCGAAGTGGCTCGCGGAAATGGATTTCGGTCCGCAGCCCGCGGCTGCCGCGGCCGCCGAGAAACTGCTGACGGAGCATGTCCGCACGGTCTGCCGCCGCTACGGAACGCGGATCTATTCGTACGACGTGGTCAACGAGGCGGTGGAACCCGAAACCGGGCAGGTCCGCGACACGAACGTCACGCGAGCCCTCGGCGGCGAGCGCTTCCTAGACCTGATGTACCACACCGCGCGCGAAGAAGCCCCGCACGCGCAGCTGGTATACAACGATTATATGAGCTGGGAACGGAACCCGGTCGACGAGAGCCACATGAGGGGCGTGCTCAAGCTGCTCGAGGGCTTCCGCAAGCGCGGGACACCGGTCGATGCGCTCGGCGTCCAGTCGCACATCCGCCTGCTTAAGCCCTTGCCGGTGGCGCAGCTCGTCGCCGAGGCCGAAGGGCCGTGGCGGCGGTTCATCGATGAAGTGGTCGGCATGGGCTACAAGCTCCTGATCACCGAGTTCGACGTCAACGATCATTCCGCGCCGCGCGACGTCGCCGTGCGGGATCGAATGGTTGCCGATTACGGCCGCGCCTATCTCGACCTGATGCTCAGCTATCCGCAGCTCGGCGATCTTTTGGCGTGGGGCATGACCGACCGGTTCAGCTGGCTCAACGGGTTCGATCCGCGGGCCGACAAGGCGCCGAAGCGTGGGTGTCCTTACGACTACAATTACCGGCCAACGCCGCTGCGTGCGGCCATGGCCGAGGCATTTCGTTCAGCATCGTCACGCCACACCAGCTGATGGAGGTCGGAATGAAGCCGATGATCTTGTTGTCAATCGCCGCGGTCGCTGGCTGCACCGCGCAACCGCCGCGGGGGGCGACAATCGCCGGGCAGTCGGCCGGCAGCTGCATTGACCTGTCGCAAGTGACGGCGCGCCGGGTGCTTCCGCCCGCGGCCGTTCTGTTCGAGACGACGCACGGCTCATATCGGGCCGAGCTGGCGGGCCGTTGTGCCGAGCGCGCGGACGCTTCGGCTATCGTCCAGACCGAAAGCCAGTCGGGCCATCTGTGCCGCGACGACCGCATTCGCATCTACGATCCGGTGGAAGCGAAGGCGACCGGCGCCCGGGCGTTCGCCCAGTGCCGGGTGGTGGGCATCAGCCCGGTGCCAGCCTCTTGAGGCGAGCTTGGCGGGCGCTGCTCGCTGCGGGGTTGGCTATCACTCCTCTTGCGAACCCCGCCGGGGCCGCGAACCATGCCGCAGCGCGATTCGACTGGTTCGAATACAAGGGCGACGATCACCTGCCGGTCCCGTCGGCGTCGGAATATGCGAACCCGGTTCTGCAGGGCTTCTATCCGGACCCGAGCGTCGTTCGCGTTGGCAGCGACTATTACCTGGTCAACTCGACCTTCGCCTGGTTTCCGGGCATTCCCGTCTTCCACAGCCGGGATCTCGTGAGCTGGACGCAGATCGGCAACGCAATCGACCGGCCGACGCAGCTCAATTTCGACAAGATGACGATGCAGCAAGGCGTCTATGCCCCGGACATCAGCTGGCACGACGGCAAGTTCTACATCCTGAACACCTGCGTTGGTTGCGGCGGCAATTTCGTGATCACCGCGACCAATCCTGCCGGTCCCTGGTCAGACCCCATATGGCTGCCGGATGTGAGCGGGATCGATACCTCGCTGTTCTTCGACGACGACGGCCGTGCGTGGATCGTTCACAACGGACCGCCGCGGGGCAAGCCGCGCTACGAGGGGCATACTGCGATCTGGCTTCACCAGTTCGATCCGCGAACCCTGAAGACGATCGGATCGCCGCGCGTGCTGGTGGACTCCGGTTCCCATCCGGAGCGGAACCCGATCTGGATCGAGGGGCCGCACATCTTCAAGAAGGACGGGACCTATTATCTGATCGCTGCCGAGGGAGGCACGGAGGAGGGCCATTCGGAGGTCGTCTTTCGCAGCGACAAGGTGACGGGGCCCTTTGTCCCGTTCGCCGGCAACCCCATCCTGACCCAGCGCGACCTGCCGGCCGAACGATCGAACCCGATCACCTCCACGGGGCATGCATCCTTCGTGAAGACTCAAGGGGGCGACTGGTGGGCGATGTTCCTGGGCGTGCGGCCCTACGATGCGCGTAATTTCAATACCGGGCGCGAGACGTTCATGATGCCGGTCCGGTGGAAGGACGGGTGGCCGCGAGTGACCGATCCCGGTCAGCGCGTTCCGTGGACTGCTCCCCGTCCGGCGCTTCCGCGTGGCGCGACGCCGCCATGGCCGACGCGCGGCCGCTTCACCATTCGCGACGAGTTCGCGGGGCGGACGCTGCCTCGCTACTGGATGATGCTGCGCGATCCGGTGCGGCCGTGGTGGCGTCTTGCGGGCGGAGCCCTGGAGATCGAAGCTCGCCCGGAGGCGTTCTCGTCGCACGGCAACCCGTCGCTGCTGGCGCGGCGGCAGCAACATCTGAACGCCACCGCGACAACCAGTGTGCGCTTCAACCCGGCGGATGCCGGTTCAGAGGCCGGCCTCATCGCGCTTCAGAACGACGAATATTGGTACTTCCTTGCGATCGGGCGCGACCGGGGCAAGCGCGTGCTGCGCCTGCGCCGGCGCGCGGGGGCTCAGGACCCGGCGAGCGGCGCCATTCTCGCCACCGCCGATCTTCCGCCATCGGGTGCGGTCGACCTGCGGATCGCGGCGCATGGCGGTTCCTATGATTTCGACTGGAGCGCCGATCGGCGGCACTGGCGCAAGCTGGTCTCGGGCGCCGATGGCACCGTCCTCAGCACCAAGCGCGCCGGCGGTTTCGTCGGCGCGGTCTTCGGCCTGTACGCCTACGATGCCGCTGCACAGGAGCGTCAATGATCATTCGAATGGCGTTCGCCGCCAGCGCCTTGGCTGCGGCGGTGGCCTGTTCTCCGGCCTACGCCGAAACTAGCGCTCCCATTCGCCTTAACCAAGTCGGCGAGCTGCCCGATGGGGTGAAAATCGCGATCGTGCCGAGTGCTTCCGCCCAGGCTCTCGACTGGACGCTTCTCTCGGCGGACGGGCGTATCGAAGCGCGCGGCAAGACGGCGCCGTTCGGGCCCGATTCCTGGTCAGGCGAAAATGTCCATCGAATCGATTTCAGCGGCTTCGCAAAGACCGGTTCGGGCTTTCGGCTGAAGGTCGCCGGCGCGTCGAGCCGCCCCTTCGCGATCAGTTTAAACATCTACGCGCGGCTGCCGCACGATGCGCTCGAATATTTCTATCACACGCGCGCCGGGACGCCGATCGAGGCGCGCTATGTCGGCGCGCAGGTCGCCCGGCCGGCCGGGCATCCGCACGAGGTCGCGACCTGCATTTCGGGCACCGACACCCACGGGAATGTCTGGCACGGCTGCCCTTACGCGCTCGACGTCACCGGCGGCTGGTACGATGCGGGCGACCAGGGGAAATATATCGTCAACGGCGGCATTGCGCTGTGGACGCTGCTGAACCTTTACGAACACAATCTGGCCACTGGTGCGGCGGCACAGTTCCGCGACGGCACCGAAGCAATCCCGGAGAACCACAACGGCGTTTCCGACCTGCTCGACCAGGCGCGATGGGAGCTCGAGTTCTTCCTGAAGATGCAGGTGCCGCAGGGCACTCACCTGCTCGCGCCCGTCGGTGTGAAGCGGAATGTGGCCGGGCTGAAGTTCGTCGACATCGACGCTTCGGGCATGGCCCACCACAAGGTCGCCGACGAGCGCTGGACGCCGCTCCCGACGCGGCCCGATCGCGATCCGGAACGGCGGGTCCTGTTTCCGCCGAGCACCGGTGCGACGCTCAACCTCGCCGCGGTCACGGCGCAGTGCGCCCGCATCTGGAAGCGCATCGATCCGGCCTTCGCGGCGCGGTGCCTCTCGGCGTCGCGGCGCGCCTGGGCCGCTGCAGTCCGCAATCCCGAGGTCTATGCCATCGACAGCTTCACCGGCAGCGGCGGCTATGGCGACAACGACCTGTCGGACGAATTCTACTGGGCCGCCGCCGAACTCCTGACCACCACGGGGGAGCCCCAGTATCGCGACGCGCTCCAACGCTCTCCTCATTTCCGCGCGCCGATCACCAATGAGGCCGGCTGGGCTTCGGTAGCCCCGCTGGCGTCAATCACGCTCGCAATGCACCCGCAGGTGCTCGGCCCCGCCGAGACCACGCGCTTGAAAGGCGACATCGTCGCCGCCGCGGACAGGTTCCTCGGCGACGTCGACAAGACCGGCTATGCGGTGCCTTTGGCCCCGCCGCGCGGCTACAGCTGGGGCTCAAACTCGAACCTGCTCAACCGGGCGATGCTGATGGCGCTCGCGGACGAGTTCACCGGCAATGCCCGCTATCGTAACGGTGTTATCGATGCGATGGATTATCTGCTCGGCCGCAACCCGCTAGATCGCTCGTTCATCACCGGATACGGCGCTCGGCCGATGCAGAATCCGCACCATCGATTCTGGGCGCATTCGCTCGACTCCCGCTATCCATCGCCGCCGCCCGGCGTGCTGTCCGGCGGGCCCAACAATATTGCGATGGCGGATGAGGTGGCGCGGTCGATGCGCGGGAGCTGCGCGCCGCAGACCTGCTGGGCTGACAAAACGATGGCGTTCAGCGTCAACGAAGTCGCGATCAACTGGAACGCGCCGCTGGTCTGGGTGTCGGCCTGGATCGCGCAGTCGGAGAAGAAGCGATGAGACTGGCGAGTATCGCCTTACTGACTCTTGCGAGTTGCGTCGCTGTTCAGGCGGACGCCAGGCAGCGACCCGCGATCGCGATCACGTTCGACGATCTGCCGCTGCACGGTCCGATTCCCGAGGGCGAGACTCCGCTTTCGATCGCCAAGCGAGTGACGTCGGCGCTCAACGCCGCCGGTGTGAAAAATGTGATGGGCATGGTCAACGGCCGCTGGACGTCGACCCAGCCGGACACGATCGAGGCGCTCCGTGCGTGGCGTGCGGCGGGGTTTCCGCTCGGCAATCACACCTGGTCGCACCCCAACCTCAACCAGCTGACCGCCGCCGAGTTCGAGCAGGAGATTGAGAAGAACGAGCCGCTGCTTCGGCAACTCGAGCCCGGCGGCGACTGGAAGTGGCTGCGCTACCCGTTTCTCGCAGAGGGCGACGATCCGGCCAAGCGCGCGGAGGTACGCAAGTTCCTCGCGCGCCGCGGGTACAAGATCGCGGCGGTGACCACCGACTTCGGCGATTGGCAGTTCACCGCGCCTTACGCCCGCTGCGTCGCCGCGCACGACCAGAGCGGGATCGACGAACTGAAGCGACTGTACATGCAGGCGGCGCGCGACAGCGTGACGTTCGACCGCTCGCTCTCCAAGGCGCTCTACGGTCGCGACATCCCGTACGTGCTGCTGATGCACATTGGCGCACTGGATTCGCACATGCTTCCGGAGCTGATCGACATGTACCGCAAGGCGGGCTTCCGCTTCGTCAGCGTCCAGCAGGCCGAGCGCGATCCCTTCTATCGCGCCGATCTCGATCCGTCGCTTCCGCCGGAACCGCAGAACCTCGAGGGCAGGGCAGCCGCGCGGGGAATGAAGCTCCCCGCACGCACCGACTACGCGCCGCTGCTCGCCAAGATCTGCGCCGCGCCTAGCTCCTGACGGTCAGCGTCGCCGACTTGAGGTCAACCGAGTTCGGCCCCGAGGAAATGGTGAAGGTGCCGGGCTCCTCCACCCGCTTCATCTGCGGGTTCCACAGCGACAGGTCGTCGGGCGTCAGCTGAAAGGTCACGGTGCGCCGCTCACCGGGCTGAAGCGTCACGCGCTGGAAGCGCTTGAGCTCGATGACCGGGCGGGTGACCGACGCCTGATCGTCGCGGACGTACAGCTGCACGACCTCGTCGCCGGCCCGTTTGCCGGTGTTCGCGACATCGACGCTGACCTGAGCATTCTGCCCGACCGCGACGGTCGGCGTGATCATTCGAGGCGCCGCGACGTCGAAGGTCGTGTAGCTGAGGCCGTAGCCGAACGGGTAAAGCGGCTTGGTCGTGCCGAACAAATAGCCGCGCCGCGCGCTCGGCTTGTAATTGTAGAAGATCGGCAGCTGGCCGACGCTATGCGCGATCGACACCGGCAGCTTGCCGCCGGGGTTATACCGCCCGAACAGCACGTCGGTCAGCGCATGGCCGGTCTCCTGGCCCAGGTACCAGCCTTCGAGCAAAGCGGGCGCCCGCTCCGCCAGGTAGTTGACCGAAAGCGGACGGCCATTGAGCAGGATGACGACCGTCGGCTTGTTGAGCGCGAAAATCGCCTTGGCCAGATCGTTCTGCTGGCCGAGCAGGTCGAGGCTGTCGCGGTCGCCGAGGTGGGTGTCGGCCCACGCCTCGCGGCTCGTCTGCTCGTTGCCGCCCAGGACCATGACGATCATGTCGGCCTTTTTCGCCGTCTGCACGGCGGCGGCGATCAGCTTGCGATTGACTGCGGGGGGCGTGAGCTTGACCTCGTCACAGGACCAGCAGCGGCTCTCGGTGATCCTGACGCCTTCGGAGTAATCGACGGCAAAGCGGCCCTTGCCTTCCTCCTGCATCGCCTCGAGCAGGCTGACGACATGGCGCGGCTCATCGCTGTAGCCGCCGATCGGCGTGTCCCTGGCGTGCGTGCCGAGCACCGCCAGACGGTGGATCTTCGATGCGTCGAGCGGCAGCACACCGTGATCGTTCTTCAACAGCACAATCGCTTCACGCCCCGCCTGCCGAGCGAGCGCAATCGCGTCCGGAGTCGCGGTCTTCGCATTAGCGGAAGCGGCATCCACGTACGGATGCTCGAACAGGCCCGATTCGAACTTCAGCTTCAGCATCCGGCGAACCGCGGCGTCGACCTCGGCTTGCGGGATCCGGCCCGCGCGGACCAGCTCGGGAAGAAGCGCATAGGCTTCTCCGTCCGGCGTTTCCGCGTCGACTCCCGAATCCATCGCCCGGACCGCTGCATCGGCGATGTTGTCGAACATCTTGTGCCGGGTCATCAGCTCGCGGATCGCGAAATAGTCGCTGACCACCGCGCCCTGGTAACCCCATTCATGCCGCAGCACGTCGGTCAGCAGCCATTTATTGGCGTGGCTTGGGATGCCGTCGATCTCGTTGTAGCTTGCCATCACCGACTGGATCGGGATGTTCTTCACCGCCTTCTCGAACGGCGGGAAGAAATTCTCGCGCAGGTCGCGCTCGCCATAGGGCGCCGGGCCGACGTTGGTGCCGTTCTCCGGCTGGCCGTGACCGGTGAGGTGCTTGAGCGTGACGAACACCTTGTCCGGTGCGAGCGGAAGCGTGGTTCCCTGGAATCCCTTGATCGCGGCGAGTCCCATTTCCCCGACCAGATAGGGGTCTTCGCCATAGGTCTCTTCGATGCGGCCCCAGCGCGGCTCGCGCGCAACGTCGACCACGGGCGCAAGCGCGAGATAGGCGCCGCGGGCGCGCATCTCGCGCGCGGCAACGCCGAATATCCGCGTCAGCAGTGCCGGGTCCCAGGTGCTTGCAAGCCCGATCGACTGCGGGAAGCTGGTGGCGTCGCGCGCGACATAGCCGTGCAGCGACTCCTCGTGCATCAGGATCGGGATTCCGAGGCGCGTATGCTCGACCGCCCAATGCTGCGCGGCGTTGATATATTCGGCGGTCTCGCGCGCATCGCGGCCGTGCGAGCCCGCCGCCGCGCCCGCGGCGCCGCTGTTCTGGACAACGCCCCGCCGATCCGACGGACGGGCGAGCTGGCCGATACCATTGGGAAAGTTTCGTTCGGCATTCGCTTCGGAGAAGGTCCCGTCGGGAGTCTGGATCTTGTCCTTGTGCTCCCAGACGGTCTGCAGCTGCGCTGCTTTCTCCTCGAGCGTCATTCGACGCAACAGGTCGTCGACGCGTGCGTCGACCGGCTGGCGCGGGTCCTTGTAGAGCGGCCCCTGCGCCGGTGGTGACTGAGCCAGCGTTGGAGCCGCCGCCGTCACCAGCCCCGCGATCGCGACGATCGCCAGCGCGCGCACGTTCAATTTCATTTAGCCCTCTCCCAAGGATGATAGCGCTACCATAGCCGGGCGGTGCTTCGTTGCAATGGCGCGCACTGCTGCTAGGACACTTCCCAGCGATGGGGCAAATGTCCAAGCCGAGCCGACGCAGCCGCGGCACCTTGACGATCGAGGATGTCGCGCGCGCCGCGGGCGTGTCGGCGATGACGGTGTCGCGCGTTATCAACAAGGAACGCAACGTCCGCGAGGAGACCCGGCTGTCGGTCCTCGAGACGATCGAGCGCCTCAACTATTCGCCGAACACCGCGGCCCGCAATCTCGCCGCCGGCGAGGCGATGCACATCGGGCTTCTATATTCGAATCCCAGCGCCGCTTACCTCAGCCAGTTCCTCGTCGGAGCGCTCGAGGCCGCGCGGGCATCCGGCGTTCATCTGGTGATTGAGCCATGCGAGTCGGAGGACGCAGCCGAGCAATGCGAGGTCGCCCGCATCTTTGCCCAGGCGGACGCGAAGGGCGTTATCCTTCCCCCGCCGCTTTCTGAGTCGGTCGCGATCCTGAGCGAGCTGGCGCTCGCCAAGACGCCGGTGGTGACCGTCGCCATGGGCAAGCTCTACCCCAACGCCCTGAACGTCCGGATCGACGATTTCGCGGCGGCGAAAGAAATGACCGATTACCTGCTCGGTCTCGGTCACCGGCGGATCGGCTTCATCACCGGCCATCCCGAGCACGTCGCGACGCTCGAGCGCAAGCGCGGCTTTCTCGCGGCCGTCGAGGGCGCCGGCCTGCCGCGAAAGCATATGCCCATCGCAGAAGGCCTGTTCACGTTCCGCTCGGGCCTGAAGGCTGCCGAACAGCTGCTCAATCGGCCCGAAGCGCCGACGGCGATTTTCGCCAGCAACGACGACATGGCGGCGGCGGTGATCAGCGTCGCTCACCGCAAGGGCCTCCATGTTCCGCGCGATCTCACCGTGGTGGGGTTCGACGACACCGCCCCGGCGACGACGGTCTGGCCGGAGCTGACGACGATCCGTCAGCCGGTATCGGACATGGCGGCGGTGGCGCTCGAACTGCTTCTTGCGGACCTTCGCCATCGTCGTCGCGGCACGGGCACGCTGTCGCAGGAAACCGTCTTGAAACACGAGCTGATCATTCGAGAGTCTTCCGGTCCGCCAGGTGCCGCGTGACAGCAGTGCATTGCGCTTCCGAAAGTCGACGTTAACGCTAACATCGAAGCGGCAAGGCCGACGCCGAGTCGTGTTTCGCATCAGGGAGAGGGTGCACCATGGATACAAGTTCGCAGCGAGCGAACATGGGGTTTATCGGCGCGATCGTTGCGGTGGCGACGATCGGCGGGTTCCTGTTCGGATATGACAGCGGCGCCGTAAACGGCACGCAGGAAGGACTGAAGCAGGCATTTCACCTCATCGACGGAAGCTGGTCGCCCTCTAACGGACTTGGGTTTACCGTCGCGTCGCTGCTGATTGGCTGCTTCATCGGCGCGTTCTTCGCCGGCCGTCTCGCCGACTGGATCGGACGCCGCAACACGATGATGCTCGCGGCGGCGCTGTTCCTCGCCGGAGCGATCGTTCAGGGCATCGCGGGATCGCATCTGATCTTTCTGATCGCCCGGATATGCGGCGGAATGGCAGTCGGCGCGGCAAGCGTGCTTTCGCCGGCCTACATCTCCGAAATCGCACCCGCGAACATCCGCGGGCGGCTCACGACCGTCCAGCAGATCATGATCATCACGGGTCTGACCGCTGCGTTCGTGGTCAATTATTTCCTCGCGAAGGGGGCAGGCGTCTCGACGGCTGTATTCTGGCTTGGGCTGGAGTCGTGGCGCTGGATGTTCCTGATGCAGGCGATCCCGGCCGCGATCTTCCTCGTCGCGCTCTTCTTCATTCCCGAGAGCCCGCGCTACCTCGTCTCCAGGGGGCGTGACAGTGATGCGGTCACGGTGCTGACCAGCCTGTTCGGCGGCGACGCGGCGACTCCGAAGTTCGAGGAAATCCGCGCCACCTTCGCTTCCGACCATCGTCCGCGGCTTTCCGACGTGCTGAGCCGCGGCGCTGCACGAGGATTCCTCGGAATCCGGTTCATCGTCTGGGTCGGGATCATGCTCGCGGTGTTCCAGCAGCTCGTCGGCATCAACGTCATTTTTTATTATGGCGCGACCCTGTGGAAGCTAGCGGGCTTTACCGAACAGCAGGGGCTTCTGATCAACATCGTCTCGGGTGCCGTGTCCATCGCGGCGTGCTTCATCACCATTGCAGTGATCGACAAGATTGGCCGCAAACCTCTGCTCCTGATCGGCTCGGCAGGCATGGCTGTGACCCTTTTTGTCATGGTGTACGCCTTCAGCCACGCCTCGATTGACCCGACTGACTCGACCAAGATTATTCTGTCGAAAAATCTGGGCACGATCGCCGTCGTGGCAGCCAACCTGTACGTGATCTTCTTCAACGTGAGTTGGGGCCCGGTCATGTGGGTGATGCTTGGCGAGATGTTCCCGAACCAGATTCGCGGATCGGCACTCGCGGTCTCTGGCTTCTTTCAGTGGTTCGCCAATTTCGTGATCACCTTCACCTTTCCCATCATGGCCGTGGGATGGGGACTCCCGGCGAGCTACACCTTCTACGCCGTTTGCGCGGTAATCAGCTTCTTCCTGGTCGCATGGCTGGTGCACGAGACCCGCGGCAAAGAGCTCGAGCAAATGGAAGGCTGACGCAGGAGGGCGAGCACGGTGACGACACGAAAACCCGCTCGCCCCTTCCGCTCGCGCGAATGGTTCGACGCGCCAGGACGGCCCGACATGACGGCGCTCTACCTCGAGCGCTATGTCGCCGAGGGCTACACGCGTGAGGAGCTGCGCGGCGGCAAGCCGATCATCGGCATCTCGCAATCAGGGTCCGATCTTGCTGCATGCAATCGGGTGCACCTGAAGCTCGTCGAGCGGATCAAGGCCGGTATTCGCGATGCGGGCGGGATTCCGATGGAATTCCCGATGCACCCGATCTTCGAGAACTGCCGTCGCCCCACCGCCGCGCTCGACCGTAACCTCGCCTATCTCGGGCTGGTCGAGATATTGAACGGCTATCCGATCGATGCGGTTGTCCTGACGACCGGGTGCGACAAGACGACGCCGGCCTCGATCATGGCCGCGGCGACGGTCGACATTCCGGCGATCACCCTCAACGGCGGACCGATGCTCGACGGCTGGCACGAGGGCGAGCTGGTCGGGTCTGGTACGGTGATCTGGCGATCGCGACGGCTGCTCGGCGCGGGCAAGATCGACGAAGAAGAGTTCATCCGCCGCGCCACTGATTCGGCGCCATCGCTGGGTCATTGCAACACGATGGGCACGGCCTCCACGATGAACTCGATCAGCGAGGCACTGGGCATGTCGTTGCCGGGCCAGGCGATGATCCCGGCGCCGTTCCGTGAACGATCGCACATGGCCTACAACTCGGGCAGGCGCATCGTCGAAATGGCGTACGAGGACCTGCGCCCATCCAAGATCCTCACCCGCGAAGCATTCCTCAACGCGATCCGTCTCAATGCCGCGATTGGCGGATCGACCAACGCGCAGCCGCACATCATCGCGATGGCGCGGCACGCGGGCATTGATCTCGGCACCCAGGAGTGGATGGAGCACGGCTATGACATCCCGCTGCTCGTCAACATGCAGCCGGCGGGCGAGTTTCTAAGCGAGCGGTTCCATCGCGCGGGCGGCGTGCCCGCGGTGATGTGGGAGCTGCTGCAGGCGGGCAAGCTCGACGGGTCCGCGCTCACCTGCACCGGACGCACCCAAGCCGAGAATCTCGAAGGCCGCGAATCCACTGACCGCGAGGTCATCTATCCCTATGACGCGCCGTTGAAGGAGCGCGCTGGTTTCCTGGTGCTCTCGGGCAATCTGTTCGACTTCGCGATCATGAAGACGAGCGTGATCGGGGACGATTTCCGGCAGCGCTACCTGTCCCGGCCGGGCCATGAAGGAACATTCGAGGCAAGGGCGATCGTGTTCGACGGCTCCGGCGATTACCACCACCGCATCAACGATCCGTCGCTGAATATCGATGAGAATTGCATCCTCGTGATCCGCGGATCGGGACCGCTCGGTTGGCCGGGCTCGGCCGAAGTCGTGAACATGCAGCCGCCCGACGCGCTCCTTCAGCGCGGTATCACGAGTTTGCCGACGCTCGGCGATGGCCGCCAGTCGGGGACCTCCGACAGTCCCTCGATCCTCAACGCCTCACCCGAAAGCGCCGCCGGCGGCGGGCTGGCGTGGCTTCGCACCGGCGACATCATTCGGATCGACCTCAATGCGGGGACCTGCAACGCCCTCGTCGACGATGACGAGATCGCGCGGCGGAAGACCGAGCCGGCCCCGCCTGTGCCGGCAAGCAATACGCCATGGGAAGAGTTCTTCCGCGAGAAAACCGGTCAGCTATCGACCGGCAGCGTGCTCGAGTTCGCGGTCAAGTACCGCGGCACGTCGAACAAGGTGCCGCGCAACAATCACTGAATCGGCAGCTCGAAGACGGGTGCCGGAAGCATGTCGAGATCGTAGAGATTGACGATCGGGTAATCGGCCCAGGCGTAGCGCACCCGGTTCGCGGGTTGTCCATTCGTCGGAATGACTACCGTGTTCCCCTGCACACGCGCGTCCGCATAGCGGCATGATCCCGGCGCATCGCCACAGAGCTCGAACGCATTGGCATTGGCGCCGCTCAGGATTTGCAGCGGCTTGCTGAAGGCCACGGTGACCGAAGCGCCGGTCCGCCTCGCGGCAAGGGGCAGGGCGCCAATCGTGCCCCCATCCCGGTAGACGAGCTGATGCGCCGCCAATGCGAGCCTTCGCCCGACCTCCTGCTTGTCGGATGGGTGAATATCGACCGGGTTGCCAAGATCGATGGCACTGGCGAGCGCCGTTCGCGGATCATGCTCGACCGCCAGGCGCTGTTCGTTGATCAGGCTGGCCCAGCCGCTTTCGACGGGATGCGAGACCGGCTTGCCCCAGCCGGCCAGGCCGACAATGAGGAACGGCAAATTCGGCTCGCGAAACTGGGTCCGCCAGTTCGCCATCCACGCCGCCAGCCGCCGGTCGTAGCCGGGCTTTCCGACGTCCGCCTCGCCCTGGTACCAGGCGACACCCTTCAACTGTAGCGGGCCGAGCGGTGCGACCATCGCGTTGTAGATGGTCGAAACACCTGACGGTCCGTCCCACGGAGCGATCGGCGGCTCGCCGACCGAATCCGCGATCCGTGAATATTCGCATCCGGTGGTGAGCGGCTTCGAGTGTCCATCGGCGAAGGTCAAAGCGAACTTGTCTGCCGGGCCCGCCAGCCCGCCTTGCCCCCACGAATTCCGGACGAAGATCATGATCTCGTTCGAGCCAGCTTTGAGTATGCCGCGCGGGATTGGATAGCTGCGCGGGTTTGCCGGATCGTTTTTGCCGCCGACTGTGACGCCGTTGACGAAGGTCTCGTCCATGTCGTCGATCGCGCTCAGCGACAACGTCGCGGGCTGTGCAGCTTCGCTGGGAGTAAGCGCAACCCGCTTGCGCACCCAGGCCGAGCCGATCCAGCTTTTCCAGTCAGGTCCCCAATTGTCCCAGAATGCCAGTGAAGGAAGGGCCTTCCAGCTCAGCCTTGCGCTGGCGTTCCACGGCTCTTTACCGGGCTGGTCGCCGGTCTTCGATCGCCACCAAGCAGCCCATTCGGAACCGAAAGCCCGCAGGCCGGCGGACGGGTCGCGCCGGTAGGCATCGACGATGCTGGCGACCGTGCTTCCGCCGCTCGCGCTTACTGCAGCTTCATCCATCCACGCCCGGATCGGGGTGCCGCCCCAGGAGTCGTCGATGGCGCCGATCGGCACTTTCTCCGAAGTCCGGAGCTCGTGGACCATGAAATAGCAGGCGGCGGAGAAGTCCTTCACATCCGGCGACGCGACCTTCCAGTCCCAGGATTTGGCGAAGCCCGCCTGAGGAGCAACGGCAAGCTGGTGCGGGACCTTGGCGACCCTCAGGTTCGGATCGCTCTCCGCCTGCGGTTCCCCATATCCCATCGCTCGGGGAAGCGGATATTCCATGTTCGATTGGCCCGAGCAGAGCCAGACGTCGCCGATCATCACGTCCTCCGCGACACTGGCGCCGTTGAGCGCAATGTCCAGGGGACCGCCGGCCGGCCGGGGCGCGAAGCTCGCCTGCCACACGCCGGTTTTCCCTGCCACTGCCTGTTCCGTCCGGCCGCCGAACCCGACCGCTACCTTCTCGCCGGGTACGGCGGTGCCGCTGAGGATGATCGGCTTGTCGCGCTGAATGACGGCATGACTGCCGAACTGCGGGTCGATGGTCGGTGCTGCGGCGGCGGAAGAAGCGAGTAGCGCCGAAACAATCAGCAGCGAACGAGCGGACATGACACCCCCGGGACATTAACTCGGAACTCGAACAAGGCGCCGATCAGCGGCTGCTTCGCGATGTCCTCGGCTGACAGAAGCTGGCGCGCCGTGGTCGCATAGGCGGTCAGGAGGTCATCGCCGCCGAACGCCACCTTGGTGATGTTGGCGACCGGGAAGCGAACTCGGTCGAGCAGCTCGCCTGCTGGCGAGTAGCGGCGAGTCTCCCAGCCAGCGTACAGCGAAATCCACAGGCAGCCTTCGCCGTCGATTGTCGGACCGTCCGGATGGCCCTCCCTGGGATCGATCCGAACGAACGGGCGCCGCTCGCCGAGTGATCCATCGTCCCGAATTTCGGCGGTCTCGATGGTGCCTTTCAGCGTGTTCACGAAATACAGCAGCGATCCGTCGGGCGAGATCGCTGGACCATTGGTGATCTCAATATTGTCGAGCGGCGTGCGGGTGACCCGTCCATCCGCGAAACAATAAAAAGCGCCGGTCTTGTGCTTCTCATTATTGTCCATGGTGCCGAACCACAGCCGGCCGGACGGATCGACCACGCCATCATTCAGGCGATTGTCGGGCTTGTCCGGCTCGACCTCGGCGATGAGGTCGAACGCGCCGCTGTTCTCATCGAACCGGTAAAGTCCCGACTGCAGCCCCGCGACGAAGCCCCCGCCAGCCGCCGGGAGGATAAACCCGACCTGCTCGGGGGACGACCAGCTGCGCTTCTCGGCAGTGGCGGGATCGTAGCGATGCACCTGCTGCTTCTTGATGTCCACGAACCACAGGGCGCGGTCGCGTTCGACCCATACGGGCCCTTCGCCGAGCTCGGCCTCGAGCGGCCAAACCGGCGAGGGCGCTTCGCTCATCTCAGCGCCACCCCGCGTCGACGAAATATTCGTGGCCGGTCATCAGCCGGGCGTCGTCGGACGCGAGGAACAGGATCATCGCGGCAATGTCGCGCGGCACCAGCCGACCGTTGAGGCATTGCGAATTGACGATCTCGGCTTCACCCTCGGGGGTGTACCATTTCAGCTGGCGAGGCGTGCGGACGTTCCCGGGGACGACGCAGTTGACGCGAATGTTGTCGGGGCCGAGCTCGCGCGCGAGGGCGCGTGTAAGCCCCTCGATCGCTGCCTTGCACGTCTCGTAGAGCACGAGGTCGGGCAAGCCCAGGTGCCAGCTGATCGACCCCATGTTGATGATCACTCCGCCGCCCTTCTGCCGCATTCCCGGCAACACCGCCTGCGTGCAAAAGAACTGATGCTTGAGGTTCACGTTGAGCCGGTCGTCCCAATAGCTTTCGGTGACCTCGTCGATTGAATGCCGGTCGTCATTGGCCGCGTTGTTGACCAGGATGTCGATGGGGCCGCCGTCGTCGATCAGCGCGCGGATCGCCTGCTGCGTCGCCGCCGTATCGGTGAGGTCGATGCGCAGGAAACGCGCGCCGGTGCGCTCGACCAGCTCGTCGGAATCCGATCCGTTGATGTCGATGAACGCGACATCGCATCCCTGCGCTGCGAACGCGTCCACGATGCCCGCGCCGATGCCTGAGCCGCCGCCGGTGATGAGGACGCGTTTGCCCTTAAGGCTTGGATAAACGGCACTTGGGCGCGACACGTCCTCGGACAATAGCTCAGCTCCAGATGTAGGCGGTTTTAGTCAGGGTGTAGAATTCGATCGCGGCAAAGCCCTGCTCGCGCGCGCCATAGCTCGACTTGCGCGTGCCGCCGAACGGCACATGGTAATCGACGCCCGCGGTCGGCAGGTTGATCATCACCATTCCCGCGCGAATGTTGCGACGGAAGTGGCGGGCATATTTGAGCGAATTGGTGACGATCCCCGCCGAAAGGCCGAACTGCCCGTGGTTGGCGATCGCCAGTGCCTCGTCATAGTCGCGCACGCGGACCGTGCTTGCGACCGGGCCGAACACTTCCTCGCAATTGATCCGATGCTGCGGCTGCGTGTCCGAAATGACCGTCGGCGTCATGTACCAGCCGCGCTTGTCGAGCTTCAGCGGCTCGGGTCCGCCGGTCAGAACCTTGCCGCCGTCGTCCCTGGCGATCTTCACATAGCGCAGGTTCTGCTCGAGCTGTGACTCGCTCACGGCCGGACCGATCTGCGACTGCGGATCGAGCGCGTCGCCGACGCGCAGCGAGCGCGCTTTCTCCGCCAATGCTTCGACAAAGCGGTCGTGAATTCCTTCGGTCACGATGATGCGCGAGGAAGCGGTGCAGCGCTGGCCGGTGCCGAAGAAGGCGCCGTCGATGGCGCACATCACCGCGCGGTCGAGGTCGGCGTCGTCGAGCACGACGAGCGGGTTCTTCCCGCCCATCTCCAGCTGGACGCGCGCCTGGCGCTTGGCCGCGCCCTCCGCGACCGATGCTCCGACGCTTTGCGAACCGGTGAAGGAAATACCGTCGATCCCCGGATGCCCGACGATCGCGCGGCCGACGTCGCCTTCGCCGATGACCAGGTTGAACACGCCGGGAGGGGCGCCGGCCTCGACCAGGATCTGGCCGAATGCGTGCGCGATCGCCGGGGTCGGTGTCGCCGGTTTGAGGACCACCGTATTGCCGAACGCGAGCGCCGGCGCGCTCTTCCACGCCGGGATGGCGATCGGGAAATTCCACGGGGTGATCAGGCCGAACACGCCGACCGCCTCGCGATACGTTTGAGCATCGATGCCTGGCCGGGTGGACTCGAGGGTCTGGCCATGGCGGCGAAGCGCCTCCCCGGCGAAATATTTGCAGATGCGCGCGGCGCGCATCACTTCGCCCGTGCCTTCGGGCAACGTCTTGCCTTCTTCGCGCGACAGCAGGGTGCCGAGTTCCTTCGCCCGCGCCATGATCAGCGATCCGGCCTTGTCGAGCACGTCCGAGCGCACTTCCGGCGAAGCTTCGGACCAGCCGGGGAATGCCGCGCGAGCAGCTTTGACCGCCTGATCGACCTCGGCCGCGCCGCCCTTCGGATAACGCGCGACCACGTCCTCGAGATCTGACGGGTTGAGGCTCTCGCCGGCAGCGTTGCCGCCCACCGCTTCGCCGTTGATGATATGATGGAGCGTATCGAACATCAGGCTTTCTCCAAGGTCCCCGCCACTAATCCCCGCTCCGCAAGATTGCGCATGAGCGCGCGCACGCCAAAGGTCCATGGCGGTGCATCGCGTGAGGTCGTCACGCTGTTGACGAGCGTGCCGAGCTTCGGCGTCGAGATCCGCACCTCGTCGCCCATCTTGTGGGTGAACCCGCGGCCCTCCTCATCGCGGTCCTGAGTCGGCGCGAACAAGGTGCCGAGGAACAGCACGAACCCGTCGGGATAATGGTGCTCGCTCATCGCCTGGCGAACGAGCTCCTCCGGATCGCGGCTGATTTCGCTCATCCGGCTATGGCCGCGAAGCTGGAAGCCGTCGGTGCCGTTGATGTCGAGATCGACCTCGGCCGAGCGAACGTCGTCCATCGTAAAGCCCTCATCGAACAGCCGGATGAACGGTCCGATCGCGCAGGAGGCGTTATTGTCCTTCGCCTTGCTCAGCAGCAGCGCGCTGCGACCTTCGAAGTCGCGAAGGTTGACGTCGTTGCCAAGCGTGGCGCCGCGGACCTTCCCGTGACTGCTGACCACCAGCACGACCTCGGGTTCGGGATTGTTCCAGGTAGAATCCGAGCGAACCCCGATTTTAGCGCCGCTTCCAACGCTCGCGAGCGGCGCGGTCTTGGTGAAGATCTCCGCGTCGGGTCCGATCGCGACCTCGAGGTATTGCGACCAGAGATTCTCCTCGATCAGCGCCTCCTTCAGCCGCGACGCGCCATCGCTTCCGGGCACCACCGACCGAATTCCGCCGCCGATGCGCTCTTCGAGTTTTTCACGAAGCGACGCCGCGAGGCGATAATCGCCGCGCGCACGCTCTTCGATGACGCGCTCGATCGCCGAAATCGCGAAGGTCACTCCGGCGGCCTTCACGACCTGCAGGTCGATCGGCGGCAAAAGACGGTCCACCGGCAATTCATCGATCGAGAAAAGCCGCTTCCCGCTGACGCTCGCCGGATCATCGAGCTCCATCAGATCGGCGACCGTCGGAGCGCTGCGCGAAACATCCTCGACGGCGCCGCCGCGGATCAGTACCGGCGTCGGGCCCTCGTCGAGCAAAATCCGACCGGCGAGCGTCGCGTGGGCGGCGTCGGCAGGGAGCATCGCAGCGGTCGAGAGCATGAAGACGAAGAGACCTCGAGGAGGGGCGTGGTAGCGCTACCAATCGACGCTGGCCGCTATTAGTGTCAAGCGCGTCGACGTCAATGGATATCGATTCTGGGGAGAAACTGATGAGATCGGTTAGGGTGTTACGAACGGCGTTGTCGGTTGCGTGCGCGTTGCCCGTGATGGTGGCCGTGCAAGCGGCTGCGGCCACTCCGGAGGAGCGTGCCGCGGCTGCGCTCAGCAAGATGACGCTCGACGAAAAGCTGACGCTCGTGTTCGGCTATTTCGCGACCGATTGGCAAGGAAAGCACCCTCCGGCCGGAGTGCGCTATGGGTCGGCGGGCTACGTCCCCGGAATCCCGCGGCTGGGCATCACGCCGCAATGGGAGACCGATGCCGGAATCGGCGTCGCGACCCAGGGCGGGGCCGAGCACAAGCGCGAGCGGACGGCGCTTCCGTCGGGCATCGCAACGGCGGCGACGTGGAACCCCGACCTGGCGTTCAAGGGCGGCCAGATGATCGGCGCGGAAGCGCGTGCTTCGGGCTTCAACGTGATGCTCGCCGGGGGCGTCGACCTGGCCCGCGATCCGCGCAACGGCCGCAACTTCGAATATGGCGGCGAGGACCCGCTGCTCGCCGGAACGATCGTCGGCTCCGAGATCGCCGGTATCCAGTCGAACCACGTCATCTCGACGGCGAAGCATTATGCGATGAACGACCTCGAGACCGGCAGGAAGGGACATGATGCGATCATTGACCCTGCCGCCGCCCGGATGTCCGACCTGCTTGCGTTCCAGTTTGCGATCGAACGCGGCAATCCCGGTTCGGTCATGTGCTCGTACAACAAGGTCAATGGCGACTACGCTTGCGAAAACGCCTGGCTGCTGAACGATGTCCTGAAGCGCGACTTCGGCTTCCGCGGCTACGTCATGTCGGATTGGGGCGCGGTCGAGAGCACCGAGAAATCCGCGCTGAACGGGCTCGACCAGCAATCGGGCTGGCCGTTCGACAAGGCTCCCTATTTCGGCGAGCCGCTCAAGGCGGCGGTGCTCGCCGGACGCGTTCCGCAGGCGCGCCTCGACGATATGGCGCGACGGGTGCTGTGGGCGCTCTATTCGACGGGCGCCGCCGACAATCCCGTCACCGAAGGCGAGCCGACGGGCTATGCCGCGCACGAGGCGGTGAGCCAGGCGGATGAAGAGCAGGCGATCGTGCTGCTCAAGAACGACGGTAATCTGCTGCCGTTAGGTCCCAATGTCCGCCGCATCGTCGTCATCGGCGGGCATGCCGACAAGGGCGTGCTCGCGGGCAGCGGATCGTCGCTCGTTTATCCGCGCGGCGGCAATGCCGTGCCCGGCCTGCAGCCGACCGCCTGGCCGGGTCCAGTGATGTATTATCCGTCTTCGCCTCTCGATTCGATCCATGCGCTGGCGCCAAATGCGTCGATCACGTTCGTCGATGGCTCGGATCCTGCAGCGGCGGCGGCAGCGGCACGATCCGCCGACGTCGCGGTTGTTTTCGCAACGCAATGGGCAGGGGAAGCCTTCGATGTGCCGATGGCGCTCGATGGCAATCAGGACGCGCTGATTGAAGCCGTTGCAGCGGCCAACCCGCGCACCGCTGTCGTGCTCGAAACGAACGCCGGCGTGGCGATGCCGTGGGCAGCGCGCGTGCCCGCAATCGTCGAGGCGTGGTATCCAGGGCGCGCCGGCGGCAAGGCGATCGCCAATGTCCTCACCGGCCGGGTGAACCCGTCGGGACACCTGCCGGTGACCTTCTACGCCAGCGATTCGCAGCTTCCCCGGCCGGTCCGTCCGGGCGGAAGCACCGAGACGGAACAGTTCACCATCAACTACACGGAAGGCGCGGCCGTCGGTTACAAGTGGGTCGACCGCAACAATCTCCAGCCTCTGTTCCCGTTCGGGCACGGCCTCAGCTACACGAGCTTCGGCTATGGACCGATCAGCGCGGCAGCGACCTCGGGCGGCAGACTGCGGGTTCATTTCACACTCCGCAACACGGGCCACCGATCCGGCATGGCGGTCGGCCAGGTCTATGCTTCGCCCACGGCGGGGGCCTGGGAAGCGCCGCGACGGCTCGTCGGCTTCGCGAAGGTAGACCTTGCGCCCGGTCAGACCAGGGCGGTGAATGTCGAGGTCGACCCGCGGCTGCTCGCGACATTCGACTCCAGCAGCCATTCCTGGCGCGTCGCTCCGGGAAGCTACACCCTCAGTCTCGGCGCTTCCTCGCGTGACCTGCGCGGCAGCACGACCGTCAACGTGCCCGCGCTTACGCTGCCCGCGAACTGGCGGCCGGGACTTGCAGCCGGCGCCCCTGCGCCGAAGCCCGGCGAGCGAGGTTGATCAGCATGAGCCCGTCCCGCGCCTCGCGCGCCGGGACGGGCGGCGGCGCACCGTCGAGGATCGCCGCGGCGACCGCATCGTAGAAGGCGAGATAATTGCCGCGCAACGTGGGGACCGCCTCGGCGCGGCCATCAGCCGCGATGAACAATCCGTCGGTCGGGTCGCTGCCGAAGGAGGGTTCGCGCGGATCGCGGCCGGACTTTAGCTGCGCTTCCTGGGGATCGAGGCCGTTCTTGATGAACGAGCCGCTGGTTCCGTGCACGGCGAAGCGCGGCCGGGCCGCCGCGACCAGGCTCGAACATCGCAGCGCGACACGCCGGCTGTCATAGTGAAAACTCACGTCGAAAAAATCGTCGACCGCGGCCTCGGCACGTTGAGCCATGATGTCGGCGCTGACCGCGTCCGGCATGCCGAACAGCTGGAGCATCTGGTCGATCATGTGCGGGCCAAGGTCGTTGAACAGGCCGCCCCCCGGCTCTGGCAGCTCGCGCCAGCCTTGCTTGATCTGCGGGCGGAAGCGGTCCCAATGGGCCTCGAACAGCGTTACGTCGCCAAGCTTGGGAAGCATCTCGCCGACGGTCAGGAAGTCGCCGTCCCAGCGGCGGTTGTGGAATGCGCTGAGCAGCAATCGTCGCTCGTCAGCCAAAGCGATCAGCGCATCGGCCTCCTTCAGCGTCACGGTGAGCGGCTTGTCGACGACGACATGCTTGCCCGCTTCGAGCGCCTTTCTCGCGATGGCGAAATGCGTGCGGTTGGGCGAGGCGACCACTACCAGGTCGCAGCGGTCGAGCAACTCGCCAAGCGAGTGGACGCGGCTCGGTGCTTCGCGGGAGGTCAGCACGGCGGCGAGCTCCAAACGCTCGCAGGCGCGGATCAGCGGCTCATGGAAAACCGCTCCCGCGAGACCGTAACCGACGAGGCCAACCCGGATCATCATTCGAGATTGCGCGGAACCACCGCGCTTGCAATGCTCGCGATATGAACAGCCCACGATTGCCGCTCAGCCGGCGTGCGTTCCTTGCCTCCGCCGCCGCCGCGACATCGGTCCGAGCGGCGCCCACCCAGTCGCGCGGCCCCGTTGCGCCGACGTGGGCTTCGCTGGCGGCCGCGTATCGCGTGCCCGACTGGTTTCGTGATGCCAAGTTCGGGATCTGGGCGCATTGGGGACCGCAGTGCCAGCCCGAGTTCGGCGACTGGTATGCGCGCCTCATGTACCTTCAGGGGCGCCAGCCGTGGCAGCACGGCGAAACGCCTTATGAGAATCACCTGCGGCGCTACGGCCATCCGAGCCGGACCGGCTTCATCGACATCATCGGCCAGTGGAAGGCGCAGGACTGGCAGCCTGAACATCTGCTCAAGCGGTACGTCAACGCTGGTGCCCGCTACTTCATGGCAATGGGCTGTCACCACGACAATTTCGACCTGTTCGCGAGCAGGCATCACGCTTGGAACGTCACTCGGGTCGGACCGAAGCGCGACATCGTCGGCGGGTGGGCGCCCCTGGTGCGCGAAGCCGGGCTGAAGTTCGGGGTGTCCAACCATTCGAGCCACGCCTGGCACTGGTACCAGCCGGCCTATGGCTACGATGCCGAAGGGCCGATGCGGGGCCGCCGCTACGACGCTTACTGGCTGCGCAAGCGGCATGGCAAAGGCAAGTATTGGGACGGGCTCGACCCGCAAGAGCTGTACACAGGCCCCTATTATGTGCCGCCGGACGGAATCACGACCGCGGCCGAGATGAACGCGTGGCACGACAAGCGCGACGGTCAGTGGCTCGAAGCCGCGCCGCCGGCGAACAGGCGCTTCGTCGACAATTGGCTGCTGCGGCAAAAGCAGATGGTCGAGGATTACCGGCCCGACCTCGTCTATTTCGACGATACCGGGCTGCCGCTCGGCCAAACCGGCCTTGAAGCTGCGGCGCATTATTACAACCAGGCACTCGCCTGGCGCGGCGACGTGGATGTCGTGCTGTTCGGCAAGAAGCTCGAGGGCGTCCAGCGGCGCGCCATCGTCGAGGATGTCGAGCGCGGCTTCCTCGACGAAATTCGGCCCGAGCCGTGGCAGACCGACACCTGCATCGGCAACTGGCACTACGACCGGCGCATCTACGAGCAGAACGCCTACAAGACGGCCAAGCAGGTGATCCAGCGCCTTGCCGACGTGGTGTCGAAGAACGGCAATCTGCTGCTCAACATCCCGGTCCGCGGCAACGGCACGATCGACGACAAGGAAGAAGCCGTGCTCGACGGGATTACCGCGTGGATGAGCGCGAACGGCGAAGCGATCTACGGAACGCGCCCGTGGCGCAGCTTCGGCGAGGGTCCGACGCGACCGCCCGCTGGCATGCTGAACGAGGGGGAGGCCAAGCCGTTCACGGCCGAGGACGTGCGCTTCACGCGCAATGGCGACACGCTGTATGCGATGTTCCTGGACTGGCCGGAAGGTGAGAGCGCCATCAAGTCTTTGGGCACGGACTCTCTTGGCGATGCGGTGATCGAGAGGGTTGATCTCCTAGGTGGTCCCGAGCTCCAGATTCGCCGCGACGCTCAAGCCCTGCGCGTAACGATTCCCCGTCGTTCGGGTGCTTTGCCGCCGGCATTGCGGATCAGGGGGCGTGGCCTCGTTTAGCGGCAGCAATCGCGTCGCAGCTGTAGGCCTCCTTGTACGGCTTCCCAAAGCAGCGGATCAGCTCGTCGACGATGTTGAGGTTCGGCGGCCAGTTCATGGAAGGTCGGCCAGGAGCCGCACTGTTCCGCATCGCTGTCGTCCACATGCTTGGGCGGGGTACGGCCGCCAGGCGGGCGCGCGCGGTCTTCAGCCCGGCCAGATCGCCCTGCAGGAATGCCACGGTAGCCAATCCATATTCGGCATTCGCCATTCCGATGGAGGCGTTGTCGCGATCGAATTGCGCACTCAGCCCGGCGACGCCTGGATTCACACCTGCGAGCAGGAGAGGGATCGCGAGTTCGGTTTGGCCCGCGAAGGCCCGGCTTTGCCCCTCGTGCCAATAACTGATCTGCACCGCGTTCCGATCGAGCTTGCCCCAGTTCGAGCGCCGATAGGTGGCGATCAGATTGGCGGTTGCGACATCGCACCCGGGCTTACTCGACAGCGAGCGGAAGCCCTTGTCAGTCTGGTCGAAATCATAAGGCGATAGCTGCAGCATCGCCGCCACGTCGACGGTGCAGCCGGGCACTTGACGGTACATTTCGGCGGCAGACGGACCAGGCGCTGCGCTAGCGAGCGCGACGGCGGCAAGGGTCGGAAGCATCACCGCGGGTTCCTGACCAGCTGCAACTTGCCATCGTACGCAACGGTCAGGTCCGGTTTGGCGGTGAACGATAGTGGCGTGCCAGGCCTGATCCAGCGGATGTTGATCGTCCGCCTGCCGGCCATTCCTGAAAATCCGCTGCCCTCACGCGAACCGATGGTCAGCGTCCTGGTGGACTCGTCCCAGCGCAGCGGGATTCGAACGAATTTGCCGTTGAGATATTGCCGGCTGGTGCCGTCGTCCTCGTAGACCGAGCCCGTCCCGCTCGCGCCCGTGTAAACGTTGAGCGTGAGCACGGGATTTGCTTGCTCGAGCGCATATTGAACCTCGGGTCCGGTCGGGACGATCGAGCCTGCGCGGACGAACATGGGCATTCGGTCGAACGGTGCCGCGGCGGTAATTGTCTGGCCGCCCTTGTTCACGCTGCCGGTGTAGAAGTCATACCAGCTGGCACCCGCCGGCAGATACACCGAACGCGTCCGTGCCTTGTACTCGGTGACCGGCGCCACGAGCAGCGCTGGCCCGAACAGATATTCGTCCTTGATTCCCCACGCGCGGCGGTCGCCCGGGAAATCCATGACCAGGCCGCGCATGATCGTGCCGTCGCGCCAGTAACTGTCGCCCGCCACCGTGTAGATATACGGCATCAGCCGGTATCGGAGCCGGTCGTAATATTCCATCGACCGGTACATCGCCGAACCGGCGGGAGCGATCTCGAAAATCTCGCGGTGGATGTTCTCGCCGTGGCTCCGGAACAAAGGCGAGAAAGCGCCGAACTGAAACCAGCGGAGGTTGAGCTCGCGCCACTCGTCGAGGTCCGCGGGCGTAGGTTTAAGGAAGCGCGGCTCCATCGTGTAGCCGCCGATGTCGGTGGTCCAGTTGGGCGCTCCGGACATCGAGAAATTCATCCCGGCCGAAATCTGCTCGCGCAGATTGTCCCACCGCGACGCGACGTCGCCGGACCACACCGCGGCGCTGTCGCGCTGGATGCCGGTGAACGCCGAGCGCGTCAGGATGAAGGGCCGAACGTCGGGCCGGGTGCTGATCAGCCCCTGATAGACGCCGTCGACGTGGACCAGCGGATAGCTGTTGAACAAAGCTCGGCCCGGTCCCGCGGCGGTGGGGCTCATGCGCCGCGACGTCTCGTCCAGCGAGAGGTTGGAGTGGAAGTCCGGCTCGTCCGAATCGAGCCAAAGCGCATCGAATCCCTTGGACATGACGCCGTCACGCACCTGCCGCCAGTAGATGCTCTTGGCGCGCGCGTTGTACGGATCGTAGAACCCGTTGAAGTATCCCGGGCCGACCCAGTCGAGGTACATCGTCTTGATATAGTCCGGATCCTTCGGCTCATCCGGCCGCGGGTCGGTCATTCGCCGATAGATGCCGTGAACCGAGTCCAGCTCGTTGAAGTTCGGCAGGCCCTTGTAATATTTCGCCCACACCGAGATCATGATGTGCGCGTTCGCCTTGTGGACGGCGTCGACCATGCCCTTGGGATCGGGAAACCGCTTCGGGTCGAAGCACTGGCAGCCCCAGCCGTTCTCGGGCCAGTAGAGCCAATCCTGAACGATGTTGTCGAGCGGCAGGCCGCGCCTGCGATATTCGTGCAGAACGCCGAGCAGCTGGTCCTGCGTCTCGTACCGCTGGCGGCTTTGCCAGAAGCCATAGGCCCATTTGGGCGCCAGCGCGGCCTTGCCGGTCAATTGCCGATAGCCGGCGATGACCTGGTCGAGATTGTCGCCACCGATGTAATAATAATCGATCGCGTGCGCCGCTTCGGACGCGAAGCTGATCGAGTGACGATCGGCTTCGGCTTGCGGCCCGTTGTGCTGGAGCGCGATGTAGCCATTGTCAGGCTGCCATTCGACACGTACGTTGACGGGCTTGCCGGCGGTCAGCTGCAGGTCGAAAGTATGGTAGAACGGGTTCCAGTTCTGCCGCCAGCGGTCGAGCAGCTTGCGCCCGTTGACGTAAACGCGTGCGTAGCCTGACGAGTAGAGCCTGAATCGGTGAAGCCCGCTCTGGCGCGGAACGACGCGGCCCTCCCAACTGACAGCGAGACCCGGGACGGTGTTCGACAGGTCCGGCGTGCGCGTGCCTACCGGCCAGTGGGTGCGGTCTTCGAGATATTGGTAGTCGATCGTCGGCTCGGTCCGCCGCGCCACCTGCTTGCCGTTGATCCGGTAGGTTGCAGTCCAGCCCGTGCCGGCGTTGACCCGTAGAGTATCGTCCGGGCCTCCGGCCTTCGCGTACGGTTTGGGATTGCCAAAGCGGGTGATCGAAGGATTGTCCCACAGCAGTCCGTAATTGCGCGTCGACAGCAGGAACGGGATCGCCACGTCCATATTGTGCTGGGCGAGCTCGACGTCCTCACCATTGTAATTCATTTGCCCGTTCTGGTGCTGGCCGAGCCCGAACAGCCCTTCGTCGGTGCCGCGGTTGAATTGCTGGCGGATGGAAACGAACGGAACGCCTTCGATGGTGACCGGCGTGAACGAGCCGGCACCCGCTTCGGCAAGGTCCACCTGGCCCTGCGGATCGGTGAAGCTTACGCGCCCATCGGCCAGCGACACCGTTGCCGTTACGCCGCGCGTTCTGAGCGTGACCGCGCCGCTGCTTTGGGTGGTGGTGAACGACTGCGTTGCCGGATGGGCGACGACCGCCGGCGTCCGCGTCAGGTCCAGCTTGCCGTCGGGGCTTTCGATCACCCGGACGATGCGTTCGCCATAGAGCTCCAGCCGGACAGCCTTGTCCGGTCCCGACGCCGGGGTGACGATGATCCCGGTCGCCGTTCGCTGCCACCCGGGCGCGGCTGGCGCGGTCGTGCTCACGATTGCCGAGAACGCCACCGCAAGTTTCGACATGCTCATCGATGGGTTCCCAGGCGAACCTTCAGCAACGTCGGCTGCCCGAGGTTCAGTCCGTAATCGGTCTGATCCCCGTTCCACCGGCGAGCCATCACCCAGCGGCCGTTCTCGAAGGTGCCTTCCTCGACGTCGAGGAACTGCGCCGTTTCGCCCGGCTGTGGGTCGGCAAGGGCGAAGCTCATCCGGACGTCTGACCCGGCGACGAGAAATTCGTTGGGCCCGAGCTGGATCAGCGCCGCGCCGCCTACCGGCTGCTCCTTCTTTGGATTGGGCGGGATCTTCATCCACGTCCATGACGGATCGCCGAACGACCACAGGCCGTACTGCGCAGTGATTTTCCATTGGCCTAGTGATCGCGACTGGTCGGAAGCATCGTCGCCTTTGGCAAAGCCGATAGTGGGATGCTCGAACGCCAGACGAGCCCAGTCGCTCTCGATCGGCGCCATCAGAGCGAATTTCGACGCGAAAGCCTCCAGATTCTCAGGCGTGTTCCTCCCGCCGAGCGGGAAGTTGGAATAGGTCGGGTCCATTCCGAACGGCGCCCAGCCGATCGCGCCTTTTCCAAGCGCGAGCCAGAAGAAGCGGGCGAACGGCAGGTCGTTGCCGTTCTCCGGAACGAACAACGGGTCATCGGGCCGCGCCATCTTGTCGAGCTTGGCGTTCACTTCGCGATAGTCGCGATCGTACAGATCGGGCGCAGCCATCGCGATGTGCGGTGCCGCCGCTTTCCACACGTCGAGCACGGGCCAGTCGGCGCCACCGCTCGAGCCGCCACCTTCGCCCGCCTTGGGATCGAACGGGCTGCTGGTGACGACATTCACGTACATCGGAAGGTCGAGCTCCGCCTGACCGGCGGCGGCGATCTCGTCGATGTAGCGGGCCGTGTACCATGCGTTGAAGGCGCTGTCCGCCTTCCGCTCAAACACTTGAGTCCAAGTGCCGTTCTTGCCGACCTTATGCGCGAGCTCAGCCGGAATCGGTCCGGCGAACAGGCGATTGGCTTCGGGTGAGAAGTCGCGCGGGTTGTTATAGCTTCCGACTTCGTTTTCCACCTGGACCAGGATCACCGTGTGCTCGGGGTCGACTTCGCGGATGTGGTGCATCAGCGCTACGAAGGCCCGCTTGTCGGCCTCGAGGGTGTTCCGGCTGAGCGGAGTCGGCACGTAATGAACCTTGCCGTCTTTGGTCATCATGTGCGGGAAGCGCTTGAGATCGGTTTTGACCCATTCGGGCTGATAACTGCCGCTCGTGTTCTTCCAGGTCCCGAACCACAACAGGTCAAGGCGGACGCCGTTGGCGCGCGCCTGCGGGATCAATGTGTCCACCCAGGAAAAGTCGAATTTGCCCTCGACTGGTTCAATCTGCTCCCAGGCTACGGGGATTTCGAGGGTATTGGCATGAAGCGCTTTTATCGTCGGCCATACCTCGGGCAGCACAGCCGGGTAGTTGCTGCTGTTGTTCGCCTGGCCGCCGAGGATCAGGAACGGCTTGCCGTCGACCAGCAGCTCATGCCTGCCGGCTTTGCTCACGACCTGCGGCAGCGGAGCGGCGATCGCGGACGTTGCAAGGCCGAGCGCGAGCGCTACAGTCGTGAAAAGATACTTCATATGCGAAAACCCCCTTCTACGCTCAATTACGCACTAGTAGGACTAATGCAACGGGTCGCCGTAGAATATGCCGCGTCCGTCGGTGCCAACGTAGACGCGCCCGAACAGGCGCGGATCGCCGGTGATGGTTCGGTACCTGAGGCCCCACTGGTGCGCGTCGTCGTTGATCCGCACCCACTTCGCGCCCCCGTCGAGCGACCGATAGATGCCGCCGAACGTGGGACCGGAGCGAACTCCGAAGGCGTAAAGGGCAGGTACCTTCGCTCCCGGCGCAGCCTTGCCGAGCCCGAACGTGAGGAAGGCCATGTCGCGGAACAGCGGCTCTTTCGGAACGACGGCCGTGAAGGATCGTGCGAAGTCCGTGCTTCGATAGAAGTGCCCGCCGGTGAGAAGCCAGAGCTCGCCGGGCGTCCCGGGCACCGCCAACGAAGCCGGGTGAATCACGGTCGGGTAAGGTCCGGAGCGGCCCGAGATGTCCGACGGCAGCCCGGTCGCTGCCGCTCGCTTGAACGAGCGCGCACCGTCGCGGCTGACGAACATCTTCCCGCCCGCATAATCGACTGCGTACCAGACCAGCGGATTGACCTTGTCCGCCAGCGCGGTGACCCCGGCGGGCACGCCCTTCGGCCGCCACCACCTGTGGCCGCGGTCCCTTGTGGCAAGCAACACCGACCCGGAGATGGCGAACGTCTTGCCATCCGCCGAGACGGTGATCGGCGCCTTTCCGTCGGCGTCGATCCGAGCCGGCGCCGCCGTGCCGACCTTCACCGGCGGCGCGATCAGTACGTGCCAGCTATGCCCGCCATCCGCAGACCAGCCGAGCGATGCGCCTTTCGGATCGGGGAAATACCCGGCGGCAGTGCGCACCAGCACGCTCGGCGCGCGCCCCGCCCAATCGAGGTTGTTCGTGTGCGGCAGGTCGGGATTGACCAGCCACTTCGACGGCGGCGCATCGAACCGTTCGTGCACGAAGCCGTGCACATCGCCGATGCCGGAGATCAGATGCGCTCCAGTCGCCGGGCTGATCAGGTCCATCGGAACGGTCTCTTCGACGCCTTTCACCCACGGCTTCCACAGCAGCTGCGGCTTGAGCGCGTCGCCGGTTCGATAGACCGTACCGCCGGTCGTGTAGGCGAGCGTGCCGCCGTCGAACGGATCGAACGCAAGTCCAGAGATCCACCCGCCGAACTCGCCATGGTCGAAGTTGAGCCACGGCACTGCGCTCTCGTCGCGCGTGCTGTGTTCGCGAAGACTCGTCCAATGCGCGCCGGAGTCGTTCGAGAGCCACACGGTGTCCTTGTGGTTCCAGCGGTCGACGGTGGAGACGGCGACGCGGCCGGGCCGTTGCCGGTCGAGGCTGAGGCCCATGTAACCGCCCTCGGCTTGTTCGCCGCGCGCGGGCGTGATGTCGCTCCACGCGCCGCTTTGCGTATCGAGCTTCCACACCGCGCCATTGTCGGCGCCGTTGGGCCCGATGCCCGTCGCATAGTCGACGTAAAGCACGCCGTCCGCACCGATCGCGGCCTTGGCCGGCAGCATCTCTGGGCCCGGGCCGCCGCTTACCGCTGTCCAGCTTCGGCCGTCGTCGGTCGAGCGAAAGAGATGGTCGGGGGTCGGATCGGCGACGCCCGCAAAGATCACGCCGGGGCGGCCGAAAACCACGAACGAAACGCCGCCATGCGTGTGCCTGGGAGTGGCGGGACCGAGGCCCTTCCACGGGAAGCTGTCGACCTTGCGCCACGTCTTGGCGCTGTCGTCGCTGCGCCAGAGTCCGTCGTGACGCGATCCGAAAAAAAGCGTGAAAGTCCGGTATGGATCGAGAGCGAGCCGTTCGCCCATGCCGCGCCCGTCCTCGTTGCCACCCATCTTGAACGGCACCGCGACGATGTCCCACGTCTTGCCGCGATCGTTGCTCCGGAGAACCGCCGCCGGAGCCGACGAGTACATGCCGGCCGCGACGTAGACCGTGTTCGGGTCCTTCGGGTCGGGCGCGATGCTCTCGATCCCGAAATAGCTGTCGTTCCAGATATCATCCTCGAGCGGAATCCAGCGCTGCTGCGACGTGTCCCAGCGATAGATGCCGCCGACGTCTGTCCGCAGATAGGCGAGGCCCTCCTCGGCTGGGCTGAAGATGATGTCCGGCGAAAAGCCACCGCCGCCGATCACGACATTGTGCCAGTCGTACTTTATGGACGGCACATCCGCGGCGGCCGAAGCTGCAGCGCACAGGCTCGCGGCCGTCATTCCCACGAACCATGCTCGCAACATCGCCGCTTCCCTCCCGCGTAACCGGCATGTTAGCGCTAGCAGAGACGAAGGGAATGGGGAGTGGGGAATGGGTCGGTTGTCGAAGCTGGTCGCCTGGCTTGCGCTGCTCCTGGTGGCAGCGCCGATCTTGGCAGAGACGACTCAGGAGGTGGTCAACAAGGCGCCGAACGGGCTTGCGCTGACGCCGCCCATGGGGTGGAACAGCTGGAACAAGTTCGCCTGCGACAACAATGAGCAGACGGTGCGCGCGACGGTCGACGCGATGGTCGCGTCAGGCATGCGCGATGCTGGATATCGATATGTCGTCATCGATGATTGCTGGCAGACGGCGCGCGACGCGAACGGCTTCATCGTCGCCGACCCGCACAAGTTTCCGTCGGGAATCAAGGCGCTCGCCGATTATGTCCATTCGCGCGGGCTGAAGTTCGGAATTTATTCCGACGCAGGCCGGCTGACCTGCGGCGGGCGGCCGGCGAGCCAGGGGCACGAATATCAGGACGCGCTGACCTATGCCCGCTGGGGCGTCGACTATCTGAAGTACGACTGGTGCTCGACCGGCGACCGCAATGCGCAGGAAGCCTATGCGGTGATGGCCGATGCGCTTCGCCAGAGCGGGCGGCCGATCGTCTTTTCGATGTGCGAATGGGGCACCGCGAAACCGTGGCTGTGGGCGAAGAACACCGGCAACCTGTGGCGGACCACGGGCGACATTTGGGACAGCTTCGCAACCAAGGACAAGGCCCACGACTGGGCGCATCCGGTGCTCGAGATCGTTGATCTCAACGAACCCTTGTGGCCGTTCGCCGGGCCGGGGCACTGGAACGATGCCGACATGCTGGAGGTCGGAAACGGCGGGATGAATCCGGCCGAGTATCGCGCCCATTTCTCCCTGTGGGCGATGATGGCCTCGCCGCTGATGGCCGGCAATGATGTGGCGCATATGGACGAGAGCACGCGCTCCATTCTGCTCAACAAGGAAGTGATCGCGGTCGATCAGGATCCGCTGGGCGTGCAGGGCCACCGCGTGTGGAAAGACGGCGACCGCGAGGTCTGGGCGAAGCCGCTGGCCGGCGGTGGTCGTGCCGTGCTCCTGCTCAACCGCGGCGAGACGCCGGTCAGCATCGCCGCGACTTCCGAACAGCTCGGCTACCCGGCGCGTCTGCGCACCGCCGTGCGCGACCTCTGGGCGCACAAGCCGCTGCCCCGCTGGTCAGGCAAGTTGGAGGCGACGGTCGAGCCCCACTCCGCCGCGATGTTCAGACTCGACCCTTAGGCCGCCTTCACTGCTGAACCATAAGCCCTGATCACCGCCTGCGTCGACGCGTCGCTGTCGAATACGCTGTACCAGCCCTGCGGCTCGTGCGGCGGGTCGCCGAGGTAGCTGGTATCGCCGCGCACGAAGTGATGGTCGGAATGCTGTGTCCGCCCTTCGCCGCCCCAGCCCCAGAAGTTCGCGCCCTGCAACGGGCCGCCGGTGCGGACGCTGTCGACCACGGAATCGTAGATGAGCTTGTAATAGCGGTCCTTGAACGCGGTGGTTGAACCCGGATCGAAGCTGCCGCCGGCGCGTGGGTAGCCGAACTCCTCGATCACCAGCGGTTTGCCGAGGCGGCGGGCGATGGCCACCTGCCGCGCGAGGTACTGGCGAACGTTCTTCTCGGTGGTCGGCCAGGTGCCGGCAAGGTCCTTGGGGTCCGCCCAGCCCCAGTTCTGCGGCCAGATGTGGCCGGTGACATAATCGACGCCCGTCTTGCCATGCTCGTCGATCACGCATTGATCGTCGTCGATGCATCCCATGGTGCCCTCGCTGCCGGTCGAGACGAGGTGGTGCGGGTCGATCGACTTGATCAGCCGCGTCGATCCGGCGACCCAGGCGAGGAACGCCGGCATGTGCCGCCGTCCGGCTTCGGTGCTTCCGCCGGGCCGCGGCTCATTGGCGAGCTGCCACGACATGATCGTCGGATCGTCGCGATAGAGGCGTCCGGTCACGCTGTTGCGGCGCCCCACCACCGCGCGGACATAATCGTCGAACATCCGCACTGCCGACGCATGGCCGTAGAATTCGGAGCTCATGTCCGGGAACTCGGGCCAGGGGTGCGCCGGATCGTTCATGTTGATGTAGCGGCCGCCGTTGGTCCAGTAGAGATAGGTCATCATCCCTCCCGACCACTCCCAGAAGTTGTTGAGGTAGATGACAGCCTTGATGTCCCGCTTGGCCATCTCGGCGAGCGCGTGGTCGAGGCCGCTCAGCAGCAGGGGATTGAAATGACGCGACCGGTCGCGGAACGTGGGGCGGACCGAATTCTTGAGCGGCGACAATTCGGACGAGCCGAGAATGCGGACATTGTTGATGCCGAGCGCCGCCAGCCGGTCGAGCTCGCGCTTCAGCCGGTCACGATTCCCGACCGGTGCCTCGGCGCCGAGATAGGCGGCGGCCCACATGTTCGTGCCCGCAACCCGATACGGCTTTCCGCCGATGTCGAACGCTGTGCCCGAGCGACGAACGAATGGCCGCGGGGCAGCAACAGCGCGCGCGGGAAACACGGCGGACGAGGCGAGAACAGCGGACGTTCCGGCAATCAGCTCACGACGGTTCAGCAATGTGGCCTCCCGGGCTTGTTCGATGTGGCTAATGTGTTAGCGCTATCAGCAATCAGCGCCAGTGGGAGAGTGGTTGCTTATGTGGAAGAAGCTCGTCGGCATCGCCCTTGCATTGTCCGCGTCCCTGTTCGCGTCCGCCGCGATGGCGCAGACCAGTCCGCACGCGGTGGCGCCGATGGCGTCGCCCTTTCATCGCGGCGTCAATGTGCTCGGCTACGATCCTTTTTGGAACGACGTCAGCAAACGGCGCTTTCAGTGGCGGCACTTCACCGAGATCCGCAACGGCGGCTTCGACTTCGTGCGTCTGAACCTGGCCGCGTTCCGGCACATGGATGCCCAGAACCGGCTCGACCCGGCATGGCTTGCGAAGCTCGACGACGTGCTGCGCGAGGCCCAGAAGGCCGGGCTCGGCGTGATCGTCGACGAGCACGACTTCAACCAATGCTCCAATGACGTCGCCGCGTGCCGGCAAAAGTTGATGGCGTTCTGGGACCAGGTCGCGCCGCGCTACGCGAGCGCACCTCGCAATGTGGCGTTCGAAATCCTGAACGAGCCGCACGCAGCACTCGATGCACCCACCTGGAACAAGCTATTCCCGCAGTTGCTGGCGGAGGTCCGCAAATCCAACCCGACGCGGATCGTCGTGGTCGGGCCGACAAGCTGGAACAGTTTGAAGGAGCTTCCGACACTGAGCCTCCCCGCCGATCCTAATCTGCTCGTCACCTTCCATTATTACGAGCCGTTCCACTTCACCCACCAGGGAGCCTCGTGGGTTCCCGAAGTGACGAACCTGCACGGGATCATCTGGGGCAGCGAGGCGGACCGCGCCGCGCTGCGGGCTGACTTCGACAAGGTCAGCGCCTGGGCCGCCGCCAATCATCGGCCGATTCTGCTCGGCGAGTTCGGCGCCTACGACAAGAGCGGCACCCCGATGGACTTGCGAGTGGCCTATACCGCCGCGGTCCGGTGCGAGGCGCAGCGGCACGGCTTCGGCTGGGCATACTGGCAGTTCGACAGCGACTTCATCGCCTGGGACATGAAGACCGACAGCTGGGTCAAGCCGATCAAGGACGCGCTCATCCCGCCGCCGGGAGCCCCGACCGGCTGCTGACTTCGCGCACGCTCCCGGTTCATTCTCCTGCTGTTTGCCGGTGCACCCTTAACGGCAACTGCGCCGAGCCGCGCTGTGCTCGCGCCCGCCCGAGCTTTCGGCCTTGCGCAACAGCGGCCTATCCTCCGCGTCTTTGGGAGATTGCTCATGAGCTGGTGCATCGGCCGGACCGAGGCCATGTCTGACCCGTTGGCGGCGCGGCGGAAGGTGCTGGCCAAGTTGCGCCTGCTGGAAGAGGTCGAGGATCCGGAAAGCCTCGTCGTCCCGATCCTCATCGACGCGATCCTGATGGCCGAAAGCTATCGCGGGGCACGGCACGACATCACCTTCCTGTCCGAGCTCAGCCGCGGGGTCGATGCGCTCATCCGCGAACTCAACGCAGCCGAGAAGGCGCGGGAATGGGCGGAGCCGGTCACCGGAGCGTAGGGAGCCGCTGGTCGGCGGAACCCCAGCTCCCGAGCTTGCGGCTGCGGGCGCGCTCCAGCAATGTTTCGACGTCGACGATGGTGAACGCCGCGGCGCTGTCGATATCCTCGAGTTCGGCCCAGCCGACGGGCGTTGCGACGGGCATGCCGGCGCGGGCCCGCGCCGAATAGGGCATGATCGCGGTTGCGGTGCGCTGGTTGCGCAGGAAGTCGAGGAAGATTCGTCCGCGCCGCTGCAGCTTGGGCAGCGCGACCGTAAACCGTTCCGGCGCGCCCGCCGCAAGGGCGGTGCAGAACGCCTTGGCGAACTCGCGCACCTCGTCCCACTCCGCGACCGGCTCGAGGGGAACGACGACGTGAATGCCCTTGCCGCCTGACAGCAGCGCAAAGCTTTCCAGTCCGACCGCATCGAAGCCGCGATGCACCTGAAACGCCGCTTCCTTGACGATCTCGAACCCGAGCTTCGGGTCCGGATCCAGGTCGATCACGAGCCGATCGGGAGTCTCCACCGCGCCCGCGCGGCTGCCCCAGCCGTGGAATTCGACCGTCTGCACCTTCGCGCAGGCGACGATCTCCTCGATGCTCTCGATATAGAGATAATCCTCCGTTCGCCCGTTCTTCTGCGCGACTGGCTCGAAGTGGACTAGCCTGTCGAACTCCTTGCCCGCCGGCGGATGCTCCCGATTGCGCTGGAAGAAGCACTTGCCTTCGCGGCAGCGGAACAGGTTGAGCAGCCGTCCTGACAGGAACGGCAGCATCACAGGCGCGACGATCTGATAATAAAGGGTCGTCGACCTGACGCTGATGTCCGGCTTGTCGTAGGTCGGCTCGGGCGTCCACACCATCGTCGTTTCAACGTCCGCACACTTGCGCTTGCTCCGTCGCGCGGCCGCATTACTGATAGCGCTAACAGGACAGGGGAGTGTTTATGCGTGTGCAGCGCATCATCGGACTGATTGCGGGGCTCGTGACGCTGAGTGTGCTGATGCCGGCGGCCGCGAGCGCAGGCGCCTATCGCAACTTCCGAGCGGCGATTTACGTCACGGTGCATGACACGAAGCGGCTGGCGGACCCGGCAACCTTCGCGCACGACTTCGCGCGCGCATCCTCGCAACTCCATTTCGACAAGGTCTATATCGAGGCCTACCGCAATCACGAGTTCGCGACCGACGCGGAGCTCGACACGGTCAAGCGCGAGTTCGCGGCCGAGGGCATTCAGACCTCGGGCGGCATTACGCTCGCCGCCGGCGGCTCGGGCGGCCAGTTCGGGACGTTCGATTACGAGAACCCCGCCGACCGCGCGGAATGCGAACGTGCCGTCCGCCTGATCGCCCGGCACTTCGACGAAGTGATCCTCGACGATTTCTTTTTCTACACGTCCAAGTCCGACGCCGACATTGCCGCCAAGGGCGCGCGCAGCTGGACCGACTATCGCGTCGACAAGATGCGCGAGGTCAGCCGCGACCTCGTGCTCGGGCCGGCCAAGCAGGAGAACCCGAAAGTCCGGGTGATCATCAAATATCCGAACTGGTACGAGCACTTCCACGGTCTCGGCTACGACCTTGCCGACGAAGCGCACATGTTCGACGCCATCTACACCGGAACCGAGACGCGCGACCCGATCATCACCGACCAGCTGCTGCAGCAGTATGAGAGCTACGAAATCTACCGCTATTTCTCGAACATCCGACCGGGCGCGAACCTTGGCGTGTGGGCGGACACATTCGGCACCCGGGCGATCGACCGCTACGCCGAGCAGTTGTGGGACGGGCTGCTCGCCAAGGCGCCCGAGCAGATGCTGTTCAACTGGCACCCGATGGCCGAGAATGCGCCTGCTCCGGCGGGCGCCCGGCCATGGGCCAGGCTGAAGACCAGCTTCGATTGGGACACGATCGCTCGCGCTCATCCGAATGCCGGCTGGGCGACGGCCGCCGATGCGGCGCTGCACGAGGTCGACGGCGTGCTCGGCGCACTTGGCAAGCCGGTCGGCATCGCGAGCTACCGTCCGCCGCACGCCACCGGCGAGGATTTTCTCCACAATTACATCGGCAACCTCGGCGTCCCGATCGAGCTCTACCCTGATTACCCCTCCGATGCGCACACGATCCTCCTGACCCAATCGGCCGCGAGTGACCCGCAGATCATCGCCAAGATCAACGCCAGCCTTCACGCGGGAGCGAACGTCATCGTCACCTCGGGCTTTCTCGAAGCGATGCAGGGCAGGGGCTTCGAGCAACTCGCCGAATGGCAGGCGACCGGCCACACCATTGCCATCAACCAATATTTCGACGGCTTCGGCGCCGGCAACGGCAAGGAACTCAAGGAGCCGGGAAAGACCAATGCGGTGCTGTTTCCGGAAGTGCGCTTCTACACCAACGACAGCTGGGGAATCATCCGCGGAGTCGCTGCGGCCAAGGGCTTCCCCATTGTGCTGATGAACCATTACTCGAACGGTACGCTGTACCTCTGGACAATGCCGGAGAATTTCGGCGACCTCTATTCGCTGCCCCAGCCCATGATCACCCGCATCAAGGAATATCTCTTCCCGACGGCGCCAGTGCGGATCGATGCTCCGGATCATATCGCGCTGTTCACCTATGACAATGGCGCGTTCGTGGTGGAGAACTTCCGCGACGACAGCGCGCAAGTGAGCGTGTCGCTGGCCGCGAGCACTCCACTCGTGGAAGTGACAAGCGGCGCCAGGCTCAGGATTTCGGCCGATGCCCGCAACAAGGGACGGAGCGCGTTCGGTGTAACCATCCCGCCGCACAGCTTCCGCGTGTACCGGCCGGCGAGCTGATCCGTTCGCTAGGGTAAACGAAGGCGCAACCACCTTCGTTCAGCGGCTCCTTAAATAATGTGGATCAGTGTCGTCTTCGTGGAACAGGTGCGCGCGGAGTGGACGCCGTGCGCACGATCGAAGTGGACCGAAGATGAAACACGAACCAATCCTGGAGGGCCAAGAGGCGCTTCCCAGGGAAACGCGGGTCGACGCGAACGTGGACGTTCGCGTGCATTGTGCCGCCGGCGAAATCGACGCGCAGATCGTCAACCTGTCGAGTGACGGCTTCCGGCTGCGCTCCTCCAACCCGCTGGAGGTCGGCTGGGTCGTCACGCTCGAATCGCGCAAGACCGATCCGGTGAATGCGGTCATCTGCTGGGCCTGCGGACTGGACGCCGGCGGCGTTTTCGCCGAGCCCGTGGCGCTTTAATCCGATAGACTAACGCCACTGGCGCACGGCGCCTCGCGCGCATCCGCTGTGAATGGCAGGCTCTTGTCATTCGGCGATCGAACTGTATTAGCGACGCGATACAGTCCGAGGGGATCATCCATGCGTGCCATTGTCCTGTCCGTCGTCGCCCTGCTTTCCACGACAGCGATTGCCGCTGCTCCGGTCGCGAAAAAACCGGCTATTGTCGCCGATGCGAATGCGCCCAAGGGCAAGCTTCCCGACACGGTGCGCCCGGTCGCCTATCGGCTGGACTTCACCATCCTTCCCGAGGCCGCTCGCTTCTCGGGTCACGACGAGATCGACGTCACGCTGAACCGGCCGGCGAGCTCGATTTACATGCACGGCCGCGACCTCGTCGTGAGCAGGGCGAGCGCATCGGTGAGCGGCAAGACGGTGCCGGCCAAATGGACGCAGGTCGACAAGACGGGAACGGTGCGCCTCGACTTTCCGCAGACGCTTCCAGCGGGCAGCGCAACGCTCAAATTCGATTACACCGGCGCTTTCAACGATTCCGCGTCCGGACTCTTCCACGTGAAGGTCGACGGCAAATGGTACAGCTGGACCCAATTTGAGAGCATCGACGCGCGCGCCGCCTACCCGGGCTTCGACGAGCCGGGCTTCAAGACTCCCTTCACCGTATCCGTGAAGACCCACCCCGGCTTCGTTGTGGTCGGCAATTCGCCCGAAGCTTCGGTGACGAAGGTCGCCGGTGGCCTGGAGAAGCACCAGCTCGCGCCGACACGGCCGTTGCCGACCTATCTGGTCGCGATCGACACCGGCCCGTTCGTGCACAAGACCGGAGTCATAGCTCCCGATGCCGAGCGCTCGACTCCGATGCCTTATGGTGCGGTCGCAACGCAGGCGCAGGCCGACAAGATGGGCTATGTGATGGCCGAAACGCCGCGCATCGTCAGCCTGCTCGAGAATTACTTCGGCGAGCCGTTTCCGTTCCCCAAGCTCGACCAGATCGGCACCCCGATCATGCCCGGCGCGATGGAGAATGCCGGGGCCGACACGTACGGCGACGACATCATCTATCTCCGCCCCGGCGCGACGACCGCCGACAAGCAGACGTTCGGAATGGTCGTCGCCCACGAGCTGTCGCACCAATGGTTCGGCGACCTCGTGACGCCCGCCTGGTGGGACGACATCTGGCTCAACGAGAGCTTCGCCAACTGGATGGGCTACCGGATCGGCAACGAGTGGCGGCCCGAGCTCAACATCGGCGTCGGCGCGCTCGGCGAGGGATTTGGCGCCATGAACACCGATGCGCTGGTGGTCGGGCGGCCAATCCATCAGTCGATCGGCGACAACAGCGAGATCGACTCGGCTTTCGACAGCATCACCTACGGCAAGGGCGGCCAGGTGGTGGCGATGATCGCCGCTTATCTCGGCGACGAGAAGTTCAAGCAGGGCGTGCGCCTGCACCTGCGCCGCCACGCTTATGGGAATGCGACATCCGAGCAATTCTTCCAGTCGATCGCCGACGCCGCCCAGGACCCGAAGGTGCTGACCGCGTTCAAGTCGTTCGTCGATCAACAGGGTGTGCCGGTGGTCGACGTTCGCCGGGAGGGATCCAGGCTTGTCGTCACGCAATCACGCTATGCGTTCCTCGGGAGCAATCCGCAGCCGCTGAGTTGGACGATTCCATTCTGCGTGCGCGCGGGCGCGGCCAAGTCGTGCAGCCTGTTGGATCAGAAAGTGACCACCATCGATGCGCCGGGGGCAGGGCCGATCATGCCCAACGTCGGGGGCACCGGTTATTACCGCTTCGACCTGTCGCCGCAGGACTGGACGGCATTGATCGCCACGTCCGCGCAGATGCCCGCCGGCGAAGCGCTGGCGACCACGGACAGCCTGTGGGCGTCGTTCCGCGCCGGCAAGGCTCCGTCCAGCGCGCTGGTCGACGAAGCCAAAGCGATGGCCGCGAATCCCAGCGCCGCCGCCAGCGTTGACCCCGGCGCGAAGCTCTCTGGACTTCACTCGGCCGGACTGATTGGCCCTGCTTCCGAGGCTGCCTACCGGGCACTGATGGGCTCGATCTACAGCCCGCGCCTCGCCAGCATCGGGTTCGACCCGAGGTTCGGCGCTCATTCGAAGGACACGCCGGACCAGCAGCGGCTTCGACAGCGGCTGGTCGGGCTGGTCGCCTTCGAGGCTCATGGTCCGGCGGTCCGGACGAAGCTCAAGGCAGCGGGCGACGCCTATCTCGCCGGCAACAGGAACGCGGTCGATCCCGCCTTCCTCGGAACGGCGCTGTCCGTGGTCGCCGAGGAGGGCGGCTTGCCCGCCGCGAAGATGCTCGTCGCCAAGGCCCTGTCGACCGAAGACTCAGACGTGCGCCAGGCGGAGCTGGGCGCCGCTGCCGGCAGCGGCCATCCCGATGTCGCCACTTACCTGCTCGGCCTCCATGACAAGCGCCTGCGCAGCTTCGACCGGCTCGGTCTGATCGGCGAACTGGTCGGCACGCCCGAGACTCGCGAGCTTACGACCAACTGGATCTTCGCCAATTACGACAAGCTGTCGAGCGGCAACGGGATCTTCATCGCCAGCCGCTTGCCGGGGATGTTCAACAGCCAGTGCGGCGCTGCCGCGGCCGATCGCGTGGAGCGTGAGCTGGGTCCCAAGGTGATGAAACTGAACACCGGCGTGCTCGAATTCCGGCGCACGCTCGAGCGGATTCGCGACTGCGGCATCTTGAAGCAGGCGAAATCGGCAGAGATGGCGGCGGCGCTCGCTCACGGATGAGCCGCTGATGCCCTCCTGGCACTTTCGCGCTTGATGCTGAATTTCCCGAGCTGTTGGCCAAAGATCAGCATGACGGCTGAAGCGCCAACCGCTAGCGTCTTTGCATGACGCGGATGACGGTCAATGGCGAGGGCATTCAGTACAACCTCGATCCCGGCACGCCGCTGCTGTGGGCGCTGCGCGACGCATCGAACCTTACTGGCACGAAATATGGCTGCGACAGCAAGGATTGCGGCGCGTGCACCGTGATTGTCGATGGCCGGGCCGTACCGAGCTGCAGCGTCGCTCTGCGCGATCTCGATGGCGCCACGATTACGACCATCGAAGGCTTGTCGGTCGACGGCGCTCATCCGGTGCAGCAAGCGTGGCTCGCCGAACAGGTGACGATGTGCGGTTATTGCGAGCCGGGGTTCATCATGGCCATTGCCGCGCTGCTACAGGCCACTCCGAATCCCAGTGAAGAACAGGTCGCCGCACTTCCCAATATCTGCCGCTGCGGCGCCTATCCGCGCATCCGAAAGGCGATTGCGCGCGCCTCTCAGGCCTCGCCGCAACCGCCGGTCGGGTCGAGCTTGGAAGGCTGAATATATGCTTCCGACACGGTTCAGCCGTCGCTCATCGCCAGAAGCGCACTTCTCATCGCAGGGAACCGAGAGAGGTAACGGTCATGCGTAAGTTCATGCTTTCGATATTGCTTGCGGGAGTGGCGGCATCGCCGGCGCTTGCGCAGGATAACGGCGACGGCCGATGGCACCACAATCAGCAGCAGAGCGATCGGGGCCAGGGTCATCAGGATCACCAGCAGGCGCGCTCCGAAGCGCGCCCTGAACCGCAGCAGCGCTTCAACGGCGGCGGCTTCGGCGGCGAGCAGCAACAGCGTGCCGCGCCACAGTTCCAGCAGCGCCAGCAGGTGCAAGTCGAAGAGCGCCAGCAGGTGCGGCAGTGGCAAGGGCGCGGCGATGGCGGGCAGCGGTTCAACCGTGGCGAAGCCGCCGCTCAGCAGCAGGTTGTCGAGCAGCAGCAACGGTCGTTCGACCGCAGCCGGTTCGAAGGACAGCAGCGCGAGCAGGCGCAGCAGTGGCAGGGCCGCAATGGCTATGCCGGCACCTATCGCCAGCGGGAGCCGGGTCAGTGGACTCAGCAGCAGCGCACCGGCCAGTGGACTCAGCAGCAGGGCACTCGCCAGTGGACCCAGCAGCAGGGCACCCGGCAGTGGACTCGCGACGGGGCCCGCACCGGCGGCAGCCGTTACTCGGGCAACTGGAATCGCAACTGGCGTAACGACAACCACTACGACTGGCGCCGTTATCGCAACAGCCACCGTTCGGTGTTCAGCCTCGGCATTTACTACGATCCGTTCGGCTATAATTATCGGCCGTTCGGCATCGGCTACCGGCTGACGCCCGCCTATTTCGGCGAGCAATACTGGATCGATCCGGCGATGTACGACCTGCCCTTCCCGCCACCGGGGACGCAGTGGATCCGCTACTGGAACGATGCTCTGCTGGTTGACATGTACAGCGGCGAAGTCGTCGACGTGATCAACAACTTCTTCTGGTAGAGTCCGGACGACTGTTGATCGAGGAGGCGTTGCGGCCTAGCCGCAGCGCCTCTTTCGCTTGTGGGCCAAAGGTATTCGAGGTGCCGATGAGATTGATTGCTGGGCTGGTTGTCGGCGCATCGCTGCTCGTGCCGCTTGCCGCGCTCCACGCGCAGACTGCGCCCACGCAGCCGGCGCCCGCACAGCAGTCGCAGCAGGCCGCGCACGAACGCCTCTTCCGGCTCTTTCACGAGAGCGATGAGGATTATCTCCGCCGCAATCCGCTGCAGGCGCTCTTCCGCGGCGACATGCGCTACGCCGGCCAGCTCGGCGACCTCTACAGCGACGCGCATTACCAGGCGGAAAAGGCGGCGGCGCAGCGGGACCTGACGGCGCTGCACGCGATCGGGCGCACGTCGCTCAATGCTTCCGACCAGCTCGCCTATGACGTGTTCGATTACCAGACGACCGATACGCTGCGCGGGCTCCAGCCAGAGCTGCTGACGCTCACCGAAGCGCTGCCCATGAATCACTTCTACGGCCTGCACACCGAATATCCGACGATCTCGAGCGGGCAGGGCGGAGCGCCCTATGCAACGGTCGAGGATTACGAAAACGGGCTGAAGCGCGATCGCGATTTCGCGGCCAACGTCGACGAGGCGATCCGCCAATGGAAGAAGGGCGAGGCGGAGGGCGTGGTCGACACCAAGCTCACCGTCCGCAACATGATCGAGCAGCTCGACAACCAGCTCAAGCTGAGCCCCGAAAGCTCGCCCTACTGGGGACCGATCAAGAGCTTCCCGGCGAGCGTCGGCACGGCTGACCGGGCGCGGCTGACCAGCGCCTATCGCGCATCGATCAGCGGCACCGTCTATCCCGCGCTGAAGCGGCTGCACGATTTCCTTCAGAACGATTATCTCGCCCACGCACGCGACGGCGTCGGCCTCATGTACATGAAGGGTGGCAACGCGCTTTACGACTATCTCGTCCAGTCGACGACCACGCTGCCGATGACCCCGAACCAGATCCACGCGCTCGGCCTCAGCGAGGTGGCGCGCATCACCAAGGATTTCGAAAAGGTCCGCCAGGAGGTCGGGTTCAAGGGCGATCTCCACGCCTTCTTCGACTACATGCGCAGCAGCCCGAAGTTCCAGCCCAAGACCCGCGAGCAGCTCGGCAACGATTTTTACGCGCTCAAGAAAAAGGTCGACGCGAAGGTCCCCGACTATTTCTCGCAGGTGCCGAAGACCCCGCTCGTGATCCGCGCCTATCCTGCCTACCGGGAGAAGTTCGAGGCCGGTGGAAGCTATGACGCGGGTACCCCCGACGGATCGCGGCCCGGTACCTTCTACTACAACGCCTACGATCTTCCGGCCCGCTTCACCTGGGAGGAAACGACGCTGTTCCTCCATGAAGGCGAGCCGGGACACCACTTCCAGATCAGCCTGGCGCAGGAGGACACGAGCCTGCCCAACTTCATGCGCTTCGGCGGCAACACGGCGTACGTGGAGGGCTGGGCGCTCTATGCCGAGACGCTC
>JAICXF010000071.1 GCA_025981625.1 Sphingomonas sp. | reverse complement strand
TTCTTCTCGAGCTTGCGGCCGGTGAAGCGGACCTTGTCGGCATTGACGATCACGACATGGTCGCCGCAGTCGACGTGCGGCGTGAAGCTCGGCTTGTGCTTGCCGCGCAGGATATTGGCGACGATCGTCGCCAGGCGACCGACGACCAGCCCTTCGGCGTCGATCAGGTGCCATTTCTTCTCGACCTCGGCCGGCTTGGCCGACTTGGTCGTCTTCATCAGCGCCTTCATGGCTGACGATCCTTTCAATGAAATGCGAAAGGCGGCGCCATGAGCCTTCGCCTGGGCGCCGCCGTCGGACGCGCTATTTGCTGCCGGAGAGCAGAAAGTCAAGCAAATCCGGCACTTTCCGGACGGGTAAAATAATACCGTCGGAAAGTGTCACGCCGGCGAAACGACTGGAACGAGAGCCGCTCCCGCACCGTTTCACAACCAACACGAAAACGGGAGGAACATATGTATATCGGTCTTGGCGGTCTCTTGATCCTGATCCTCATCCTGTGGCTGCTCGGGGTTATCTGAGCGGCGTCAGGCAGCCCTCGCGCAGCTGAGCTGCCCGATCACTTCCAGCAGTGCCGGCGGGTCGAACGGCTTTTCGATCCGCGGCACATGCTTCAGATGTTCGGGTAGGGCGTCGACGGCATAGCCGGTGGCGATGGCGAACGACTTGCCGTTCTGAAACAGCCGCTCCGCGATCGGAATCGCGCTTTCTCCGTGCAGGTTCAGGTCGATGACGGCACAATCGAAGTGCCCGTCGTCGACTGCCCTGCTTGCCGTCGCGACAGTCGAATATGGACCGACGAGCTCCGCGCCGGCCGCTTTCAACGTTCGGCGGAGGTCGTCGGCGATGTAAAATTCGTCCTCAATCACCAGCACGCGTGCACCGTTTAGCTCAAGTCCTTGCGTTTGCGCGGTTTTTGAGTTGCCCATCAGCCGTACCTTTTAGGCGTGTTCGGGCGTTTAACCATTAACATAGATGAGAGTCACAGGTGATGACGCAGCTTACCGTTCTGCCCGGGGCAATACGGCTCAATTTTCACGGGCTCGCAGTGGCGTCGAAACTCGAACATTTTAGCAGGTTGTCGGCTGATGATCGCACCGCGCTCGCGCTGGTCAGCCGCAACATCAAGATTGTGGACGCGCGGCGCGACCTCATCTGCGAAGGGGACAACCCCACGGTCGTTCATCTCGTGCTCGACGGCTGGGCGAGCCGCTACAAGTCGCTCCCTGACGGCAAGCGGCAAATCGTCAGCATCTTCCTGCCCGGCGACTTTTGTGACGTGAACGTCTTCATTCTCAAGCAAATGGACCATAGCGTCGGCGCGATTACGCGGCTGAAGGTCGCCGTGATCGCTCCCGAGGACATGAATGCGCTCACGGCGGGACGGCCGCGCATCACCCAGGCGTTGTGGTGGCAGGAGCTGGTGTCGATGGCGATCCAGCGCGAATGGACGCTGAACCTTGGCCAGCGCACCGCCTACGAGCGACTGGCGCACCTGCTGATCGAATTGTACCTCCGGCTCGAAGCCGTCGGCCGCGCCCATGACTGCCGCTGCGATTTCCCGCTCACGCAACAGGACCTCGCCGATGCCACCGGCCTCACGTCCGTCCACGTCAACCGGACGCTTCAGGAATTGAGGCGCGATCGGCTGATCGAACTGGAACGAAAGCAGCTGCACATCCTCGATCTGGAGCGGTTGAAGGACGCGGCGATGTTCAATCCGAATTACCTGCACCTCGATCGCGAGGGCAGACATCTGGATGCGAATGACTGACCCTGCCGCTCCGCGCGAAGGCGATGGGGCAATGGGCGAGCGTATCCGCCGCCACGATTGGGCGGCGACGCCGCTCGGGCCGATGGAGTCGTGGCCGCAAAGCCTCAAGACGGCGCTGGCGATTGTCCTCACCTTGAATGAGCCGGCAGCGCTGGCCTGGGGGCCGGAGCTCGTCATACTTTACAATGACGCCTACGCCCGGCTGTTCGGGCCAGGCAACGTTGCGACGCTCGGCATGCCAGTTCGGCTTGCACGGGCGGAATTATGGGAGACGATCGGCCCCGAGTTCGAACGGATCCTTCGAGGGGGCGAAGCAGAGCGCCATGAGGGTCGCCTGGTTCCGGTCATGCGTCACGGTCGGCTCGAGGAGGTTTACTGGACTTACAGCCACAATCCGGTTCCCGACGCGGACGCGCCGAACGGTGTGGGCGGTGTGCTGATCCTTGCTGTGGAGACGTCCCAAACGGTTGCCGCGATGCGCGCCAGCGACGAGCGGGAGGCATTCTTGCTCAAGCTCAGCGACGCTCTGCGCCCGCTGGTGGACCCGATCGAGATCATGAGCATTGTCAGCGAAGAAGTCGGGCGCCATCTCGGCGCCGGACGATGCGGTTACCGCGAAGTTGCCGAGCCGGGTGATTATCTCGTGGTCGCGCGCGACTGGACCGACGGTGCGATGGAGAGCCTTCAGGGCAAATGGCTGCTGGACAGCTTCGGCGAAGAGTTCATTTCCCAATATCGGTCCGGAAAGACCCTCGTTGTAGACGACCTTCTCAAGGACGCTCGAACCCGCGGAGTTGAAGCGGCTTTCGAAGCCGTGGGGAACTTGCGGTCCAGCATTGGCGTGCCGTTGATCAAGCAGGGCAAGCTGGTCGCCTTATTCTACGTCCAGCAGACGACGCCGCGCCATTGGACGAAGAGCGAGGTGGAGCTCGTCGAAGCCATCGCCGAGCGCACGTGGTCAGAGGTCGAACGTGCCAGCGCCGAGGCCGCGTTGCACCGGTCCGAGGCGCGGTTCCGGAGCGCTCTGGAGATCGATACTGTCGGGGTGATCTTCTGGGGACCCGACTTCACGATTGTGGATGCGAACGACGCGTTCCTCGCAATGAGCGGCTTCACGCGCGACGAAGCGATCGGCAAGAGCTGGCGCGACTTCACGCCCGACGAGTTCGTCGCCGCTTCTGAAAAGGTCATCGCCGATCTCGACAATACCGGGCGGATGACCCCTTACGAGAAGCAATATTTCCACAAGAACGGCGGCCGCTGGTGGGGACTGTTCGCGGCGCGCCGGCTCGAAGACGGCGACGTTGTCGAATACGTCCTCGACGTCACCGCCCGTAAGCGCACCGAGGAAGCCCTGCGGCAGAGCGATGACCGCTTGCGCCAGTTCGGCGATGCCTCGTCCGATGTCCTGTGGATGCGCGATCCCGAGACGATGCGCTGGACCTATCTCACGCGCGCCTTCGAGGACATCTATGGGCTCAGCCGCGACGAGGCGCTGGCCGGAGACAATTTCGCCAATTGGGTCGATCTGATCTTTCCAGAGGACCGGCCGCGTGCGCTGGACAACATCGCGCGCGTGCGGAACGGCGAGAGCGTTCAGTTCGAGTATCGCATCCGGCGACCGGTGGATGGCGGGGTACGCTGGCTTCGCGACACCGACTTCCCGATGTTCAATGAGCATGGCGAAGTGGTCATGTTCGGCGGGATCGGGCGCGATGTGACGGCAATCAAGCGGGCGGATGAGCATCAGCGCACGCTGCTCGCCGAACTTCAGCACCGGGTCCGCAATACGCTCGCGGTCGTGCGTTCGATCGTCCGGCGCACGGCCGAGAACAGCGGCAGCGTGGAGGAGATGCTTGCTCACTTCCAGGGGCGGCTCGACGCCTTTTCGCGGGTGCAGGCCGCGATCACCCGGGCGCCGAGCGAGACGATCGACCTCAAGTCCCTGATCGAGGATGAACTGGTCGCGCATGCGGCGCACGACGGCGGGCAGGTGCGGCTCGACGGTTCGGACGTGCAGCTGGATCCGAAAACCGCCGAGCGGCTGAGCCTCGCGATCCACGAGCTGACCACGAACGCGGTCAAGCATGGCGCCCTCACCCACGACGGGGGGCGGGTGCGCATCCGCTGGCGCAAGGAAGCGCTCGATGGCGGCGAAAGGCTGCTTCTTGACTGGAGCGAAAGCGGGATCGAGATCGACCGGGACGGCATCGAGGAGGACGGGTTCGGAATGGAGCTCCTGCGTCGGGTCTTGCCCTACGACCTGCAGGCCGAGACGAAGGCCGAGTTCCGCCCCGACGGCCTTCATTTCTCTCTGGCGATGCCGATCGGCGAGCAAAATTGACGTCGGTCAGAAATGCGCACGATCAATCTGCCGTTCAGAATCTCGCGATAAATTTTGCCCGCAAACATCGCAACCTTCAGGAGGACGTTTTCGTGAGGAAGCTTCCAGCCATCGCATTCGCCGGCCTCGCCGCGACGGCTCTGGCCGGCACCGCCGTTGCCGCGAGCCGCAACAGCCACGTGATGAATGTGCCCCTGCCGGACGGGTCGCTCGCCCGCATCGAATATGTGGGCGACGTTGCGCCCAAGGTCAGGATAGCGCCGGTCGCCGCTCCTGTCGGTGAATGGGCGGCGATACCGTTCCCGTCCTTCGCCGGCTTCGATCGGATGATCGCGGACATGAATCGTGAGACCGACGCGATGATCCGCCAGGCGCAGCAGATGGCCCGTCAGCCGGCGGGCGTGCCCGGCGCGCCGATCGTCGCCTCGTTTGGCAATGCTCCGTCGGGCATGACGAGCACCACGATCGTGTCGGTAAGCAACGGCAGCAGCACCTGCACCCGGACGACGCAGGAAGTCTCGCAAGGCGCCGGCAAGCCGCCGAAGGTGACTTCGAGCGTTAGCGGAAATTGCGGCGCTGGCTCTCCGCAGCAGGCGCCGTCCGCGGCCCCGATCAATCGCACCTGACCCGAGGAGCGGCGCGGTCCGCCGCTCCACAGGGAAAATTCGGCGCCTATCGGCGTTGCCTCTCCGGAAGGCGGGTCCTAGTCCGCTCCAATCGGCGCTACGGAGTCGTTGCGCCCAGTCCCCAATCGCCGGAGCTTAGCGGTGCCGAGACGCGTCAAGGATTTCATCGACATCAGCGAATTTACGTCGCTGGACGACCTCATTCGATACCTCGAAACGATCCGCGACAACCTGCCGCCCGAGCACCAGGCCGAGATGAAGATCCGCGGCGACGAGGTGTTCGGCCGGCGGCTGACCATCACCTATTTTCGTGAACAGACACCGGAGGAGGTGGAACTGGAATCGAAATATGCCGGGAGCGCAAAGGACAATGCCTCGATCGAGGACCTGCGCCACAAGCTCGACGAGGTCCCCTACAGGATGGGAAAGGCCAAGGGCGCCTAGCGCGCGTTTCCATCGGTCGAGCGGCTGACCAGCCGGCGGCGTTCCCAAAGCTCGAAACGTTCGCCGGAAGAGCGCTCCCGCGCATAGCGCTCCGCTTGATCGTCGGCATCCGCCGCGATCCAGTCGGCGCTGACGATTTTGCCGGCTCCGTCGAGCCGGTACATGCGATAACTTGGCAACAAGAGCACCCCCAGTTCACGGGAGCTACTAACATCGCGGGCGCCGATTCATTTACGTGAGTTAACGTCAGTCGGGCTTGCGATCTGAAAACGCAGAATTTTTTGGTGGAAAGACTGTCCGAACCTAGCGAACGCTGCTGTCCACCCACTTGGCATAGGAGTCGAGCGCCTGTTCGACCGGCCAGCAAGTGACGCAGGGCACGTCGTAACTATGCAGCGAGGCGATGCGAGCGATCAGCGCGTCGGCGCCGGCTTCGGTCGTCTTGAAGATCGCCGCGACCTCCGCGGCTTGCTCCACTTTCCCCTGCCACCGATAGATTGAGCGGATTGGCCCGAGGAGGTTTACGCAGGCGGCAAGACGTTCCTCGACGGCCACCCGGCCGATCCGTTCCGCCTCGTCTGCGTCGACGAACACCGCATAGACACTGACGATGGTCATCGATTGCCTCTTGTTAACGCTCGCGTGCGATCATGGAGCAGCCAAGGAGTTCTGTCATGCGCCTGCTTGGAGTGCTGGTCGTCGCGATCATCATGTACGTCGCCGCGCCGATGCTGTGGCAGCATGCCGCGACCGCCAAAGTGGAGCAGACCACGGAGGCGCCGCCGATCGTGCCGAGCGCGCCCGCGGTTGCGACCGTCGACACCACGGACATCAACCACATCACCCCGGAGCTCGACCGCGACGCCAGGCAAGATCAGCAGATTGCCATTCAATCGCAGGCCGAGCAGCAGATGCGGCAACTTCAGTCGGCGCAGGACCAGGCATTGCATGCCTCGCGGCGCTAGACCGCGGACCGCCCCGCGACCGCTGCCCTTCCGAGCTCATGCGCACCCCAGACGGTGGCGGCGACGAGGAGTGCGCCGGTCGCCTGGTGAAGCACGGCAAGCCAGATCGCTATGCCGGAAAGGACGGTCAGCACGCCGAGGATGACCTGGGTGCCGAATGCCGAATGGATGGCGATCGACGCGGCCCGTGCGCCTTCCACCTTCTTCACCTTGCGCGCGAACAGCACCAGTACCGCGACGACCACCCACGCCCACCAGCGATGCATGAAATGCAGCAGAAACAGGTCGTGAGTCATCGCGAACGGCACGCCATGGGACCAGTCGATTCCCTGCGGGACGAAGCTTCCGTTCATGTCCGGCCAGGTGTTCGACACGTAGCCGGCGCGGAAGCCGGCGACCCACGCGCCGAGCATGAGCTGGATGAACAGCGTCGCGAGTGCAAACAGGCCCCAGCCGGTGAGGCGCGCCGGGCGAGCGTCAGGATCGGTCGAGAGCCGCCTCAGGTCCAGCGCGGTCCAGATCAGCGCCGAAAACAGGAACAGGGCGAACAGGAGATGCGCCGATAGGCGGTACGGACTGACCTCGGTCCGGCCTTCGAGGCCCGACATCACCATGAACCATCCGACGGCGCCCTGGAGGCCGCCGAGGACGAACAGCGCGACAAGGCGCCAGGTATAGCCCCGCGGGATAGCGCGGCGCACCGCGAACCAGCCGACGCCGACGAAGAATACGAGGCCGAGGATGCGCCCGAGCAGCCGGTGCATCCATTCCCAGAAGAAAATGAACTTGAAGCCGGACAGCGTCATTCCGGCCGGACCGGCGACCTGCAGATATTGCGGCGTCTGCTTGTAGAGGTCGAATTCGTGAACCCAGTCGGCGTGAGTGAGCGGCGGGACCGCGCCCGTGACCACGTTCCACTGGGTGATCGACAGCCCGCTTTCCGTGAGCCGGGTGATCCCGCCAATCACGACCATGCCAAAGACCAGCGCCGCGACAAACAGGAGGAGGTTGGAGAGGCCGCGGGGATTGCTTGCGCGGGCGGCGGATGCGGGAATTGCTGCGGTGCTCATGAGATGGGCGCCTAATCGCCCGCGACGCGTCGCTCGGCAAGTGAGCAATCGGGCAGGATGATATGTTGTATCTTCCGTCGCGGCGGATTATGTGCGTGCCCATGCCCCAGCGGACAATCTCGACCTCGCGGCTCGACCGCATCGCGATGGGCCTGTCGGGGCTGTGCCTCGTCCACTGCGTGGCGACTGCCGTGCTGCTCGGGCTGCTGGCCTCGGCGGGTGGGCTGCTCGGACGTCCAATCATCCATGAAGTCGGGCTAAGCCTGGCCATGGTCATCGGTGCATTCGCGCTCGGACGGGGCTTGCGTGAACATGGTTTCGTGCTGCCGGCGATGGTGGGGCTCACGGGACTCAGCATCATGGGCTATGCGCTGACGCTGCCCGAAGGCGGTCACGAGCCGATCTTCACGATGGCCGGCGTGCTCGTCCTCGCCCTTGGC
>JAICXF010000041.1 GCA_025981625.1 Sphingomonas sp. | reverse complement strand
CGATCTCCGCGCGGATCTTCTCCGCCCGGGCCTCATATTCCGGAGTCCCGAGCACGAGATCGGGGAACTCGTCCTGCATCCTAAATTCGAGATTGCCGCCGAGCTGAATGTCGGTGCCTCGACCGGCCATGTTGGTGGCAATGGTGACCGCGCCGATGCGGCCGGCCTGGGCGACGATATGCGCTTCCTGCTCGTGAAAGCGGGCATTCAACACCGAATGCTTGACGCCCTCTTTCTCCAGATACTCGGAGAGCATCTCCGATTTTTCGATCGAAACGGTGCCGACCAGGACCGGCTGGCCAAGCTCCGGTTTGGCCTTGAGCTCGACCGCGATCGCCGCGAATTTCTCCGGCAGCGTCTTGTAGAAGACGTCGTCGTCGTCCTTGCGCTGGACCGGAACGTTGGTCGGGATCGCGACCACGTTCATTTTGTAGATGTCGAAGAATTCCGGCGCCTCGGTCATCGCCGTGCCGGTCATTCCCGACAGCTTGGGGTACATCCGGAAATAGTTCTGGAAGGTGATCGAGGCGAGCGTCTGGTTCTCGGGCTCGATCTGGACGCCCTCCTTGGCCTCGACGGCCTGGTGAAGCCCGTCCGACCAGCGGCGTCCATCCATCATTCGGCCGGTGAACTCGTCGATGATGACGACCTTCCCGTCCTTGACGATATAGTCGATGTCCTTCTTGAACATGACGTTGGCCTTCAGGGCCTGGTTCAAGTGATGCACGGCCTGGGTGTTGGCGACGTCATAGAGATTGCGCCCCTCGATCAGCCCCGCATCTTCCAGCATGCGCTCGGATTTCTCGGTGCCTTCTTCAGTGAGGACGACGCTCTTCTGTTTCTCGTCCTTCTCGAAATCCGACGGCAGCAGCGTCTTCACCAGCTTGTCGACCGAGATATAGAGGTCCGACTTGTCGTCAGTCGGTCCTGAGATGATCAGCGGCGTGCGGGCCTCGTCGATCAGGATCGAGTCCACCTCGTCCACGATGGCGAAATTGAACGGCCGCTGGACCATCTGCGCGCGCGAATATTTCATGTTGTCGCGCAGGTAATCGAAGCCGAGCTCGTTGTTGGTCGCGTAGGTGATGTCGGCGTTATATGCCTCGTGACGCTGCTGATCAGTGAGGTTGGGGACGATCACTCCGACGCTCATGCCGAGGAAGCCGTAAACCTGCCCCATCCATTCCGCGTCGCGCCGGGCGAGATAGTCGTTCACCGTGACGACGTGGACGCCCTTCCCTTCGAGCGCGTTCAGATACACCGCGAGCGTCGCGACCAGGGTCTTGCCCTCGCCGGTCTTCATCTCCGCGATCTCGCCGCGATGAAGCGCGATGCCACCGATCAGCTGGACATCGTAATGCCGCTGACCAAGCGTCCTGACGGCGGCCTCGCGGACGGTCGCGAACGCCTCCGGCAGAAGGGCATCGAGCTTCTCGCCATTGGCGAGGCGCTGGCGGAACTTCTGGGTCTGTTCCCGAAGTTCCTCGTCGGACAGGGCCTGGATATTGGGTTCGAAGGCGTTGACTGCGTCGACATACTTGCCGAGGCCTCGGACATAGCGATCGTTGGCCGATCCGAAGATGCTCTTTGCCACTGAGGCGAACACTGGAATTCCCTTAAAAACCCGCGCGTTTCGGTAAAGGCGAAGCGCTTCCGCCGACGCTATGGGAAATTGCGTGCGGCGATGTAAGGAGCCCCCCAGCCGTAGTCAATTAAGGCGGACCGATATGGGACTGACCGGCGGATGCATGTGCCGCGCGGTGCGTTACGAACTGAACAGCGAGCCGTTCGACTGCGGCTGGTGCCATTGCCGGACGTGCCAGCTCAGCAGCGGAGCACCCGCGATGGTGTTCGCCACCGTTCCCGAGGGTGATCTCGTCTGGACGTCGGGTGCGGACAAGGTGAAATCGGTCCCTTCTTCGAGCTTCGGTCACCGCACTTTTTGCAGCGAATGCGGGACCCCGTTCCTGATGAAGGTGGACCATCAGCCCGATACCGTCGACTTCAGCGTCGCAACGCTGGACGATCCCGAGGCGGTCGCGCCCGGATTCCACATTTTCTGGGGCAGCAGAATCGGCTGGTTCGAACCGCAGGACGATTTGCCCCGGCACGAGAGATTTCGTCCCGACACTCGCGGGTTGGGAGGAAGAGAACCGGCGGATTCCTGATCGTCATCCCCGCGAAAGCGGGGACCCAGGAACTAAGTTGAATCCAGGTTCCCGCTTTCGCCGGAATGGCGAGCGGAGTTACAGATTACCCTCGAGCCACTGCTGAATCTGGCTGCGGGGAGCGGCGCCGACCTTTTGCGCAACCGGCTGGCCGCCCTTGAACAGAAGCATCGTCGGAATGCCGCGCACGCCGTATCGCCCCGGAGTATCCGGATTCTCGTCGATGTTCAGTTTGGCGACCGTGACCTTCTCACCGAGCTCGTTCGCAATCTCTTCGAGCGCCGGAGCAATCATCCTGCACGGTCCGCACCACTCCGCCCAGAAGTCGACCAGGACCGGTCCGTCGGACCCCAGGACGTCGGAGGAAAAGCTCTGGTCGGTGACGGTCTTGGTAGCCATGGCGGGTGAATCTCCTGGCAGGATTGCAAAGGTTAACGGGCATATGGGCGCTTGCGCGGGCGCTCTCAAGAGATGAGTTGAACGAGCTTCGGCCCGGCGGTGTAGAGAAGCGACGCACGGATGCGCCGCCCGGGAAAGATGACCCCCAGCGCCTCGGCGTAGGCGGCCATTTGTGCGCGGTGACTGTTCGGAATGTCGCCGTCAGTTGCCGGTACGCGGCCCGTCTTGAAGTCGACGACGGCCACGCTCGCCTCGTCCACTCGCAGGCGATCGACGGTGCCGGCGATCACTCGGCCGTCCGGCAGCGTCGCCGCAAGCGGCGCTTCGCCGAGCGAACCCGGTCCGAACAGCGCCGCATAGCGCGGGTCGGACAGCACTCCGCAGACCTGGCCGACGATGTCCTCGCGCACCTTGTCGTCGGCGACCCCCGCGGAGCGTTGGAGCCATCTGTCAGCCGCGGCAGCGCGCGCTTCCGGCTCGAGCGGAGGCAGGCGCTCGAGAAGCTGGTGTATCCATGTCCCCCGCTGTGCCGCTGCCCGCATCGCCTCGCTCGGCGGGGATGCGCGCTCGTCGTCGGTTGCGATCGACGAAGGTGCAAGCGGCCGCGGGGGCCGCGCCTCCGGCGGAGCGGGCGTCCGGGCCCACTCCGGAAGGTTTATCGGCGTTGGTTCGGCCTTTTTCGTCACCAGCTTCTGCCGGCCTGTGGCTTCAGAGCCATGACTTAGGGCGATATGCCGCTCTTCCGGCTCGGCATTGATCGAAACCATCGCCTGTTCGACGATCCGATGCCAGCAATTGGCCGGCCGCGGGTCGGAACCGTCCTTCCGCTCCGTGGGACGAACCCCGCTGACGATCAGCCGGTCGGCGGCGCGGGTCAGCGCGACGTAGAGCAGCCGCATGTGCTCCTCGAGATCGCGCTTTTCCTGATTGAGGATGATCTCTTCGAACGGCGGGCAGCGCTCGTCTTTCCTGGGGCGAAGCAGCGGTGCGACGCCCGCCTGCTCAATCTGCAGATCGACCGTCAGCGGGGTTCGTCCGAGCTTGGCCGGGTCCCCCGTCGCATCGGCGAGGATCACGACCGGCGCTTCCAGGCCCTTGGCGCCATGGACGGTCATCACCCGAACCTCATTCGCCGGCGCACCAGGATCGCGCTGGACATCGACCGTGCCGCGCGAAAACCACGCGAGGAAACGGTCGAGCGAGGCCGTTTCGTTGCGTTCGAACTCGAGCGCGCTGTTCATGAACTCGTCGATCGGATCGCGAGCGGCCATCCCGAGCCGTGAATAGAGGCTTCTCCGACCCTGCATCGGGCCGGTCAGGATGGTCTCGATGAAGCGTGACGGGGTGGTGAAATCCGCAATTCGCAATAGCTCGGAAAGAACTTGATGCGGTCCTGCGAACTCCGAAGAGCGTTGCCTCAGCTCGCGCCACAGCGATCCTTTGCGGCCATGGGCGAGCGAGCGCAGTTGCTCCTGATCCCAGCCGATCAGCGGCGACACGAGCAGGCAGGCAAGATTGAGGTCATCGTTCGGCTGAACCGCGAACTTCACGGCCGACAGCAGGTCCTGCACGGCGAGCGGCTCGTGGAGGTGCAGCCGATCGACGCCGGCGACCGGCACGCCCGCCGCAAACAGGCGCGCGACGACGAGTGACGGCAGCTCGCCACGGCTTCGAACGAGGACCAGGATGTCGCCCGGGCTCAGCGGCAACCCGGTCGAGGCAAGCACCGGCCCTTCCTCGATCATCAGCCGGATGCGTTCGGCCAGCACCTCGGCATAACGGCGATCGCGCAACGAGACCCAGCGCTCCTCGCCTTCGTCGCTGTCGTCGAGCGCTTCCTCGACCGCGAACGGCTCCCACAGCTCGACCCTGCCCGGCCGAACCCGGTGATGAGCGCGGTGCGGCGGCGGAGGCTGCTTTAGCGCCAGCGCAGCCGGACCGACATTCCTGATTACCGCATCGACGACGTCCAGCACCGGCTGAGCGGATCGGAAGCTCGCGGCGATCGAGAGGTCGCGGAATTCGGTCGATGCGTCGGCCTCCGAAAGCTCGTCGGCTCGGCGTTTGAATTGCTCGCGCGCTTCGACGAAGCGTGTCGGATCGGTCCCCTGGAACCCGTAGATCGCCTGCTTCAAGTCTCCGACCATGAACAGCGTTCGAACCCGCCCGTCGGCCTCGCTCGACCCGCTAAAATATTCCTCCACCAACCGCTCGATGATTTCCCATTGCGCGGCGTTGGTATCCTGAGCCTCGTCGACGAGCACGTGGTCGACCTGGCGATCGAGCTTGTAGCGGACCCAGTCGCCCATTCCGGGCTGCGCCAGCAGCCCGCGAGTCCATTCGATCAGATCGTTGAAGTCCGCGACGCCCGCCGCGCGCTTGGCGCGCGTGTAAGCGCCCGCGAACGCCTGCCCGGCACGCAGCCCCGCGGCCATGTCGGCGGCAAGCTTCGACCCGCGCTGCACCCGCAGTAACCCGCCGACGCGCTCCGCCAGGCGGCGCACATGGTCTTCATATTCCGGATCGGCCTTGACCTGCCCCGCCTGGACCTTCCGCAATTCGCCCTTGCCGGTGAACACGATGGCCGAGAGCTCGGGCAGCGCTTCCGAACGGTCCGCGGGACCCATTTCGAGCCAGCGCTCGATATTCTCGGCGATCGCCAGCCCGGTGGATTTGCCCCAGTCGCGATTGGCCGTCGCAATGGCACGCAGCAAGTCACAATCGAAACCATCGTCGGCGCACTGGCCGGCGACATATTCCTCCACGGTGTCCGGCAGATCCATCAAGCGCCGCACGGCCGGCTCGATATTGGAGCGGGCCCCGAGGGCAAGAAGCGCGTCTGGGCGCCGGGCGCAGGCCTGGAGATATTCGACGGCCCCGCCCTCTCCGAGACGCCGGCTCAGGCATTGCACGTCGCGGATCAGCAGTTCGTCGCCGGTCGCTTCCGCATCGGCCATCAAATCGGCCAGCGTCCGCCGAACGAGCTCCTGCTCGGCACGACCCTCGATCGGCTGGAAGCCCGGCATGATGCCAGCCTCTGCCGGGAATGCCCCGAGCAACGACTGGGCGAAGCCGTGAATGGTCTGGATCTTGAGGCCGCCCGGACAATCGAGCACCCTGGCGAACAGCTGGCGCGCCCGCTCACGCGTGACCGGGTCATTGGATTCACCGAGGTGCAGCAGGTCGGTGCCGAGCTCGCTATCCTTGACCCGCACCCACTTGGCCAATCGGCCGCCGATGCGGTTGGCCATTTCCGCCGCCGCAGCCTTGGTGAAGGTCAGGCACAGGATCGATTCCGGCCGTGCTCCCTGGAGCAGCAACCTGAGCACTCGCGCCGTCAGCACCTGAGTTTTGCCGGTGCCTGCCGAGGCCGACAAGGCGGCATGGGCGGACGGGTCGGAAGCGGCGGCCTGCTCGCCCTTGAGCTCAGGCAATGATCTGAAGCGCGCGCTCATGCGACTTTCCAATGCGGCCCGAAGTCCATAGAGCGTGGCTCATGACCGACAGCAACGACACCGACCGCGCCAACGAACAACGCCGCACCAAGCTGGTGAAGGCCGGAGTGGCGGTCGGCATCGGCTCGGCCGCGATCGTCGCGGCGCTGCTCTATGCCTCGCAGGTCAAGAAAAAGCCGCGCTAGCGCCATCAGTGGCCGTACCATTCTTCCAGCCGCATCAGCTGGTCGTAATCGCCATATGGCGCGTAGGCCGGGTTGAGCTTGGCCGTGAACGGCTCGGTCCCGGTCAGCCATCTTTTCGCCGCTTCGGCAAAGTTCTTGTACGCATGATCGAGGAAGTCTTCGGGCGCAAAGTCCCTGCCGGGCCGCATCAGCTGCCCGAAGCTGCCCCGGCAGCGGCGAAGCGACCAATATTCGAACTCTTCGGGGTCGCCGCTGACCTTCTCGAACCCGCCGGCTCGGCCGATTAGCCCGAGCAGTCCCAGCTGAAGCGCGAAGCCGGCGTCCACCGCCTTCTGGCTTGGCGGCGAGCCTGTCTTGTAATCGACGATCGCCAGGCCGCCGTCGGGCAAGCGATCGATCCGGTCGACGCGTCCTTCCACGGTGATGCCAGCCAGCACCGTGTCCCCTTTGGCCTCGGCGGTCAGCGGGCGCCGTCCCGCGGCCTGGTTCTGCCGCTCCATGTCAGCGATCCAGTCGATCGCTTCGAGCAAGCGCGGCGCCCATAATGCGCGGAGCATCGGATGGATCGCTCCATCCTTCAGCAATTGCTCGGCTCGGGGCCGCAGCATGTCGGGTGCGCAGTCGTCATGTTGCAGCCACTGCTGGAAAACATCGTGCACCGCCGTGCCCTTCCAGGCCGCGGTATGGTCGGCATCGACCGGATCGAGCGAAGGCAGCCTGAGTATCGCCCGCGCATAGAAAGCGAACGGATCAGCCTTGAGCCGGTCCACTGCGGTGACCGAGATTTTCTGTGGACGCTGCTCGAGCGGGGGCGAGGGTGCGGGACGAGCGACCGGCCGCGGTGGGCCGGGGTCGTCGAGCATTCGGGCGAGCCGCTCAAGCCGCACGTCGCGCGGCAATCCGCCGCTGATCGCTTCGAGGCGCAGCAGAAACCGCGAGGCGACCGTCGGCGATCGCGAATCCCGTCGCGCGCGCGTGATCAGCGCTTCGGGCGCACCGAGCGCGCTCGCGAAATCATGCGCGGCGAGGCCGATCCGGACGTCGAGCGTGGCAATCCCGAGCGTGGCGCGGATCTTCGGCGGAAGCCAGGGATCTGGCGCCGGACGTGCCGGCCACACATCTTCGTTGAGCCCGCCGAGGACGACAAGGTCGGCCCGCTGCAGCCGCGCTTCGAGCAGGCCCCAGATGAAGATTCGCGGATGGCCTCCATAGGGTGGCCGGACCGCTCGAGACTCGAGCAACTGCCGGAGTAGCGGGACTGCATCGGCGGCGGTGACCGTCAGCTCTTTCGCCGACCTCGAGCCTTCCAGCTCCGCGAGCATCTCAGCCGCCATGCGCCCGGCGGGCCCCTGCCAAGCGCCGTCCCCGGCCAGTGCCTGTGCTGCTTGCCCAAGCGCTTGCGCGAAGCGGGACAGCGCAAGCGGCTCACGGAGCATCAAATCGATGCCGCTGATCCGCGCACGGGCATCGCGCCATTCACGAGACGAGCCGAAATGCGCGTCGAGGCCCGCCAGACCCGCGGCGGGACGAGGGCCACGAAGCTTGAGGTCGAGCGCGCGCACCGCATCGAGCCACGCCAGCCGCTCGTCGCCCTCGCCACCGACGAGCGGATGCTTGAGCAGCGCGAGCAGCGTCACCGGGGCAAGTTCCTCCGCCGCCGCGCTCGCAATCGCGAGCAGCAGCGTCCCGGCCGCCGCAGTGGATAGAGGGCGCCCCGCGCTGTCGTCCGCCTCGATGCCCCAGCGGGCAAGCAGCGCCGACACACGCGCAGCCAACTGGCGATCAGGGGTGACCAGTGCGGCGGTCCTTGCAGGCGTTTCCAGCGCTTCGCGAAGCGCCAGCGCGATCGCCTGCGCCTCCATGGCGGGATCGGCCAGCTCGACCAGCCGAATCCCCGTCAGCCGGCGGCCGGACGGCTCCAGGCTACCCCATTTGTGGGAAAACTCCGGGGCACTCATCGCGTTGGCTACCGAGCGGGCGCGGGCCGGCGACGACGACGCGCCCCCGCTCCAGCGCCAGGTTTCCACCTCCTCGCGGCGCACGCCGAGCCGATCGAGCAGGAGTTTGAGGTGATATTGGGGGTGCGTCGGCTCGCCACGCCCATGCTCGTCCGGACCGAGCGCATCCCATTCTTCGTCGGGCAACTGCTCGCGTAGCCAAAGACCCGGAAGCACCACCATTCCCGTCGGCGTCCGGGCAACGCGGCCGACGAGCTGCGCAACAGCCGGCGCGGCAGTCGTGATCCCGGCCGCGACCGTGAAGCCCGGCGGCGGTTCCCCCTTCCAGCGATCGGCAATCTGATGAAGCAAGCGATTGCGGCGCTCGGCCAGATCGATAACTCCGTCAGCGGCAAGGATCTGCGGCCACAGGTCATAGATCAGCTGCAGCTTTTCGAGCGACTTTTCCCAGTGCCGCGCCAGATCCGAAGACCCGGCGACCGCTTCCTTCAAGCTGCGGGGTTCGACCTCCTCCACCAGCAGCGAATCCAGGGTTCGAGCAAGATCGGCGGCCAGACGAAGGCTTTCGGCGGCCCCTTCGCCCCGGACAATCGACGCGAGCCGCAGCAGCCTTTCCAACGGATCGATCGCCGGCGGCGCGAACTCGCCCTGATCGAGGCGGTCGAGTGCTCCCCCGAGCCTTTCATCCAGTTCCGGATCGCCGACCGGGATCAGGCGCGGAAGCAGCAGCCCGCGTCCGCTTGCGCGCACGAACGCCTCGGTAACCGCGCGCACCGCCCTGTTGTTGGGCAGCAGGATACGTCCCTGCGCCAAGCCCAGCGGGTCCTTGCCGAACCGGGCAATCAGCCCGGCGGCGAGCGCATCGGCGAAGGAACGGTGCGATGGGATGGTGAAGACGGCGACCCGCTGCGGGTCAGGCATGCTCGAGGGCCGCTTCCGTCAACGGGATCGACTGAGGCGTGCCAACATCGAACCACAGGCCCTGATGGACGGCCCCGAACGCGCGTCCTTCCTCGATCGCCCGGTCCCACAGGATGTTGGTCGAGAACGGTCCCTCGGGGGCGTCGCGCAGCAATCGCTTCGAGACGATCTGGATGCCCGTGAAGACGAACGGCGCGACGTGGCTCCGCTCGCGCCGGCGAAGGCGGCCGCTGCGGTCCATGTGGAAGTCGCCCATGCCTCTATGCCCGAGCGCCCGCGCCTGTGGAACAAGCAGCAAGAGGGCATCCATCTTGCTACCGTCCCACTGCGAGGCGAGCAGCTTGAGCGTATCGGCGGGACCGTCAATCCACAGATTGTCGCTGTTGAGCGCGATGAACGGATCCGCGTCGATCAGCGGTTCCGCCTTCACGAGGCCGCCGCCGGTTTCCATGAGCAAGTTGCGCTCGTCGGAAATGACGGCCTCCAGGCCATGGTCCCGGCTGGCGAGATGCGCCTCCAGCGCGTCGGCCAAATAGTGAACGTTGACCACCACCTTGCGAACTCCGGCGGCGCGCAGCTTTTCGAGAACATGGTCGAGCAAGGCCTTGCCGTTCACTTCGATGAGCGGCTTGGGCCTGGTCGCGGTCAGCGGCCGCATCCGCTTGCCGAGGCCGGCGGCCATGATCATCGCTGTGTGCGGAACCTCGGCCTCGATCTCGGCGCGCAGCCGGAGCGCCCTTCGACCGGCGCTCACGCCGGCTTGCTCCACGGCGCGCGACGATGCTCGCGGGCGATGTTGGCGTCGAACCAATCGCGCACCGGCGCAAGATGCGGCTGAGCAAGATCGCGTTCCAGGAGCCCCCACATGCGCGGCTGGAACCGGCGATAACCTGGCTTGTCATCGCGCTTCCAGAGGCGCGTGAACACGCCGAGAATCCGCGTATTGCGCTGGGCTGCGAGTGCCCAGTAAGCGCGCTCGAACGCGTCACCCTGGCCGGTCGCGGCGACATAGCGATCGATCATCTGGCGCTCGACCTCCGGCGAGACATCCCGGCGTGCGTCCTCCAGCACCGAGGCGAGGTCGTAAGCGGGATGGCCGGCGAGCGCGTCCTGGAAATCGAGCAGGCCGAAATGCGCGACGCCGTCCCGGCCATCGACCAGCATGATGTTTTCGGCGTGGTAATCGCGCAGCACCGTCACGGGGCCAAGACCGTCACGAGACACTGGCTCCAGAACCTGGCGCCAGGCCGATTGATAAGCGTCGGCGTCGATGTCGGCGCCGACGGCCGGGCAATACCAATCCGTGAACAGCTTGAGCTCATCGAGCCATTGCTCGAGCCCATGCGGCTTCAGGCCAGACATCGGCGAATGGCCGTGCAGGTGAACGAGCACGTCGGTCGCGAGCTCGTACAGCTCCCTCTCCCGCCCCGGATCCATGTCCAGCGTTTCCCTGAGCCGGGCGCTGCCGAAGTCATCGAGCAGCAGAAGTCCGGTCTGAAGATCGCGAGCCAGGATTTCCGGCGCGCTCAAGCCACTGCCGACCAGCCATTCCGCGACGGCGATGAACGGCCGCGGGTCCTCGTGCGGGGGCGGCGCGTCCATCAACACCGCGCTGCGGTTTCCCTTCACCACCCGGAAGTAGCGGCGGAAAGAAGCATCGCCCGCCAACGGCAGGATGTCGGCCCCAGCCCAGCCCGAAGCGGCAAGGAAATCAGGAGCATGCGCTGGCGGTTTCATCGGCGTCGAATCAACGGGGCGGAGTCATCGGAGAGGCCATCGTCCCTCCCATGACGGGGGCACCTTGGCTGTCAAGATTCTCTCGCCTGCATTCCCGAAGTCCAGCGACAGCCCGAGCGCCCCTTGCCATGCGTCCAGGCCTGCCCGCTCGGGCCATTCGACCAGAAGCACCGCATCGGCGGCGGCGTCGAGGCCGAGTTCCTCGATCTCCGCGGGGTCCTCGATCCGGTACAGGTCGACGTGCCAGACCGGCGGATCCAGCTCATCATAGGGCTGGACGATCGCGAAGCTCGGGCTGGGCACCTCGCCCTCGTACCCAAGGGCACCGATGAAGGCTCGGGCGAGTGCGGTTTTGCCGACGCCGAGCGGTCCCGAAAGTGTAATCACGTCACCGGGGCGCGCCAATCGGGCCAGCGCCGCGCCGGCAGCGGCTGTTTCATCTTCACTGGCAAGGATCACCGGCTGCCGCGCGGGACGGTCAGGACCACCGTCGTGCCTTGTGCCCTCTCCGACTGGATGTCGACGGTGCCGCCATGAGCCTCGATGAACTGGAGGGTCAGCGGCAATCCAAGGCCAAGCGCGGCTTCGCCCCGGACTCCCGCTTCGGCCACCCGGTCGAACCGGTCGAAGACGCGGGGCAAATCCTCTTCGGCAATGCCCGAACCGTTGTCACGGATGGAGATGACGGCCTGCTTCTTGTCGCCGTCGGCGGACAGGCTGACGCGGCCCTTGCGGTCGGTGTAGGCGATCGCATTCTGGAGCACGTGCTCGATCGACTCGCGCAACCGTCGGGCATCGCCAAAAACGTGACCCGCGGACGGCGATATTTCGATTTCGAGCTTCTGCGCCTTCTCCTCGGCCTTGGGCCGCACCGTCTCGGCCGCGGCCCGGCACAGGCCTGCGACATCGACTCGCTCCTTCTCCAACGCGACGCCGCGCGTGTCGCCGGTCGTCAGGTCGAGCACGTCGTCGATGAGCTTGGACAGTCGCGCGACCGATTCGAGAATTGCGCTGACGTAATCGCGGCCTTTTGGGCTGAGATTACCGGCATAACCGCCGCCCAACAGCTCGGCGAAACCGCCGATCGAGGTCAGCGGCGTGCGCAGCTCGTAGCTCATGTTGGCGACGAAATCGGTCTTCACCCGGTCCGCTTCCTCGAGCGCGGTCGCGCGCTCCCGCAGCGCGGCTTCGATACGGGTGGAATCGGTCACGTCGACCATCGTGAACAGCGCGTTGCCGTCCGGAAGCGGCACTGCGGCGAACAGGAAATGGCGGCCGTCGGTCATCGAGATGCGCCCGTTTGCCGACTGACGTTCGCTGGTGGTGTGGCGGACCATCTCGCGGATTTGCGCCGCTGCGGTCGGGTTGACGAGCTTGCGGGCCATTGCCGGAACGAGCTCGTCGATCCGCGGGTGCGTCGCGAGCCATTCCTCGTCGAGCTCCCAATCATCGAGGAAACGGCGGTTCCAGACGTAGAGCCGACCGTCGCTCGCGAACACGCTGATTGCTTCGTAGAGATTGTCGAACGTCGCGGCACGAACCCGCAACAATGTGTCCCGGGCGGATGCGAGCCGAAGCTGTTCGGTTCGATCTTCGAGGAACAGGCGCAGCCCCCCATCCGGAAGCGGCTGCGCGACCACGCGGATGTGATCGCCCGCCGGAAGCATCCATTCTTCCTCGATCACCTCGTCAGCACTGGTGAACCAGTTGCGGCGCTCCTCCTTCCAGGCCGGAAAGTCGCGCGCTTCGGGAAGCCGATGCCGGTCGCGCATCCGATCGATGATACGATCGAATTCAGGCTTCTCCGCAAGCCAGTCGGGATCGAGCTCGGTCATCGCCGCGAACGGCCGGTTGAAGAAGCTGAGCGTCCGGTCCGCATCGAACTGGGCTGTGCCGGCAGTCATTCGATCGGCGAGCTCGCGCTGAGAATCGATGTGCCGGACAAGCTCGGCCCGGGCGTCCTCCAGGTCCTGGATATCCACCGCGAAGCCGGCCACCGCACCGGTCGACAGCGGCACATTGACGATCCGCAGCATGCGCCGCTCGCCGCGGATGATCGCCGGTTGCGTGCGCGACACGACGTTGTTGCTTTCCTGTGCCGAGCGCGCGAGCGCGATTGCGCTGCCCTCGCCTTCGGCATCGATGATTTCGGCCGAGCGCTCGATGACCTCGGTCGCGTCGCGGCCTTCGACGGCGTCGACGAAAGCGCTGTTGACGAGCCCGAGCTTCAGGTCCGAACCTCGATACCACATCGGGAAAGGCGCGGCTTCGATGAGTTGGGTAAGCGAGCCGAGCGCGGCCTCGGTCTGGCGCAGCCGAAACGACAGGCTTGCCCGCTCCTCCTCTCCCGCACTCGCGTCGAAGAACCACAGCAACAGGCCACCCGGCAGCTCGTTGCCCGGTGCGGGCCCGCCGCGCACCTGGAATACCCGGCCGGACCCGAGCACACGCACCGTGCAGGCCAGCGGCCTGGCCTCTGCCTCGGCGGCGTCGATGGCCTCGGTAAGCGCTTCGAGACTCTCAGGCGTAATCCCGCTGTCGGACCCCGCCAGCTCGCTTAGTCGAGCTGGACGGCCGCCAAGGCCTAGTTCGCGCAGCAATTGAGCATCGATCTCGATGCGCCGATCAGCGCGCACGAGCAGCGGCCGCGCCGGCGTCAGCTCGAGCAGCCGGGCGTTGGAACGCGCCGATTCAAGCACCTGCTCGGCCAGCCGATATCGACGCGCCGCAGCCAAGGCGATCGCCGCCGCGAGGCACAGCCACAGCAGCGCGAGGACCACGATTGCCAGATTGATTGCGCCGCTAGCGCCCATGCTTGCGCTGCCACCCCCTCCGCCGTTTCATAAGCCGAAGCGAGTCAAAAGGAAGTGCCGCTCGAAGCAACGTGCGAGACGATTTCAATACTCCTGAAATCCGGAACGACGTTCAATTTGCGGTGCCGTGAACCTTTCCTCTTCAATGAGAGACGAAGTGTCGGATGGCGGACAGAAAATCACACGCGTGACAAAAAGGTTACAGTAATCGGCAAAAGGAAATGTCGCAGACTCAGGCTGTTGCAGTCTGGTGCGCCATGGGGAACTCAGCACATCGAAGATTTTCTGACGGGGAACTAATTCAATGACGAACAAGAAGCTGCTGGGCGCCACGGCGCTCCAGACCGGTGCGCTTATCCTTCTCGCCGGCGCAACGCCGGCTATCGCGGCGGCGGGATCCGGACAGGCCGCGCGGCAGCCGATCGATCAGACGGTGACGACGCCGGCTCCGGCGGGACAGGTGGACAAGGGCATTGTGATCACCGGATCGCGCATCCGCCTGCGCAACCTGCAGTCGATGGAACCGACCACCACGCTCAACTTCAATGATGCGCGCGAACGGAACTTCACGAACGTCGCCGATGCCCTCAACGAGCTTCCGCTAATTCACGGGTCGGTTACTCCCGCGGGCTCGCAAGGCTCATTCGGTCAGGGCGTCAATTTCATCAACACGTATGGGCTCGGTTCGAACCGCACCCTCACGCTGATCAACGGTCGCCGCTTCGTCACCTCGAACCCGGCCACTAACTTCAGCAACGCCTCCCCGGGAACGCAGGTCGATCTCAACGTCGTTCCCGACATCCTCGTCGATCATATCGATATCGTCAGCGTCGGCGGCGCGCCGGTCTATGGCTCTGACGCCATCGCGGGCGTGGTCAACGTGATCCTTCGTTCGAAGTTCAATGGGCTCGAGCTGCAGGGCGTCAGCGGAATCACCGAAGAAGGCGATAACTTCCGCTACAACGTGTCGGGCCTGTGGGGGCACAATTTCCTCAACGATCGCCTGAACCTCACCTTCGCGGTGTCGCACGACAATGTGAACGGCGTTCTCTACAACGATCGCGAGTTCCTGCGCGAGAACATCGGCGGCGTCGTCAATCCGACGAGCGCGCAAGCCGCCGCCTCGCGTGCCCCGGGCATCACTAACCTCAATGACGGCCGGCTCAACACGAGCATTGGCTACAACAACAGCACTAGCGATGGCTTCCCCGGCACTGTGCTGGCGCGCGACGTCGGCATTCCATTGCTGACGGGCGGCGGTGTGATCACGGCGACCAATCTTGCCTGCAATGCCACTAATCGCAACGTGAACCCTGCATCCTGCTTCGGCCTGTATTCGCCTGCAGCGCTCTTCTTCGACAACCAGGGCAATCTTCAGCCTCTCGGCCAGGGTGTGTGGTCCGGATCGAACACTTCGGCCGCGCTCGTCGGCCCCGAGGTGTTCAAGTTCAACGATTTCAGCCAGATCACCAGCGACCTGAGGCGTACGTCGGTCAACGGCTTCGCGACGTTCGCGATCACGCCCGACATCGACTTCTTCTTCGAAGGGACTCACTATCAGTCCCAGGCGAATGAGCTGGTTCAGCAGCCGACGTTCAACAGCAACCTGTTCAGCGGCACCAGCGGCCCGCTCACGTTCATGACGACGTCGCCGTTCCTGACGGCTTCAGCGCGGCAGACCCTTCAGTCGAGGGGCGTGACGTTGTTCCAGATTTCGAGGGACTCGACCGATCTCGCCGATCTGACCGGCTACAACCGGACCCGAATCAACCGGGCAGTCGGCGGTTTCCGCGGCAATTTCAAAGCGTTCGGCCGCGACATGAACTTCGAGACCTCGCTCAATTACGGCAAGGCCAAGGTCAACGAGTACGGGCAGGACGTGAACGCGCAGCACTTCGTCAACGCGGTCAACGTCACGACGGACTCGTCAGGCCAGATCGTCTGCACGACTGCGCAGACGAGGACCGGCGGCTTCGCATCGGGTGGGCTCACGCCGATCGCCGATCCCAACTGCGTGCCGTTCAACCCGCTAGGCCATGGCGTGTCATCCGCCGCGGCCCGCGCCTACATCATCGCCAATACACTCACCGTGACGGAGCAGTCACAGTTTGTGGGCAATGCCAACGTCGGCGGCAGCATCTTCGACCTATGGGGCGGGCCGGTGGCGTTCAACCTCGGCTACGAGCATCGTGAGGAGAAAGCGAACTTCACGCCAGACCCGTTCCAGCAGAAGGGCCTCGGCCGTTCCGTGGCGATCGCGCCGGTCTCGGGCAAGTACACGCTCAACGAGGAGTTCGGCGAGCTCGTTCTCCCGATTGTGTCACCCGACAATCACGTACCGCTCGTCAGCCGCCTGCAGGCGTTCGGACGTGCTCGTCACGTCGAAAGCTCGATCAATGGCAGCTTCTGGTCCACAGCCTACGGCGGCGTCTGGGCTCCAGTTCGCGATATTGAGTTCCGCGGCAACAAGACCAGGTCGTTCCGCCACCCGGCGCTCACCGAGTTGTTCCTGCCCGTCGTCTCGGCGTTCAACACAGTGCCGGACCTCTGCCAGCCCGCGTCAATCAATAGCGGGCCGGCTCCCGCCGTTCGCGCAGCCAATTGCGCGGCGTTCCTCAAGGCGTTCCCGAATGCCACGCCCGATCCGGCCGGAACGGCGACCGTGCCGATCCTCACCGGCGGCAATCCGCACCTCCAGAATGAGCAGGCGAACAGCTGGACGGTCGGCGTGATCCTTCGGCCCCACTGGATCCCGCGGCTCAGCATGACGGCGGACTATGTCAACATCACGTTGAACGACCCGATCTCGAGCTTGACCACGGCGAATGTCGCCTCTGCGTGCTTCGACAACACGGTGTTCGACACGTCCGACGTGCTTCACGCCAACCCGTTCTGCTCGCTGATCAAGCGCGACCCGACCACCGGTCGAGTCGTCAACGATCCGGCGACCCCGGCGGTCCAGGTGGGCTTCGTCAACGGCCAGCAGATCAAATACCAAGGCATCCAGGGAACCGTGAACTACGACTTCCCGCTGCACATCGGCACTGCGTTCCATGGCCGTCTGGGTATCGGTGGCGACTGGCTCTACACGCTGTACCGGCTGAACAACATCACGGGTGTTGCGCCAACCTCGTCGCAGGGCGTGATCGGCGATCCCATCTTCGCCGGACAGCTGCGGGTCCGCTACACCCAGAACAATTGGGGCATCAACACGACGGTCGACTATACCGGCCGGCAGCTGTTCAGCAGGCTCAACCGTCAGCCAGGTGTCGCCGGTTCGGGCACCGATGCTCGCGAGATCGATCACCTCGAGGATAATGCGATCGTCGGCCTGGGCGTGTTCGTCGATCCCACCCCGCACCTGCGGGTCACCGGGTCGATCCAGAATCTCTTCAACTACCAGGGTGAGCGGTACCAGGGCGTGCTCATCCCGGCGAGCTACGTCGACCTGCTCGGTCGTCGCTTCGCGATCAGCGCCCGAATGAAGTTCTAGCCACGAATAAAAAGGGGAGCCGCCCAACGGCGTCTCCCCTGATTGCGATCACAACGAGCGGCCCGGTGGCATCAGCCTCCGGGCCGTTTCGTTTAATAGCGGTAGTGATCCGGCTTGAACGGCCCTTCGGCCGAGATGCCGATGTAGCTTGCCTGCTTGTCGCTGAGCCTGGTCAGCTTCACGCCAAGCTTGTCGAGGTGAAGCCGCGCGACCTTCTCGTCGAGGTGCTTGGGCAGGACATAGACCTCGTTCTTGTACTCGTCGGACTTGGTCCACAGCTCGATCTGCGCCAGCACCTGGTTGGTGAAGCTCGAGCTCATCACGAAGCTCGGGTGGCCGGTGGCGTTGCCGAGGTTCACGAGCCGCCCCTTGCTGAGCACGATGATCTTCTTGCCGTCGGGGAACTCGACCTCGTCGACCTGCGGCTTGATCTCGGTCCACTTCAT
>JAICXF010000068.1 GCA_025981625.1 Sphingomonas sp. | reverse complement strand
TCTCCTTCACGGTGATCGTCTTCTTGCGCTTGGATGGCGGCACCAGCATCTGCATCGCACCGACCTCGTCGATCACGTCGATCGCCTTGTCGGGCAGCTTGCGGTCGTTGATGTAGCGCGCGCTCAATTCGACCGCGCTCTTCACCGCGTCCGGCGTGTAACGGACGTTGTGGTGCTGCTCGAACGAGCTGCGCAGCCCGGCGATAATCTTGATCGTGTCCTCGATCGTCGGTTCGTTGACGTCGATCTTCTGGAACCGGCGCAGCAGCGCGCGATCCTTCTCGAAATGGTTGCGAAACTCCTTGTAGGTGGTCGAGCCAATGCAGCGGATAGTCCCGCTGGAGAGGGCCGGTTTCAGCAGGTTCGAGGCGTCCATCGCCCCGCCCGACGTGGCGCCGGCGCCGATCACCGTGTGGATCTCGTCGATGAAGAGGATCGCGTTGGGAAGCTTTTCGAGCTCCGAAACGACGGACTTCAAGCGCTCCTCGAAATCGCCGCGATAGCGGGTGCCCGCCAGCAGCGCGCCCATGTCGAGGGCGTAGATGATGGCGCCCTTCAGCACCTCGGGGACGTCGCCCTCGACGATCTTGCGCGCGAGCCCTTCCGCGATCGCGGTTTTGCCGACGCCGGGGTCGCCGACATAGAGCGGATTGTTCTTCGAGCGGCGGCACAGGATCTGCACGGTCCGGTCGACCTCGGGCATGCGGCCGATCAGCGGGTCGACCTTGCCGGCCTTCGCCTTCTCGTTGAGGTCGACGGTGAACTGCTTGAGCGCGGATTCCTTCTTGCCACCCTCCTTCTCGGTCTTCTCCTCGGCGCCTTCGGGCGGGCGCGCCTCGGCCGAGCTTTCGCCCTTGCCGACTCCGTGGCTGATGTAGGTCACGGCATCGAGGCGGCTCATGTCCTGCTGCTGGAGGAAATAGACGGCGTAGCTTTCGCGCTCGGAAAAGAGCGCAACCAGCACGTTGGCGCCGGTGACCTCGTCCCGGCCCGAGGACTGGACGTGGAGGATGGCGCGCTGGACGACCCGCTGGAAGCCGCTGGTCGGCGTGGGGTCGGTGGCGCTGTCGGCGACGAGCGCGCCGAGTTCATTGTCGAGATACTGCTTCACGGACGTGCGAAGCTCGTCGCGGCTGACGCCGCAGGCGGTCATGACCTTGGAGGCATGCTCGTCGTCGATGAGCGCGATCAGGAGATGTTCGAGCGTCGCATATTCGTGGCGGCGCTTGCTGGCTTCCCCCAGCGCATTGTGGAGGGTCTGTTCCAGTTCGCGAGCGAAACTAGGCATTTAGGCTGGTACTCCGCGCCCGCGGAAGGGAGCCCGCGGCCTTTGCATTGAATGTCATATGAGCGAGCGCTGCAATCAAGTGCCGGTGCCGCCCTTTTCCCCAGATTATCGCATCGAAGCGTGACCACTCCGTGAACGAAAGCGCGCTCACGGCTTCTTGAACAGCTCTTCCGCGGCCGAGCGATGGGTCTGCGCCCGCTGCATATGCGCTTCGACGCGGGCGATCTCGGCCCGCAGTGCCTCGATCCGCGCCAGAAGCTCCTCGATCGACATCGGGTCGAGGTCCTGGCGTCCGAGCTCGACCAACGGGTCGCCGGGCTTGCTCGGGAAAAGTTCGTCGAGGTCCACTGGTGAATCGTTGACCCGTAGGGCTGCCCTGTCAATAAGCCGCGCGTGGCGAGCTTACCCGAGACGATGCAGGCGGTGGTCGCCGACGGCAGCGGCGGCCTGGCCATCGTTGAGCGCCCTGTGCCGCAGCCGCGCGCGGGCGAAGTCCTGATCAAGGTCGCGGCTGCCGGGGTGAACCGCCCCGACATCCTCCAGCGCAAGGGCATGTACCCGCCGCCGCCGGGCGCTCCCGACATTCTCGGGCTCGAAGTCGCGGGAGAGGTGGTGGCCGCGGGCGAGCGCGCCGGCCAGCTCTTGGGGCAGAAGGTCTGCGCGCTGGTCGCCGGAGGCGGCTACGCGGAATATTGCGTTGCGCCGGCGGGCACCTGCCTGCCGGTCCCGCGCGCGCTGTCGCCGGTCGATGCAGCGGCGATGCCCGAGACCCTGTTCACCGTCTGGATCAACCTGTTCGAGCGGGGGTTCGCGGCGGATGGCGACTGGGTGCTGGTCCACGGCGGCACCAGCGGGATCGGGACGATGGCGATCGCGCTCGGCGCACTGTTCGGTCTCAAGCTCATCGTTACGTGCGGGACGGACGAGAAATGTGCCCGCGCCACCGAGTTCGGAGCGGCCGCGGCGATCAACTACAAGACTGAGGATTTCGTCGAGGAAGTGCACCGGTTGACGGAGCGACGCGGTGTCAACGTCGTCGTCGACATGATCGGCGGTGACTATCTGCCGCGCAACCTGTCGTGCCTCGCCGAGGAAGGCCGGCACGTGTCGATCGCCGTCCAGCGCGGCCCGACCGCCGAGATCCAGATCTTCGACATCATGCGCCGGCGGCTCACCCTGACCGGATCAACGCTCCGCCCGCGCTCGATTGAGTTCAAGACAATGGTGGCCGACGAAATCGCCCGGACGGTGTGGCCCTATGTCGAAGGCGGACGGCTGAAGCCGGTGGTGGATAGCGTGTTTCCGCTGCAGGATGCCGCGTTGGCGCACGAGCGGATGGAGCAAGGTGAGCACATTGGGAAGATCGTGCTGGAGGTTCGGTAGCCTTAGCCCTTGCTCGAAGGCGAGGTAAGCTTTCGGTAGTCAGTGAGCGGTAGTTGAGAGACGCCGCGGCGGCTGTATGGTGCGCTGAGATGGCGGTGTCCCGGGGAAGACTTCAGCTATGTTGCCATGTTCGTCCGCTTTCCTGCCGCAATGAACGTAGTGCTCAAGCCGTCTCCGATCGCCAAGTCACTAGACGAGATATCCGGTGGCGCTTCCGTAGCTTTCAGCTGTCCACAGCGACTGGCGCTTCTCGTCGCATTTGCGCTGATCATGATCGCCAAGCTTCCTCACCCATGGGCGGAAGGGAGATTCCAGGACGAGGAGGCGACAGTCTTCCTCGCTTATGCCTGGCACTATCCCTGGATGACAGCGCTGTTTCGACCGTTCGCCGGCTATTGGAACTTCGCAGCCGATGCCGCGGCCGTCATGGTCGTCCAGCTCGAACGAAACGGCATCCTTCCTCTCGAATACGCGCCGTACCTCACCATGAGCCTCGGGCTGGCCGCGCAACTTTTGCCTGCCGTGCTGATCCTGACCAGCCGCGAACAATGGCTTACGCGGCCGTCTGCCGTCGTAGTGGCGCTCCTCCTGATCGCCGGCTCCCCTGCGACGGAGGAGGTTTTTTTCAATGTCCTCCACATCCAGTTTCAACTGGCCTTATGCGCTGCATTGATCCTGGCCTTTGAACTACCTGCCACGCGAGCCGCAAGAATCGGTTATAATCTACTGCTGTTCCTCGGTCCGCTTTGCGGACCGGGCGTGATTGTGATCCTACCCCTGTTCGCCCTGCGCTGCCTTGTGGATCGCGACAACAAGCGTCTGATGCAGGTTGCGGCGCTGGGGGCCGGAACAGCCCTTCAGTTGCTTCTTTTCTTCGGACAAAGTCCGATGCGGGGGCATGTGGTTGGGCCAGCGATGGTGGCAGCCGCGATGTTCGTAAGAATGATCGCACTGCGGTTCTTCGGACCGGACTTCGCGAACATCGTTGCAGGCGTAATCGACGGCTCGCAAAAGGCCGGAGGAATGCTCTGGTTGTGGTTTGCCGTCGCAGCCGTGCTTCTCTTTGGCGGGCTTATCGTGATTGCCTCACGGCGACGAGATTCCGCTGTTTGGTTGGTGCTTTCGAGCCTCGCGATCGGCGCGGCATCGCTCGGATTTGGGATGGTACGAGTCAATGATTCCGATCTGATCGGCGTTGTTTCCGGCGAGCGCTACAATTTCCTTCCGCTCGTCCTCCTTGGTCTGGCAGTCCTGGCCTTGGCCATGCGACCGGGGATTCGTGGGCGCCCGTTCTATGTGTCACTGTCCGCCTTGATGCTGCTCAGCGGTTCGTTCTACTTTTCAAAGACCTTGATTGGTCTGTCAAACGGCCCATCGTGGCGGGCGGAGGTGCGCGCCTGGCGGAAGGACCACCATCATCCGCTTGCCGTGTGGCCCAGACCTTTTACGGCCGATCTTTCGGACCAGACCCAAGCTTGCTCGCTGCCGAGTCAGGTCCGCGGGCAGTCAAAGGATCCCCGATATTGCGAGAGCGGCTGGGTGGCCGGCTTCTACCGGCGGAGGTGACAGTTGCTTCGAAGAAGGCGGAGCAGGAACATATTGCGTCAATGTGCCCGTCGCGGTGAGTTTTTGGTAAGGCGCTGCAAATAGAACAGGCGTGGTGACGCGGCGGAGGGTTCTGAATGACCGACAAGTTCCTGCTTCACGAATATTCAGCGTCGGGGAACTGCTACAAGGTGCGGCTGACCGCGGCTATTGTCGGCACGCCGCTCGACCGCCGCGAATATGACATCCTGAAGGGCGAGACGCGCCGGCCCGTGTTTCTCGACCGCGTGAACTCGAACGGGCGAATCCCGGTGCTCCAGGTCGGCAGCCGGTTCATTCCGGAGAGCAACGCCGCCTGCTACTTTATCGCCGAGGGCTCCGGGCTGATCCCGACCGATCCGTTCAACCATGCCGACATGCTGCGCTGGATGTTCTGGGAGCAGTATAGTCACGAACCGAACATCGCGACGCTGCGCTTCTGGATGCGCTTTTTGAAGCCGGAAAACCTCAACGACCTGCAGCGGCTGCAGATGCCGGGCAAGCGGCAGGCTGGGAACGCGGCGCTGAAGCTCATGGACGAGCATCTCGATGGCCGCGACTGGTTCGTCGGCGACTCGATGACGCTGGCCGACATCTGCCTGTTCGCCTACACCCATGTCGCCGGGGACGCCGACTTCGACCTTCGGCGCTATCCGAACGTGGTTCGCTGGATCGAGCGGACAAAGGGCCAGCCGCGCTATGTCGCGATGGATGCGTGAATCGAGCCGGTAGCGCTTGCTCCGTCGGGCGGCACTAGCTACATCGCGCCCACGCTGGCCGCTCCGAGAGGGGCGGCCCTATTTGTTTGAAACTCTGAATTTCTCGGGAGAAACCCAGTGGCGCAGCCTCTGATGCCCCATGCGACCGCCGCCTGGCTGGTCGACAATAGCTCGCTGACGTTCGAGCAGATTGCCGAATTTTGCGGGCTTCACATCCTCGAGGTGCAGGCGATTGCCGACGACACCGCGGCGACCAAGCTTACGGGTCGCGACCCCATCCGCGCGGGCGAGCTGACCCACGAGGAAATCGAGAAAGGTCAGGCCGACCCCGACTACCACCTCCAGATGTGGAAGGCACCGGAAGCGGTGCGGCGGACCAAGGGGCCGCGCTATACGCCCGTCTCCAAGCGCCAGGACAAGCCGGACGGCATTTATTGGATCATCAAGAACCATCCCGAAGTCAGCGACGGACAGATCGGCAAGCTGATCGGCACCACCCGGACGACCATCGCGGCAATCCGCGAGCGGAGCCACTGGAACATGGCGAACATCACGCCCAAGGACCCCGTGACGCTGGGCCTGACCACACAGCGCGAGCTGGACGCGGCGGTTGCCAAGGCGGCCAAGGCGGCGGGCCTCGAGGCGCGCACCGACACCCGCTTCGATAGCGATCGCGACGCACTGATCGAAGAGCTTCGCCACGAGCGCGAGCGACATGCGCGCGAGGCGGAGGCGGCGCTGACGGGAGCGAGCGATGAAGCATTGCGCGATGAGATCGTCCCGGGCATTCGCGACCCCTTCAAGAACACGCCCGTCGAATAGCCGCTCGCTTGATTTGAACTGCAGCGGGGACCACAAGTCTGGCCATGGCCACTGCCGAAACCGACGTTAGCCAGCTCAGTTTCGAGGCGGCGCTGGCGCGGCTCGAGGAAATTGTGCGCACGCTCGAAAAGGGCGAAGCGCCCCTCGATCGGTCGATCGAACTGTACCAAGAGGGCGACCGGCTGAAGCGGCATTGCGAGGCGCGGCTCAAGGACGCGCAGGCGCGGATCGAGCAGATCGCCTTCGGGAGCGACGGCAAGCCGGCGGGCCTGAAGCCCTTCGATGCCGGTTGAGACGGTCGATCGGCTCGCCCAGGAGCTGAGCGCGGAGAGCGCTCGCGTCCGCACCGACGTGGATGCCTTTTTTGGCCAGTTACTCAGCCCTACCGGCGACAGTCGAGACAAGCTCTACGACGCGATGCGTCACGCAGCGATCGGCGGCGGCAAGAGGCTTCGCCCGCTGCTCACCGTCGCGGCCTCGCGGTTGTTCGCGATTGACCGGATGCGCGCGCTGAGAGCAGGCTGCGCGATCGAGGCAGTTCATGTCTACTCGCTCATCCACGACGATTTACCGTGCATGGACGACGCGGATTTGAGGCGCGGCAAGGCGACCGTCCACCGGGCCTTCGGTGAAGCGACCGCAGTCCTTGCGGGGGACAGTCTTCATGCGTTGGCGTTCGAAATCCTTGCCGACCCGGCGACGCATGAGGATCCCTGGGTACGCTCAGACCTCGGGCTCGAGCTCGCGCGCGCGGCGGGGCCTGCAGGAATGGCGGGCGGGCAGATGATGGACCTCGCCGCCGAGGGGCAGCGGCTCGACCTTCCGGCAATCACCCGGCTGCAGCAGCTCAAGACCGGCGCGCTGATCGAATATGCGGTTGAAGCGGCGTGCATCATGACGAAGCTGCCGGCCGAGGCCCGAACGCCCTATCGCGGCTACGCGCGCAACATCGGCCTGGCGTTCCAGATCGCCGACGACCTCATCGATCACAGCGGTGATGAGGCGGCGGCGGGCAAGCCGACGGGGCGAGATGCCGACAAGGGCAAGGCCACCTTCGTATCGCTCCTCGGAGAGGAGCGGGCGCGCCAGCAGGCCGGTTTCTTGGTCAACCAGGCAATCGAGCACCTGCCCGGCCACGGCGCGGAAGCGGATTTGCTGCGCGCGATCGCGAGATTTGCCATAGAGAGAGACCATTGATGGGGGGCGCATGAAGGTCGCAGTCTATCCTGGCACGTTCGACCCGATCACGCTCGGGCACCTCGATATCATTCGCCGCGGGGCGCACCTCGTCGACAAGCTGGTGATCGGGGTCACGACGAACCCGTCGAAGGAGCCGATGTTCAGCGTCGAGGAACGCTTGGCGATGGTCCGCCGCGAGGTCGCTGACAGTCCCGGCAAGATCGAGGTCGTCGAATTCGGCTCGCTATTGATGGATTTCGCCGAACAGCAGGGCGCGACCGCCATTCTCCGCGGACTGCGTGCGGTCGCCGACTTCGAATATGAGTTCCAGATGGCTGGGATGAACCAGCAGCTGAACGACAATATCGAGACCATCTTCCTGATGGCGGACGTCTCGCTTCAGCCGATCGCGTCCAAGCTGGTGAAGGAGATCGCCCGGTTCGGGGGGTCGATCGACAAGTTCGTCACGCCAGCCGTCGCGGACGACGTCCGACGCCACTTGAACGGTGGTTCACGCTAAGGAAAGCGGAGTTTCTACACAGGCGTTGGAACGCTCGGGAGGAATGAATTGAGGCAGGTTCTGTTCGCGTTGCCGTTGATGGCGTTCACAATGGTAGCGGCGAAACCGGCGCCCGCACCGCCTCCAACGCCGAGCGTTATCGCGCCACCCGAGGTGGTCGCGAACAAGGCAAACCATCTGTTCCTCGATCTCTCGACCGGCGGGACGGTCGAGGTCGTCCTTCGCCCCGACCTCGCTCCGCACCATGTCGAGCGGATTCAGACGCTGGTGCGCCAGGGTTTCTACAACGGCCTCACCTTCCACCGGGTGATTCCAGGGTTCATGGCGCAGGGCGGCGACCCCAAGGGCACCGGCGAGGGCGGGTCGAGCCTCCCCGACCTAAAGGCGGAATTCACCGCGGTTCCCTTCCTGCGCGGAACGCTCGGCGCCGCCCGGGCGGACAGCAAGGATTCCGCGAACAGCCAATTCTTCATCATGTTCGCCCCACATCCCGAGCTCGACAATAATTACACCGTGATCGGGCGGGTCGTCGCTGGAATGGACGCCGTCGACGCGATCACCCCGGGTGAGCCGCCGTCGGAACCCACAAAAATTGTGAGGGCGTACCTCGGCGGCTAGAGCCGCCCCGAATGCGCGT
>JAICXF010000035.1 GCA_025981625.1 Sphingomonas sp. | reverse complement strand
CCAGGCACTTTCCCGAACAACAGCCGCTCGGGCGATGTCGAACGGGTCGGCCATTACACCCAGATGATCTGGCGCGCCTCGCGACAGGTGGGTTGCGCCACCGCTGTAGGCGCGAACGAGGAATTCCTCGTCTGCCGCTACAGCGAGGCGGGAAATGTCTATGGAGAGCGGCCCGCCTGATCCAGCGCCTGGCGGAGGTCGGCGATAAGGTCGTCCGGGTCCTCGAGGCCGATGTGCAGCCGGACGAGATTTGGGGCCGGCGCCTTTGAAACGGTGCGGTGAGGATCGACTGGAAGGGCCAGGCTCTCGTAACCGCCCCAGCTATAGCCGATTCCGAACAGCTCCAGCGCGTCGACGAACAGCGCGCGCTGCTGCGGCGAACGATCCTTGAGCTCGAAGGTGAACAGGCCCGACGAGCCTTTGAAGTCGCGCTTCCAAATTTCATGACCGGGGCAGTCGTCAAAGGCGGGATGGAGCATCAGTCCGACCTCCGCCCGCTCGTTCAGCCAGTGCGCGACCTTCAGCGCATTTTCCTCATGCTGTTTCAGCCGAATGCCCAATGTCCTGAGCCCGCGTGATCCCAGCCACGCGTCATCGGGCGAGATTCCGTAGCCGAGGTCCCACGAGGATTCCTGGATCTGCTCATAATAAGCTTCTGTGGCGGTGGCCGCGCCGAGCAGGATGTCCGCGTGGCCGCCGATATATTTGGTCCCGGCAACCATCGACACGTCGACCCCGGCGGCGATGGCGGGAAAGAACAGCGACGTCGCCCACGTATTGTCGAGCAAAGTCGCGATTCCGCGTTTCCGGGCGACGGCGCAGATTGCCGGCACGTCCTGAACTTCCATGGTCAGCGACCCCGGGCTTTCGAGGAGGATTGCGCGCGTGTTGCTGCCGATGAGCGCCGCGATGCCCGTTCCGATCAACGGGTCGTAATAGCGTGTCGCGACGCCGAAGCGCTTGAGGACGGTCTCGCAGAACTTGCGTGACGGCCCATACACATTGTCGGGCACCAGCAGCTCGTCGCCCTGCGACAACAGCGCCAGGAGCGGGCCGGTGATCGCCGCACGGCCATTGGGGTAGAGCGCGGTTCCAGCCGCGCCGGGTTCGAGCTCGGTGATGGCTTCCGCGAGTGCCCAGTGAGTGGCGGTGCCCTGCAGTCCGTAGCGGTAACTGCCGAGTCCGGCCTTGCTGGACTGAAGCTCCGCGACGCTATCGAACAGGATCGTCGATCCCCGCTCGACGGGTACGTTGACGAGCCGGCCCCGCCAGTCCCTACGCCTGCCGCCTTCGACGATCCGTGTGGATGTTGCGAGTTTGTGCTGGTCCATCATTCGCTCCGAAGAGTCGCCGCTTATGGCAGCGCGCCCTTCGAAGACAAATGAGAACTAGTCGAAGCTAGCTGCGGCGGCCTCGTGGGATTAGGCCGATGAGGCCGAGAAGCCCGATCACGCCCCACGGAAATCCGTGGTGACGCTCCGGTGGCGGAGCCTGGGTCGTCGTGTCCGTCGTGGTCGAATTCATGACGGCAGCGGTTTCGGCCGGCGTCACGGGCGCGGCGGCATTGCCGGTCGCGTTCATGTCCGTCGTCGTGCTCGCCGTGTTCGTATCGGTCGCCGGTGCGGCGGTAGTCGCGTTCGTCGCCGCGGCGTCGTTCTGCGCGAGTGCCGGGCTTGCCGCCAGCAGCGCGGCACCAGCGATCGCGAGTGAACCTGTCATGCGCATATCGAAAATTCCTCCCTGCTGAGCCATCAAATTGGGTCGTCGGTATAGCCGTCGTTGTCGGTTGGCCGCCACAACCCGCGAAGTCCGAGCAAGCCAAAGCAGCCGATCACGTTCCAGATCAGGTCCGAGTTGGGCCCATCATTGTCGGTGGTCTGTGCAGTAGCATTGTCCTGAGCGCTGCTTTGGGCGGGCGCCGAGGTGCTTGCGAGCGCGGCCGCGATCACGAATGCCGCCATTAATCGAATGCGCATGCTCCCTCCTGTTCTCGAAGCAGTCGCATCGGCTGATTCCTTAAGTCTGGGTTCGCGTCAACTGCGTTCATCAAAAGAGAATGCTCGGGACTGTCCCCTGCTCAAACCCAAACGTCCAAACGCAAACGCCCGGATCGACGAGCGATCCGGGCGCCTTGCGTGACGATTGCTCGCCAGCCCCCTTGGATGTGTCGCGTTCAGCGTCCCCAGTCGCCGCCCGCGGCCCCGAAGCCGACCCAAGGGTCAGTGCGTTCGGACAACAAAGTGAGTAAGCGTCGCCACGGTCTGAGTCACTGCCAGAATCCGGGTGAGGTTGCGTTTGTGCGTCCCCTGTGTCGGCAGAGACACAGCGAGCCGCCGGTTGCCAGCAACAAATGGGCCCCGTAGAGCCCCGCGCCATGCGTTGGTCCCGTGCATTTCTCCCGGTTCTCAAGGACAGCCCCACGGACGCCCAGATCGTCAGCCACAAGCTGATGCTCCGCGCCGGCCTGGTGCGGCAAACGGCGGCAGGGATCTATGCCTGGCTCCCGCTGGGTTTCCGAGTGCTCAAGAAGATCGAGCAGATCGTTCGCAAGGAGCAGGACCGCGCGGGCGCCCAGGAATTGCTGATGCCGACTCTGCAGGCGGCCGACCTGTGGCGCGAAAGCGGCCGTTACGACGCTTATGGGCCGGAGATGCTGCGCATCCGCGATCGTCATGACCGGGAAATGCTCTACGGTCCGACGAACGAGGAGATGATCACCACCATCTTCCGCGACGACGTGAAGAGCTACCGCGATCTTCCGCGCACGCTGTACCACATTCAGTGGAAGTTCCGGGACGAGGTCCGGCCTCGGTTCGGCGTGATGCGCGGGCGCGAGTTCCTGATGAAGGACGCCTATAGTTTCGACCTCGACGAAGCGGGCGCTCGGCAGAGCTATTATACGCAGATGCTGGCTTACCTGCGCACCTTTCAGCGCCTCGGCATCCGCGCCGTCCCGATGAAGGCTGCTTCGGGCCCGATCGGGGGCGATCTCAGCCACGAATTCATCGTGCTCGCGCCAACGGGAGAAAGCGAGGTCTTCTACGACGCGGTCTATGAGCAGTTCGACTGGCAACAGTCCGATCTGCGCTACGGGGACGAGGCGGGCCTCCAGGGGCTCTTCGACCGGGTCAATTCAACCTACGCCGCGACCGACGAAACGCATGACGTCGCCAAGTGGGAAATCGTGCCCAAGGACCAGCAGCGGACCGGGCGCGGAATCGAGGTCGGGCACATCTTCTATTTTGGCGACAAATATTCGTCGGCGATGGGGCTCAAGGTCTCCGGCCGGGATGGAACGCCGGTCACGCCGATGATGGGCAGTTATGGCGTCGGTGTGTCGCGCCTGGTCGGCGCGATCATCGAGGCGAGCCATGACGACGCCGGCATCATCTGGCCGGAGGCCGTCGCACCGTGGCGCGTCGGCGTGGTCACCATGCGTTCGGACGACGAGAACAGTGTCCTTGCCGCGGAGTCCTTGTACGAGCAATTGCGCGAAGCCGGCGTGGAGACCCTTTACGACGATCGCGACGAGCGCGGCGGCGTCAAACTCGGCTCAATGGACCTCATCGGACTGCCATGGCAGGTGATCGTCGGTCCGCGCGGGATCGCCGCCGGCACTGTCGAGTTAAAGCGCCGTTCAACCGGCGAGCGCGAGGAGCTGAGCATCGAAAGCGCACTCGCGAGACTGACCGCATGATCCTGACCCGCGCGGAGCGGATGCTCACCCGTCGTTACCTTCTCCCGGGCAAAGGGGAGGGATTCATTTTCCTGGTCGCCAGCATCAGCCTAATCGCGGTCGCGCTTGGAGTTGCGGCGCTGATCATCGTGATGAGCGTGATGAACGGCTTCCGCGCCGAGCTGTTCGACAAGATCGTCGGCCTCAACGGTCATGCGATCGTTCAGGCCTACGACGGCCGGCTGAGCGGATGGCAGCAGATCGCCGATCAGGCAAAAAAGACGCCCGGCGTCACCTCCGCCGTTCCGCTGATCGAAACTCCGCTGATGGCCACCGCAAATGGTCGCTTTGAGGGCGTGCTGGTGCGGGGTATGCGGGTCGAGGACATCCGGGCCAACAAGACGATCATGGGCGGTGTCACCGCGGGTGACATGCGCTCGATCACGCCGGGCAGCGGCAAGGTCGCGATCGGTTCGCGCCTCGCCGACACGCTTGGCGCGTACCCCGGCAGCCAGATCACCTTGTGGAACCCCGAAGGCCGGTCGACGGTCGTCGGAACGGTCCCGCGGGAGGTCACCTATACCGTTGGCGCCGTGTTCGAGATTGGAGTCTACGATTACGACAAGGCCTTCGTCCTGCTGCCGATGCAGGACGCGCAGGAGCTGCTCCTGATGGGCGACCAGGTCGGCATGGTCGAAATCCAGACGACCAATCCCGACCGTGTGGACCAGATCATCGCCCCCATCCGCAAGATGATCCAGGGGAAGGCAGCAATCATCGACTGGCGGCAGATGAATTCGGCCCTGTTTTCCGCGCTTGAGGTCGAGCGCGTCGCCATGTTCGTGGTCCTGTCCTTGATCGTGCTGGTCGCGGTGTTCAACATTCTCTCGTCGCTGATCATGCTGGTCCGGGCGAAAACGCGCGACATCGCGATCCTTCGGACCATGGGCGCAAGCCGCCGCGGGATGATGCGCGTGTTCGTCACCGTTGGAGTGACGATCGGCTCGCTCGGGATCGTTCTCGGGATCATTCTGGGCGCCGTGTTCCTCTTCTTTCGTCAGGGCATCGTCGACGTGATTCAGCGGTTGACCGGCCAAAATCTGTGGGATCCATCGGTGCGCTTTCTCACCGACCTGCCGGCACGGACCGATCCGGTCGAAGTTACCGTGATCGTTTTGACGGCGCTGGTCCTGTCATTCCTTGCGACGCTCTATCCGGCGTACAAGGCGGCGAGCACAGATCCGGTGCAGGTGCTGCGCTATGAGTGAGCCGGTCCTCGAGGCGCGCGAGCTCAAGCGAAGTTTCAGGCAGGGCGACGTCACCATCGACGTGCTGCGCGGCGTCGATCTGGCCATTCGGCCGGGCGAGATCGTCGCTCTGCTGGGACCATCGGGCTCCGGCAAATCTACCCTGCTCCAGGCGGTCGGTCTTCTCGAGGGAGGATTCAGCGGCTCGATCCGGCTCAATGGCGAAGAAGCATCGCAGCTCGACGACGAGGGGCGGACACGCTTGCGGCGCGAGCTGCTTGGCTTCGTCTATCAGTTCCACCACCTGCTGCCCGAATTCAACGCAGTCGAAAACGTGGTGCTGCCGCAGCTGGTGCGGGGAGCGGAGCCGGATGCCGCAAGGAAGCGGGCCCAGGACTTGCTCGGCGTGCTGGGGCTCGGTGAGCGGCTCGATCACCGCCCGTCGAAGCTTTCCGGCGGCGAGCAGCAGCGTGTCGCGGTCGCGCGCGCGCTTGCCAACAAGCCGCCGCTGGTGCTCGCCGATGAGCCGACCGGCAACCTCGACGAGAAAACCGCGGACGCAGTCCTTTCCGAGTTTCTGAATCTCGTGCGCGGCGAAGGCACCGCGGCGTTGGTCGCGACGCACAATGAGCGACTTGCCGCGCGGGTGGACCGCGTGGTTCGGCTGCACGAAGGCCGGCTGGAATGACCGAGCGCCCGCCGCGTGACGACGTTGATTCCTCGCTGCGGCGCGTCAACTGGACCACGCTCGCGCTCGTCGGCGCACTCGCCTTGCTGCTGCTCATCGTCGCTTATCTTGCGACCAATCGTAACTCGGACCAGGACAAGCTGACCGGCAACGAAGTCGCCACCTCTGCGCCGTCAAATGTCGAGAAGCTATGCGCGGCGAGCGGCACCTACGACCTCATCAAGCGCGATCTGTTCCGCCGCGCCGCGCAGCTTCGGGGAAGCGATCAGACAGCCTACGACCAGATCGCCTCAGCGGCAGCTGTGCGGATGGAAAATCCGGTAATGGAGAGCGAGGACAGCACGACCCACGCGGCAAACTGCTCGGGATCGCTGTCGATCGACCTGCCGCCAGGAGTAGCCGTAGCGGGTGGCCGAACGACCCTCATGTCCGATGTCGACTACACGGTTCAACAGGCGGCGGATAACAGCGGCACGGTCGTGAGCGTCCACAACGCCGATGCGGTCATCCAGGCGCTTGCGACTCTCGAGCGTGTCCAGCAACCGCCACCCGTCACTTCCCCGGAAGTCGCGAATGAGGCCGAACAGGAGAATTCCGCCGGGCCCGTGTCCCCGGAGCCCGCGGTGCCCGTTTCGCCTCCAGCGGCTCCGCCTGCGAGCGCTCCGGTCGCCGCCGCGCGCCCCAGCTTCAATTGCGCGACGGCGCGGACCACTGGCGAACGGGCGGTCTGTTCCGATCCGGGTCTCGCCAGCATGGATCGCGCAATGGCGGCTGAGTACGGTCGTGCCCTGGCGGTCTCCACGCCCGACCAACGGGACCAGCTACGAAAGAGTGCGTATCGGTTCTACGCGTATCGCGATCGCTGCGCTGACCGCCAGTGCATCGCCGAAGCGTACGCCGGCCGAATTCGCGAAATTCGGGATATCGTGGAGGGTCGCTGGCAGCCCCGATAAGATGGGGATAAGTTGCCTGCCGTTGCTTGTCCTGACCGCTCCTGCAATCCCATAAACCGCCCTGTGACTCAGCCGTTCGTCCCGCTTCGCGTCTTCTCGTGCTTCACGATGCTCGAAGGAGCGATGGAGCCCAAGACGATCGCGGAGCGCTCGGCGAAGCTCGGATTTCCGGCCGTGGCGCTCACCGACCGCAACGGTCTTTACGGTTCGATGCCGTTCAGCGACGCTTGCTTCGGGAAGGGCGTCCAGCCGATCATCGGCGCCATGCTTGCAGTCGCGCGACCGCCCGAGATTGGCGGGGAAGGGGGCATCGATTGGCTCGCCTTACTGGCGCAGGACGAACAGGGATATGCGAACCTCTGCAAGCTGGTCTCCGCCGCTCACCTCGACCGACCGGTGGAGCAGGAGCCGCATGTTGAGTTTTCCAGGCTCGAGGGTCTTGGTCAGGGCCTGATTGCCCTTACCGCCGGCGCGGAAGGAGCAGTCGCTCGGCTCATCGCGGACGGGCAACAGCTCAAGGCCGAAGCTTATCTTGACCGACTCCAGGCAGTCTTTCCCGAGCGACTCTATGTCGAGCTGTCACGGCGTCACGATCCCGTAGAGGAAACAGCCGAGCCGGCGCTGATTGAGCTCGCCTATGCGCGCAACCTGCCGCTCGTGGCCACCAATCCGGCCGCTTACGCCGATCCGGCATTCCATGCGGCGCACGACGCGATGCTGTGCATCGCCGCCTCGGCATACGTCGAAAGCGCCGATCGGGCGACCTCATCGCCCGATGCGTGGCTCAAGGACAGTATGGCGATGGCCGAGCTGTTCGCCGACTTGCCGGAAGCGCTCGGCAACACCGCGATCATCGCACAGCGCTGCGCCGTCGCCGCGCCCAAGCGCAGGCCGATCCTCCCGCGCCTCGGCAATGACGAAGACGAGCAACTCCGCCGCGATGCGCGCGCAGGTCTCGAGATGCGGCTTACGGGCAGGAGCGCCGAAGAGCTCGAACGCTACTCGGAGCGGCTCGATTATGAGCTCGACATCATCACCGGCATGGGATTTGCCGGCTACTTCCTGATCGTCGCCGATTTCATCAAATGGGCGAAGGCGAACGACATTCCCGTCGGGCCGGGACGCGGCTCCGGCGCAGGGTCCGTCGTCGCCTGGTCATTGACGATCACCGACCTCGATCCGCTCGCGCTCGGTCTGCTGTTCGAGCGCTTCCTCAATCCCGAGCGCGTGTCGATGCCGGACTTCGACATCGACTTCTGCGAAACCCATCGCGACAAGGTTATCTCTTACGTCCAGCGCAAATACGGCCGTGACAAGGTGGCTCAGATCATCACCTTCGGGCGGCTGAAGGCGCGCGCCGTGCTCAAGGATACTGGCCGCGTCCTCCAGATGAGCTACGGGCATGTCGACCGGCTCGCGAAGCTCATTCCCAATCTCCCAGCGGACCCTTGGACTCTCGAGCGCTCGCTCAACGGCGTGTCGGAGCTCGCGGCCGAGTACAAGAACGCACCTGAGGTGAAGCGGCTGTTCGACCTGGCGATGAAGCTGGAAGGGTTGCCCCGCCACGCCTCCACCCACGCCGCGGGCGTCGTGATCGGCGACCGCCCGCTCGATGAGCTAGTGCCGCTCTATCGCGACCCGCGCTCCGACATGCCGGTCACCCAGTTCGACATGAAATGTGTCGAGGCGGCGGGGCTGGTGAAGTTCGACTTCCTTGGCCTGAAGACGCTATCGGTTCTCAAAGAAGGGCAGCGGCTGCTTGCCGAGCAGGGCATCGAAGTCGATTTCGGCGCGCTCAGTTGGGATGATCCCGCCGTCTATGAACTGCTCCAGCGCGGCGACACGATCGGCGTGTTCCAGGTGGAATCGGAGGGCATGCGTCGCACCCTGTCGGCGGTGAAGCCGACCGTGTTCGAGGATATCATCGCGCTCAACGCGCTCTATCGGCCCGGCCCGATGGACAACATCCCGATGTTCGGTCGGCGCAAGAACGGCCAGGAAGCGATCGAATACCCGCACCCGCTGCTCGAAGGCATCCTCAAGGGGACCTATGGCATCATCGTCTACCAGGAGCAGGTGATGCAGGCCGCGCAGATCCTGGCCGGATATTCGCTGGGCGCCGCCGATTTGCTTCGCCGCGCGATGGGCAAGAAAATCCAGGCGGAGATGGATGCGCAGCGCGCCAACTTTGTCGAGGGCTGCGCCACCCACAACAACATTCCTTCGGCCAAAGCCAACGAGCTGTTCGACTTGATCGACAAGTTCGCCGGCTACGGGTTCAACAAAAGCCACGCCGCCGCCTATGCGCTGCTCACCTACCAGACGGCATGGCTGAAGGCGCATCACCGCGCCGAATTCTACGCCGCATCGATGAGCTTCGACGTCGCGCTCACCGACAAGCTCGCCATGTACGTCGAAGACATGCGGCGCGGCGGAATCGAGTGCCTGCCGCCCGACATCAACGCGAGCCGGGAGCATTTCACCGTTGAGGCCGGTTCGGTCCGGTACGCGCTGGGCGCGCTCAAGGGTGTCGGCGAAAAGGCGATGCAGACCTTGGTCGAGGAGCGCGACCGGAGCGGGTCATTCGCCACCCTCGAGGACTTTGCCGCGCGCGTGGATCCGCGATTGCTGAACCGGCGGCAGCTTGAGAGCCTAGCCGCGGCGGGTGCGTTCGATGGCATCAAGCCTGAGCGAGCAGGTGTGTTCGCGGCGGCGGAGACGATTTTGGCGCATGCCACGAGCGCGCTCGACCATCGGACTAGCGGCCAAGCGGCGCTGTTCGGCGGCAATTCGGCTGAAGCCGCCCCGATTAGGCTTCCGCGCGACGCGAGCTGGTCTCTCGCGCAGCGCATGGCTGCCGAGCGCGACGCCTTTGGATTCTATTTTTCAGCCCATCCCGTGGACGCCGCGCGGCATCTGCTGGCGGCGCACAAGGTCAAGACGTTCGCCGAGGTCAGCGAAATTTCGCTCGGTGAGGGCGAGCGCGTCCCGACGACCATGGCCGGTCTCGTCGAGGAAGCCCGTTGGCGGACGTCGGCCAAAGGGCGCCGCTACATGATGGCGACCCTGAGCGACAGCAGCGGGCAATTCCTGGCAACCGCCTTCGATGAGGAAGCCACCAGCGCGCTCGAGGCCGCGGCCAAGGCCGGCCAGTGCGGCTTGTTGTCCGTCGAACTCGATCGGAGGGCAGGGGACGAAACGCCGCGCGTGACGATCAAGCGCTGCCAGCCGCTTGCCGACCTCGCCAGGCGAACCCGGCTTCGGATGACGATACGGATCGGCGATGCAGCAATGGCCGGGCGGATCGGCAGCGAACTCGCAAGCGCACGCGGGTCGAACGGAGTCGTGCGTTTCATTGTCCCGACTGCCGCGGGCGGCGAGGCGTCGGTCATTGCCGCGCGTGATTGCCTCCTCGACGCGGAGCTGGCTGCACGCATCGAGCGCATCAGCGGCGAGGGCAGCGTCGACCTGTCCGTCCAGGAACCGCCGAAGCTAGCCCTCGTCGGTTAAGTCCCTCTCCCGCTTACGCGAGAGGGAGCTACTTAAGCCATCCAGAAGCCGTCGCGGTTCACCAGACTCGTGATCTCGGCATTCTCTTCGTCGGTCATCGCCTGCTTGAACCTGGGGAAGACCTGCTGCTCTTCCATTTGGGCGTGCTCATGCACCAGCGCCCGGAACTCTCGCACCTTTTCGAGCCAGTTGGGAGCCTCCGCGCCGATCTTGTTGAGCTCGTAGATGAACGTCTTGATGTAGCCATGCTCGCCTTCGAGATGATCGGCGTCCATCGCCTGATCGTCCTCGCGGAGCGCCGGATAGACGACCATCTCTTCGGCGTGAGCGTGCTTGTCGAGCGCGTGCGTAAGCTTCATCAGCAGCATCTTGCGTTTGAAGGACTGCGACTGGTCCGTCGCCAGCATCTTGTCGAGAATCCCCAATGCCATCTTGTGCTCGGCGGTGAGGATTTCGTCCCAGTCGCCGACCGTCGCCTCCATTCCCTGCATGAACGCCTTGCGGCCGTAATTCGCGGCAAAACCGATCGCTGCACCGGCAAGCGCGGCGCCCAGCATCGGACCGGCATCGCTGCCCCAGGAGAAAGCGCTCCGGTTGCTGCTCGAGCTGTCGCTACCGCGGTTTCTGTCCGAGCTGCTGCTGCGATTGGAAGCGCGGCTTTGGGTACGCGTGGCCATAGACTCCTCCTTGGCTGGATTTGCCTGTTTCAACGGACAGGGGAGGGGCGGCGTTCCGGCTGCAAGGCCCGCTTCAGCCACTTTTCAGCGTGAAGATCAGCCGGCGTTCGAGGACTCATTCGATTGTTCCGGCGCAGGCTCGTTGGCGACCGGCGACACAGCGGATTGCCCCGGTTCCATTGCCACTGCGGGCTGGTCCGGAGCAACATCCCCGACTGGCGGCGGCTTGGCCGTCTCGAATTCCTCGCCCGGCACCGGCCGCGCCTTTTTCGCAACCGGCGGAGGCGCCTTGTTCACCGTCGCCGAAGCTCCCTTGTAGATGCAGGCGTCGAGCGCATCTCGGGCCACGACGGGGATGCGCGCGGTGATGATGTTCCCGTAGCGGCGCGTGAAGCCCTTCGGCGCGAGCGCTTCCCGCTCCTTCGGGAGCGGCAGGACCGCGGCGATGCGCGCCGCTTCGCTGGGGCTCATCGCGCTCGCGTCATGCCCGAAATAGCGCTGCGCGCCAGCGTTGACGCCATAGGTGCCGATGCCGGTTTCGGCGACGTTCAGATAGACTTCCATGATCCGCCGCTTGCCCCACAGATGCTCGATGAGGAACGTGAACCACGCCTCGACGCCCTTCCGCGCATAACCGCCACCCTGCCACAGAAAGGCGTTTTTGGCTGCCTGCTGGCTGATCGTTGAGCCGCCCCGGATGCGACCGCCCGAGGCGTTGCGTTGCATGGCGTTTTCCATCGCCTTGAAGTCGAAGCCGTGGTGGCTGCAGAACTTCCCGTCCTCGCCGGCAATCGCCGCACGAACCATGTCGCGATCGATCTGGCTGATCGGCATCCACGAGCGCGTTGCACCGCGTCCAGCAATTTCGTCGCCGATCATGGTGGCTGTGATTGGAGGGTTGATGAACCGGTAGGCGATCACCCACAGGACCGAGATGATGATGAGCGCGAAGATCAGCTTGACGATCCAGCCCATAACGCGCCGAGCGAACGGCTTGCCTCGCCTTCGCTTGTACCGGGGGATCGCATGGTTCGAACGCTTCGCCATTGCACTCGCCTAGCTGTCGTCAATAGACAGCGCAAAGCCTTCGCGCAGTGAGGTATCGATGGAGCTATATTCCCCACCATCGCTCGACCCAGACGTGATTGACCGCTCGTGGCGTGCGTCAAACGGCGAGATGGGTATTCGGCCGGACGACGTGAATGCCTTTCTCGATGCATGCGAGCGCGATCTTGTCCCTGTGCTCGGCTGGGAGATGTGGCTCATTGACCACCAATGGGACGGGCGCGACGGTGCTGAGACGTGCTCTGGCCACTGGACGGGGCTAATTCCGGCCAAAACTGGCGGGACTTGCGTGTGGTACGGTGACGGGGACGTGACCGCCACGCGCAAGGACATCGCAACTCTCAAATGGGAAGCGGCCGTGCCTGAAGACCTGCATCCGCGCATTCGCCTCAACTTCGCGCTGGGCGTCTAGTCGCTTCCCTCAGGCGTCGCCTTGCCGCAGTGCAGCACAACATTTACATCGCCATCACATGACCTCGACCAACGACATCCGCCGCTCCTTCCTCGATTTTTTCGAGAAGAACGGTCACGCGCGCGTACAGTCGGCGCCGCTGGTCCCGCAGAACGACCCGACCCTGATGTTCGTCAACGCCGGCATGGTGCCGTTCAAGAACGTGTTCACCGGCCTCGAGACGCGCCCCTATCGGACCGCGAGCAGCTCGCAGAAATGCGTCCGGGCGGGTGGCAAGCACAACGATCTTGACAATGTGGGCTACACGGCTCGCCACCATACGTTCTTCGAAATGCTGGGGAATTTCTCGTTCGGCGATTATTTCAAGGACCGCGCGATCGAGCTTGCCTGGAACCTGATCACCAAGGAATGGGGGCTCAGTCCCGACCGGCTCACCGCGACCGTCTATCACACCGACGATGAAGCCTTCGACCTCTGGAAGAAGATTGCCGGGCTGCCCGACAGCCGGATCATCCGGATTCCAACCAAGGACAATTTCTGGGCCATGGGCGACGAGGGCCCGTGCGGCCCGTGCTCCGAAATCTTCTACGACCATGGGGAGCATATCCCCGGCGGACCTCCAGGAAGCGCGGACGAGGACGGTGATCGGTTTGTCGAGATCTGGAACCTCGTGTTCATGCAATATGAGCAGGCGGCGGGCGAGATCGTCTCGGAACTGCCCAAGAAGAGCATCGATACGGGCATGGGCCTGGAGAGGATCGCCGCGGTCTTGCAGGGCGTTCCCGACAATTACGACACCGACACGTTCAAGGCGCTGATCCGTGCCAGCGAGGAACTCACGCACACCAGCGCGGAGGGCGAGCAGCAGGCGAGCCACCGCGTCATCGCCGATCATTTGCGCGCGAGCGGATTCCTGGTTGCCGACGGCGTTCTGCCGGCGAACGAGGGCAGGGGCTATGTCCTCCGCCGGATCATGCGCCGGGCAATGCGCCACGCGCACCTGCTCGGGGCAAAGGAACCATTGATGTACCGGCTCGTCCCCGCGCTGGTTGCCGAGATGGGGGCTGCGTACCCGGAGCTCATCCGCGCCCAGCCGCTGATCGAAGCGACGCTCCAGCAGGAGGAGACGCGGTTCCGTCAGACGCTGGTGAATGGCCTGCGTCTGCTCGACGAAGCTTCGGTCAGTCTGACGGAAGGCGACACGCTGCCCGGCGAGACCGCGTTCAAGCTCTACGACACCTTCGGCTTCCCCTACGACTTGACCGAGGACGCGCTGCGGGCGCGAGGGCTTGGCGTCGACCGCTCCGGGTTCGAGGCGGCGATGGCCGAGCAGAAGGCCAACGCTCGCGCCGCCTGGAAGGGATCGGGCGGGAAGCCGAGCGAGGACATCTGGTTCGACCTCGTCGAAGAATATGGGGCGACCGAATTTACCGGCTATTCGGGCGACGAGGGCGAGGGCGCGGTGGTGGCCATCGTCAGCGATGGCGAGCGGGTGCCGAATGCTGAAGTCGGCCAGACGGTCGATATCTTGCTCAACCAGACGCCATTTTACGGGGAGAGCGGGGGTCAGATCGGTGACACTGGAAAGCTGACCACTCTGAAGGGCTTCGTAGGCGAAGTTGAGGATACGTCCAAACAGCTGGGCAAGCTCCACGTGCTCCGCACCAAGGTAATTGCCGGCGAAATCAGCGTTGGGGAGACCGTCCATCAAAAGGTTGACAGTGAGCGCCGCAATCGGGTGCGCGCCAACCATAGCGCCACCCACCTGCTTCACGCGGCGCTGCGGCGGCATCTCGGCACGCATGTCAGTCAGAAAGGCAGCCTCGTCGCGCCGGACTATTTCCGGTTCGACTTCTCGCACCCGAAGGCCCTGACGCGCGAAGAAATCGACACCGTCGAAGCCGAGGTGAATGCACAAATCCGCTCGAACGAGCCAGTGACCACGCGATTAATGACACCGGACGAGGCCATTTCCGCCGGCGCAATGGCGCTGTTCGGCGAAAAATACGGCGACGAGGTCCGCGTGTTGTCGATGGGCCGGCTGAGCGACAACGACTATTCGGTCGAGCTGTGCGGCGGAACGCATGTCCGCGCACTGGGCGACATCCAGCTGCTCAAGATCATCGGCGAGAGCGCTGTCTCCGCCGGAGTCCGCCGGATCGAGGCACTGACGGGCGAAGCGGCCCGGCGCTGGCTCAGCGAGCGCGACGCCAAGCTGCGCGAGGCCGCGGCCTCGCTGAAGAGCGCTCCCGACGAAGTCCCGGCGCGCATCGCTTCCCTGATCGAGGATCGGCGGCGACTCGAACGCGAGCTTGCCGACGCCAAAAAGGCGCTGGCGATGGGCGGCGGAGCGACGAAACCGGATGCCTCTGCGCCGGAAGACGTCAACGGACACAAATTTCTGGCGCAGGTCGTGGAAGGCCTTGATCCCAAGAACTTGCGGTCGACCGTTGACACGATGAAACAGCGTATCGGGTCCGGGATCGCCGCGCTGGTCGCGGTCAACGATGGGCGTGCAAGCGTCGCCGTCGGAGTGACCGACGATCTCGCCGGGCAAGTCAGCGCGGTCGATCTGGTGAAGGCGGCGGTCGCCATGCTGGGCGGCCAGGGTGGCGGCGGAAGGCGCGACATGGCCCAGGGCGGCGGACCGGATGGCTCTAAGGCAAGCATGGCCATCGATGCCGTCAAGGATGCTCTGGAGAAGGTCGCCGCTTGATCGCGCCCGCGACCCACCGTGCAATTCCTCTAGCGGTGCCTCACTGGAGCGTAGTGAATTTGGAGCCCGCGCATCAGTCACGGCTCAGGCATCATCTTTGCGGTTGATGTAAGAAAGAATTATAGCACTCCAGAGGAGGGCCTTCGCATGCGCAAATCACTCATTCTCTCTGGAATTGCCATGGCGCTGCCGAACACGCCCGCCTTGGCACAAGCTGCTCCACCCGGTGCTCCTCCCTCTATGTCTCCTGGCGCGACCAGCGGCGGGCAAACGCCTGAGCCGAACGGCGAAATGCGCAGCTCTGCTCTCGATCCCTACAACAGCACCAATCAGCTCAATCAGTACCTCCAGCGTAAACAGGTTGGCAGCTTCGATACAGACCAGGCCTCTGTGGCAGCCAGGAAGCTCGGACCGGCGCGCCCCGCTAACGCGAAGGAACTTGCGCTGGGAGCGACGGTGAATGACAAGACCGGTGCCGCGATCGCGACCATCTCTTCCGTCGATCCCGACGGCGTCATTCTTTCCAGCGGCTCGATGAAGGTCAAAGTCCCATCGAACGCCTTCGGGCACAACAAGGCCGGGCTGCTGCTCGACACGACCAAAGGCGAGTTCGAGCAGATGGTAGCGAAGGCGAATGCCGCTTCCTGATGGGCGAGCTGGCGCTAGGTCTTGATCCGCCGCCGGCCAAGGCGCGGAACCTGTTCGAGCTGCGCTTCGGCCTTGATCTGGGTGCGCAGCTCGTCGCGCTTCTCGTGGATCGAGGCGATCACCGGGCCCATCGCCAGCCCGACATCGACCAACACCGCTTCGGATAGCTGAAGCGACGCTTCCAGCGTTTCCGGCACCGCGTCCGTCACTCCCGCCCTGTACAACTCCGCTGCATGGGCCGTGTCGCGCGCCCTGGCGATGATCGGCAGGTCGGGGACCCAGCCGCGAACGCGCCGGGCGATCTGCGCGACCAGCACCGGGTTGTCCATCGTCAGCACCAGCGCCGCGGCGTGGCCGAGCTGGAGCTTGTCTGCCAGTTCGGGGCGCGCGACGTCGCCGAACAGCACATTGTAGCCGTCGTGGCGGGCCCGAGCGACGCCATCGACGTCGCTGTCGACCGCCAGGTAAGGCCGATCATGAGCGATCAGCATGTCGACGACCATGCGTCCGACGCGGCCGAAGCCGAACACGACCGTCCGGTCCTTCGAATGGCCCAATTTGCTTGAATCCAGGGCGTGCGCATTCCTGTCCACCTGACGGCCGATCCGGCGGCCCGCCGCCGCGAGAAGTGGGGTGATCGTGAGACCGATCGCCGTGACGATCATCCAAAAATCGGCATCCGGAGGACTGACGATGCCGGCCGCCGAGGCTGACGCGAGCACAATCAGGCTTGTTTCCGAAGGGCTCGCCATCAGGATCCCCGTTTCCGTGGCGACTGCCGAGCGGATTCCGGACAGGCGGAGGAGAAGTGCGGTGACCGCCGCCTTGATCGCAAGCACGCCGGCGGCGGCTCCGATAATCAGCGGCCAATCGTGCATCAGCGCGCCAAGGTCGATGCGCATCCCGATGGTGATCAGGAAAATGCCGAGCGCCAGGCCAGCGAGCGGCGCGGTGATCGCTTCGACTTCGGCGTGATAGTCGGTTTCGGCAATCAGCACGCCGGCGATCAGCGCGCCGAGGATCGGCGACAGGCCGACGGCACTGGTCACCAGGCTTGCAAGAATCACCGTGAGCAGGCTGATCGCCAGGAACAGTTCGGGGTTCTTGGCCCGCGCGGCTTGAGCAAATAGCGCGCTCAGCGCGAAGCGACCGCCAACCAGCATCGCAACGACCACAACCAAGCCAAGCAGGGCAGTGGTAATGAGGTTGCCCGCACTGGCCCTGCCGCCGATCAGCTCGACGAGGAAAAGCATCGGGACCAGGGCGAGGTCCTCGAACAACAGCATGGCGAAGGCGGTTCGGCCGACCGGGCTGTCGATGCCGGAGATCGGCAGGACCAGCGCGGTCGATGAAAGCGCGAGGGCGAGGCCGAGCGCGATGGCGCTTGGCAGGGCCACCCCGGTCACCAGGATTCCGCCGGTGACCAGGATCGCACAGCCGATCAGCTCGGCGCTGCCGAGACCGAAAACCCTTCCGCCCATCGATCGCAACCGCCGCAAGCTGATGTGCAGGCCGGCCGAGAAGAGCAGGAGGATGATCCCGAGCTCGGCGAACGGCTCGATCGCCTGCCGGTCGCTGATGGAGAATGCGGCCAGCGCCGGATGCTGTCGCGCCAGGGAGCCAAGTACAAACGGGCCGACCAGGATCCCAACCAGGATGAAACCGATGACCGGCGTGATCCTGAAGCGCGAAAAGGCGGGAATGACCACGCCCGCGGCGCCGAGGATCACCAGCGCGTCCTTGAGGCCCTGACCGCCGATCTCGCCCGCCATGGATTACCTCTGCCTTTTTCGATCCCACAGCGATAGAGGCCGGCGCCATGACGTCAGATCTGGACCTTGTCATTGCCGGTGGCGGCCCCGCCGGAATGATGGCGGGACTGCTGTTCGCGCGGGCTGGCTGCAGCGTGACGGTGTTGGAAAAGCATGCCGATTTCTTCCGCGATTTCCGCGGCGACACGGTGCACCCCTCCACGCTCGAGTTGCTCCGAGAGCTGGGTCTCATCGACGAGTTCCTGAAGCGCCCGCACGATGAAGTTCAAAAGCTGACCGGCCGGGTTGCCGATGAGCAGATCGTCATCGCCGACATGAGCCACTTGCCGGTCGAGAGCCGCTTCGTGGCGTTGATGCCGCAATGGGATTTCCTCGATTTCCTCGCCCGGGAAGCGCGGCATTATCCGACATTCGCTCTCAGGATGGAGTCCGAAGCTGTTGATCTGCTTTGGGATGGCGATCGGGTTGCCGGTGTTCGACTGAAATCGGGCGAGGAGATTCGAGCGACGCTGACGATCGCCGCCGACGGCCGCAGCTCGATTCTTCGGGACAAGGCGCAGCTGCCGCGAACCGATCTCAGCGCCCCGATCGACGTGCTGTGGTTCCGGCTCCCCAAGGAGAAAACGGCAGCCAACGAGACCGGCGGGACCTTCGGTGCCGGAGCGATGATCGTCGAGATCGACCGGGGCGATTACTGGCAATGCGCCTATGTCGTGCCCAAGGGAGCCGCGAACGAGATCGAGGCCGCGGGCATCGAAGCGTTTCGCAAGAATGTCGCGCATGCTGCGCCCGAGCTGGGTCCGGTCGTCGGCACACTCGAGAAGTGGGACCAGGTGAAGCTCCTCTCCGTCACGCTCGACCGGCTGACCCGCTGGTGGCGCCCCGGCCTGCTCGCCATCGGCGACGCGGCGCATGCCATGTCGCCAGTCGGCGGAGTGGGCATCAACCTTGCGGTCCAGGATGCCGTGGCCGCCGCCAACATTCTCGCCGGACCGCTGGCCGGCGGCAAAGACGTCGATCCCCTGCTGAAGAAGGTCCAGGAACGCCGCCTTCTCCCGACCCGCGTCATCCAGGCGGTGCAGAAGGCGATCCATGACCGCATCCTGACCCCGCTCGTCGTCCGCAAGATCGTCCTCGACAAGGTCCCGCTGCCGCTGCGCATCTTCCAGCGCCTGCCGTTCCTGAGCCGCATCCCTGCCAGGCTCGTCGGCCTCGGCGTCCGCCGCGAGCATATCCGCTCGCCCGATGCCCATCTCCGTCATTCCCGCGAAAGCGAGAACCCGGCTGGGCCCCCGCCTACGCGGGGGTGACGACTTCGTCCTTGGCCATTGCCGCTTCGAGATTGTGGACGATCGCCTCGAAGAACTGTTCGGTCGTCATCCACGCCTGCTCGGGCCCGACCAGGATCGCGAGGTCCTTGGTCATCTGACCGGCCTCGACCGTCTCGACGCACACCCGCTCCAGCGTCTCGGCGAAGCGGACCACCTCGGGCGTATTGTCGAACTTGCCGCGATACTTGAGCCCGCCGGTCCAGGCGAAGATCGAGGCGATCGGGTTGGTGGACGTGGCCTTGCCCTGCTGGTGCATCCGGTAGTGCCGGGTGACGGTGCCGTGCGCCGCCTCGGCTTCCACCGTGTGACCGTCCGGAGTCATCAGCACTGACGTCATCAGGCCCAATGAGCCGAAGCCCTGGGCCACCTGGTCCGACTGGACGTCGCCGTCGTAATTCTTGCAGGCCCAGACGAACTTGCCGCTCCACTTGAGCGCGGATGCGACCATGTCGTCGATCAGGCGATGCTGATACTCGATGCCAGCAGTTTCGAACTTCGCCTTGTATTCGCTGTCGTAAATCTCCTGGAAGAGATCCTTGAATCGCCCGTCATAGGCCTTGAGGATCGTGTTCTTCGTCGAGAGATAGAGCGGCCATTTCCGCCCCAGGCTGTAGTTGAAGCAGGCGTGGGCGAAGTCGCGGATCGACGCGTCGAGATTGTACATGCCCATGGCGACGCCCGAGCCGGGGAAGTCGAACACGTCGAAATCGAGTTCCTGTCCGTCATTGCCAACCCACTTCATGGTCAGCTTGCCGGGGCCGGGCACGAGGAAGTCGGTGGCGCGATACTGGTCGCCGAAGGCGTGGCGGCCGACGACGATCGGGTCGGTCCAGCCGGGGATCAGCCGCGGCACGTTGGAAATGACGATCGGCTCGCGGAAGATGCAGCCGCCGAGGATGTTGCGGATGGTGCCGTTGGGCGACTTCCACATCTTCTTGAGGT